>NZ_JACBAZ010000002.1:648834-973251 GCF_013391475.1 Oceaniferula marina | reverse complement strand
GCAAGGGGGCACTGAATCTTTTAGATTTTACCGTTGTTGCGCGTCGGTTGCATAGCCCGCTATGCGCCTTCCTTGCGCCTAGTTAAAATCGAAAACCTTCAGTGCCATTCAGCCAATTTAACTGATCAAATGGTATTAGTCCCTGGTGTATTCGCCCTGTATATGACTCAGCTTTCGAATATGCTTGCTATAAATGGAAAGATATCTATAGGAGCAAGTAAGGTATTCTTGATTTTATACCTGTTATCCCACCCTAAAACCATGAACTCGCACGTCCCACTTAAAAAGCAGCAATCTAACATTTTATACATTGCTTTAGTCGCTATCTTTTTGCTAGGAGTCACAAACCTCTTTTGTATCGCTGAGGAAGCAAAGGTAAAATCACCGGATCTCACCTCGCAGCCCCACCCAGTAGCCCCGACGGGCTGGAAAGACGTCTCCAATCCGTGGCACCTCCAATACTACTGGAGCTCTACCAGCATCTCCAAATCGAAGATCAATCTATCTGTTAAGCTATCCCAGCGGGCTTTCTCACCAACCGCCTATAACTTCGAGAAAGAACAATTTGCGAAGGCTGGTAAAGAATTCATTGCTGAACTCGACAAAAAAGCCGCAGAAAAAAACGGCTTTTTTGTGGGCAATTCAACAGCTGGACCGTGGAAGATGAAAACGTACGTCGTGCGTAACACCAACCTGAACTACAGGAGATCTTATCCCAACCCAATGGTCGTTGCTGTTTTCTATCAAGAAAATAAAAAAGCCTGGGCAGCGGCAACCCTCCGGATAAAATGCTCGGATTTCCCTGCGAACGCACCACCAGAATGGTTCGCAGCACACGCCATTCAGGGTGAGGCAGGCCAACTTGCCAGCTGGAGTTCCAATCCAAAAACCTGGACACCCGCTGCAGCTCCTCGATGGGAAGCCTTCAAATCGAAAGCTCAGAAAGAAGGCGCAGAAAAACTCCAGCGATTCGAAGCTGATTTAAAGAAAGTCTCAGCAGCCTATGAGCAAGGCTTAACACTCTACCTTGAGGTCCTTCATTTGTTTCTTAAATCCCAAGGTGCTGATGTCCCACTCAATGCGAGTTATTTTCGCAACCCGAATCCGATACTCTTTATGAAATGGTATCATTGGCCAAAGGAGGTCCAACCACCCGTGATGCCCAGTAGCCCCCAGGCCAAAACACCCGATGCCCCTTCTGAAAAAACACCCGTGAGTAAAGAGCCTCTGTTTAAAGATCCCGAGAGTAAAAAAACGGCCGCCAAAGAACCTCTGTTTAAAGAGCCCGAGGACAAAGAATCAGCCCCCAAGGAACCAGCCGTCAAACAACCACCCTTCGAGCAACTGATCACCCAAGCCTCTGACGCCTTGGATCAAGAAAATTACGACCTCGCCCTCAAAGCCAGCCAACAGGCTGTAAAAGCCAAGCCTCAGGACTTGAAAGCCCGCTGGTATATGGGTCTCGCATTCATAGGGCAGAAAAAATACAAAGAAGCCTACGCCGTGCTGGATGCCGTAGCAAAAGACCACCCCGACAACACCAAACTTCGAGCCTTCGCAGATAAGATTGGCAAAAAAATTGAGCCCTAGCAAATGCTTGGCCTCTACCGCAAACCAACAACCTAACAATAAGATGAAAGCGAAGATATCCCACTCAGTTTGTCTCGTGCCCCTTCTTTTTTTATTCATAGCTCCCATCAGCGCCGCCCCGCCTGACCCACAAAAAGATCTCCACCTCCAGGTTTTTAAGGACACGGCCTCAGGGGTGGCCATACAGTATGTAAAAGATTCCCTCGGCAATATTTATCAACTCAAGCCGGCCGGGCCCAAATTATCTTGGGGCGTCTCAAATCAAGTCATCGCCGCTCAAGGGAAAAAATACGGCTATCGAATGGTCCCGGCATCTTGGGCCAATGGAGCCGTCGAAGCTCAACACGCGACCCAGTCGGTGAAAGACCGGGTGTCCAAAATCGTCAAGGCCGATAAAACAGCCATGAAACTCACATCGATTTGGGAAATCAAAAAAATGGGCGACGTCATCTATGTTGCCTACACTGGAGAAGGTAAAGCTAGTGAAGCCCAATACCAAGTCATCGGGGCGACCATTTCAGCAGAATTGGGACTTGGAGCAAGTTACATTGGAGGGCAAATAGGAGTCGGAGCTATCGGAGGCTTTGGCGTCGGCCTCTTGGCGACCTGGACAGGCAACAATGTTCAGCAAGCAATAGAAGATGGCCTGAGCGCTTGGGATGCCAAACTAGAAGCCAATCAAACCGTAAAAAATTGGAAAGCCAACGAAGTACGTTTGGCTAATGAACTGCTACATAAAATTCACAAGGCCGTAACCAAGGGCGATTACGAACGTGCTCGAGAGTTGAACAAGGGGCTCTATGATTTCACCAGAAAACGGCAAGGAGCGGGCGACCCTGCGATTGCTGATTTAAATGCTCTGAGCTACGACCTGCAAACTAAAATCAGTCAGGCGGAAAAGGCAAAAAAGAAGGCGATTGCTGAGGCCCGATCTCTCGGTGAAAAAAAGCACCTCGCCCGGATTCATCAATTTAACGAGGAAATCAAAAGGAGGAGAGAAAAGGAAGCCAAAGAAAAAGCTGAGTTCGATGTTCGCCTGATCATTGCCACACCCCATATTCAACTCGGCCAGCAAGGTGAAGCTGGCTTTACGATCACCGGAGGCACACCTCCCTATGATGTGCAGGGAGATTTCTACGGACCACTTCAAAAACCTCAAACCATCACATTCGCTTTTGATACGCCGAAGGAGCCAGGAGCCTACGGGTTAGCGGTTCGAGTGACCGATGCCGACGGCAGGATAAGAAACGCCTACGGATCCATCTGGATGAGCGAGAACCCGAAAAATCAAGAGCCTCTAGCGGCAGTAGGAAAAGTCTACCCCACCATGGTCAAAAATGGTTCAGCCGAAGTCCATCTTAACCTGTCCGGCTTTCGCGTGACCTCGGTTTGGCGAAGCGACAAGGGCAAAGGCGGCACCCTTCATGGCTCGCAACTCCACTTGGAGGGTGTGTTTACCGAAGATCGTTTATCCGTCAAGGGCGTCTGCCAAGGTGAAGGGCGCTTCGGCAAAAGCTCGGTCGTTATATGCCCTGACGGCACGCCACAAAGTCGTATATACTGGGAAGACTACAAACATCAAACAGCGGACTCATTCAAAAAGTCTTTCGATAGGTCCTTCCCTGTCTCGAAGGTCGAAGGAAAGTACATGATGCTCTATATTATGTGCCACTCCGGGCATGACCGATCTAAAAGTATCGAGGTGAGGCTCCGCCTCGATGTCACACCACCAGGTAAGAAAAAGAATGAAAGCGACCTCAATCGCTGATCAGCTGAAACAGTCGAATGCCATGATGATGCCCTCCAAAAAAGGGGTTCTACCTATTGAAATCAAGTTTTAGATTGCCTTAAAGAGCAAAATATGCACAGTGCAATCATCACCCTAAATACAACTATGGACCAAAAAACAGAAACCACACTCGCCCTCGGCAACCCTCTCATGCGTTACGCCGTTCTCTTCATCGGAATCATCATTCTGCTCATTAGCCAAAGTGCCCTCACGTGGAAAAGAGCCGCAGAACGAGATGCAGCTGGAGACATCGATGCGATACAGTTTGAGATCAAAGATATCGAACGAGTCATTGCTGACTCCGATGATGCCACCGAGAAAAAAGAACTACGCGAAGAGATCAAGGTGCTTAAAGAAGAGAAGCTCGTTGATGCTCGGTTCGAAGCCGAAGCTGAACGCGTGGATGCCAAAAGCGGCATTTGGCTGATCAGCATGATGCGTTTCACCGGCTTATCACTGGTTTCCCTCGGACTACTCGTCATCGCTGCCAAAGGCTGCTCACATGAAAAGCTTGGAGCACTCGTGGCATTAGGATTTATCCTGACTCAAATCTAATCCTGCTCTACTCATTCACCCATACAACATTATGAAAATAACAACGTTCCTCTACCTCGCAATCTTCGGATTATGCTCTTCTTTATTTGTCTCATGTGAAGATAAAAAGCGGAGCTCATCAAATGACTCGAGCTCTGAAGCCGCGTCGGTTGATACAGCCGAATCCCTCACCGATGAAATGACCGACATCATGCATCGCTTTGCCGATACCTTGGCTGCAGTTAAAGACAAAGAATCCGCTACTCAAGCGGGAGAAAAAATAGACACGATCTATGAAGAACTAGAAGCCTTGGCCGCACGCTTCGACAAACTCGAAGACCCCAGCCCGGAAGAGAAAAAGCAGCTCAAAGAAAAAATGGATAAAGTCGAGTCCGAGCTCGATACAAAGCTCAGTGAGTCTTTCCAATCCTTCAAAGACAATACTGAAGTAATGGAAACGCTAAAGCCGATTATGAAAAACTTCAAAGAGCGCATGGACAAGTTAGAACCCACATTCGAAAAGTTCGGCGTTAAATAACCTCCATCTTCCATATAAATCATCACACACCTGCCCACTTGAATTCCTTTCAAGTGGGCAGTCTTTTTTTATTGTCTCATCTCTAAGAAAGAGTTAATCATTGATCCTAACCTTTCATTTTTAAAATGAGAATTTTAATGCCATTGGCTCACCCGCTCAAAAGACATCAATCAGCCATCGTCGTTCTATTCACACTGCTGACCATTCTACCTGTCAGTGCCGGAGTTCTCTATACAGAGAAAGAACTCTGGGCCGTAGGCAACCTTTGGAAGGAAGTGCAATGCCGCTGGGATGCAGAACAGCTGCGCTATAACAACCGACTCAAGGAAATCGATGCCTCTCCCATGTCCCAAAAGCACAAAGACTTCTACCGACAAAAGGAAGCTAAACTCCATCGTGCAGAATCTCAAGTATTGGCGGCCAAACGCAATCAAGTGCACAACGTCCTGATCGACGAAGCCAATGCTCGAGCAGGCAGGGGAAAACAAGCGGTCAGCGATCGGATCGAAGCCTCACTCGGCACCAAGATTGATGACCCAGCCCACTCGGGCATGAAAAGTGATCTCGATGCCCAAGGCGGGACACGGACAGCTCAGAAAGTCAAAGAAACCCTCAGTGATATGGGGCTCGATGACCTCAAGGTCAGCAACAACGCAGGAACCTTGGAAATTCAAGGTGACTTTGACCTCACCATCCACAAAGGAGGAGTCAAGGCCGATGTGGGAACCGAATTTCATCATATCAAAAACCAAGTGGATGCTCGAAACCATGAGATTTTTATGTCCGAGCGCATGAGAAACCGAGCGGAAGGAAGCAAACAAGCAGGCACCGATTACGTGGAGGTGCAGGACCACATGAAAAAAGCCAGCGATGGACACACTTCTTCTAATAAGCAGCTCGTCGAGAACCCGGACAACATGCAAACCATGGTCAAGAGCACCAACAAAACGCTCGATATGGGAGATGTTTCGGATGACGAACTACAGAAAATTTTAAAACGCAACGGCATCGATGATACCCCTGAGGGGTTCCGCAAAAAACTCAAGCAAATCAAAGAGCGGCGCACCAAAATCAAAGACCCCGCTGAAGCCGGACGCATCCGTGAAGCCAGTAAAGATATCATGACTCAGGCGGAGAAAAAAACCTACGCCCGCGCAAAAGATGAGCTGAAAGCGAAAAAACAACAGCTCGACACCGCCGAGGCCAACCTGAAAAAAGTCAAACAAATGAAGGACACCCCCGCTACAGCGGAACGCCGAAAAAAACTACAGTCAGATTTAGAAAACAAAGCAAAAAGAATACGCGAGGAACTCATCGACTCCAAAAGTAAAATGCAAGCCACCAAAGCGGCCAATGATGAATTCCGAGCCAAACCAAAAAAACAAAAAATGGCCGCCGAGCCATCCACAGGAAAAACCAACGCCACAAGCGACCCTCACACATCAGGCAAAACCAAACCACGCAAGGTAGACATCGCAGACGCTCCAGACATCAAAACAAAAATCAAAAGTAAGGCTCTGAAAGCAGTCGATGGATTTGGCAACATCATGGACATCGCCGATATCGGAAATGCCTGTAAAAAACTCCAGGATTACCAGGAAGGAAAAGCAGAACTCAAAGATGTCGTTCGCACCGTTGTCGATATGACTCCCGTTGGCACGGTCATTGGAACCTCGGAAAAAATAGCCACCTCAGGCGTCGATTATTACAAATCATCCCAAAGCATCAAAGATGCCAACGAAAGCAACATGACGGCATACCTTACGCAGTGGGAATTAAGATTCCGTAAAGCAGACATGTCCAAAGAAGAGGCAAAACAATATGTCGCTGACGCCATCCTCTCAGGTAACCTTGAAGTGCTCGAAGCCAAAGCGGCCGAACTCCGGGCCAAAGGCAAAACAATCAAGTCCCCCAAACTGGTCATCGAAGACGGTCCTGCTCCCGATGGTGGATCATGGTACATGTGGGAAAACACCAAAGAGCTCGGCGTCGGTATGTATGAAGGAGCCAAAACGGGTGTCACCTACATTGTTACCGCCCCCTACCGCACCGTTTCCGCTTGGGGGGAAGGCGAACTCAAAGAAGCCACATTGGACTACAATAGTAAAACCGCTGAAAGTGAAATCAAAACACGATTATTCCGGTCACTGAAAAAAGGTGGCATCGACTCCAAACGCGCCCTCAAAGCGGTTCAGGATGGTGGCAGCTACCTCAAAACGATCAGCGCGGAAGCTCGTAAAAATTATCAAGCAGCACGCGTCGAAAAAGAACGCATCGAACAGGAACGCATGGCATTCCAGCAAAGGGTGGATGGTTGCCTCAAAAAAATAACCGACCTCCGTTTTATGCCTCTCAGCTTACAAAGCGATCCGTCTTCACCCATCCCGATCCCGAAGGGAACCTCCCCGGAAGAAGGCATTGAGTTGACTGTGGCCTTTGATGACAGCCTCATCAGTGCCGTCGAACGCATCCGCGCGGAAATCACTTCCATCACAGGACAAACGCCAACGATCAGTGCGACGTACCGATGCTCACTGAAATCTGCAAAAATGACCGATTCCGGAAAGTGGACAATCAACTTACCTACCGTCCCGGACACCTATCCGGTCGGTCTTATGGCAGAGATTCGAATCACGGGGCTTACGGGTGACTTTACGGCTATGACCCGAACGATCCGCCGTGTCATCAGAGGATCCATCACCCTCAAACAGGGAACCGAATCCATCGCTCTATCAAAAGAAAGCTACCAATTCTATGAAGGTGATTATGAAGAAATCACCGCCACTGTCACAGGACAACAGGATGGGGTGGATTATTACTATCAATGGAAAACTGGCAATAGCAGCACCATCACCCAAACCCCGGTATTCCGCTACAGTGCAGAGGCTGTAAAAACGGATACCATCACCGTCGTTCTGGGTGACCGACTCACTGGATCATTTTTAGCCGAGGATAAAGCGACCATCAACATTTCAAACCTCAAAGGAACCAAAGTCATCATCAACGACCGAGGAAGCCCTGAAAAACCACAAGTCTGGAAACGCTTCACCTGTAAAGACGTTCAAGCGTATACCAGAAAAGAAGCCAGAGCCAAAGCCTCCGAGGTCAATCGATACTACAGAGAGCAACGAGCGAGGGGTGACTACATTGAAGGTGAAGCTTGGGACACCAACATCTATCAAATTTATGGATTACAGCACGGCCCATACACCGAATACGATTACGACACCGGGACCATGTTAGATCAAACAGGCCACTACCGAAATGGCAAAAAACATGGGAAATGGATACGTTATGAAACACGTCGGCAGCAGTCGCTGGGATCGATAACCGAAATCACCCATTATAAAGATGGAAAAAAGGATGGAAACTCCAAGCATTTCATCGACGGGTGGCTCTATGCCGATACCAACTGGAAAAACGATAAAGAACACGGCGTCTGCAAATACTTTAACAACCGGCTTCCAGGAAAAATGGAATCGTGCATCACATACAATGAGGGAAAAAGGCTTTCAGGTTTCCGTTGGATCTATAACGGAATGGCCGGTATGGATTTCGAACAAAAGAGACCTCGACTAGGCAAGAACTATGCAAAAACAAAGTACGGAACTGATCGAACAGATCAACCTACGGAGAGGTTCACCATCTGGCTCGATTGAAAGCTCAACACTTAAGATTATGAAATACTCACCCCACATGAAGCGGACGGCAACCTACGCCCTGATCCCAGCCCTCATGATCAGCCTCATAGGATGTGAAAAAAGGAGGAGCGCCCGTCGCAGTAACAGCGGATCAAGCGAAGCCCCTGCGGACACCACCAGCAACACCAATAGAAGCACGACCGACGGAACAAGCGAGACCAACGCCCCCTCTCCCGCCATCATCGAAAAAGAAGCCGATGTTTCCACAGCCCCCGAACTCACCGATTTTAGAAAAGTCCAAGAACCATCAGGACCTGAAGTCGCCGTGCAGTGCAACACCCCGGGCACGCTCACCCTACTTGATAGCAGTGACAAGGTCCTCTCTCAAACCACGGCAACGTCCCCCATTGTTACAAGCGCTATCCCAAGCACGGAGCCTTCCGTCACTCTACGGTTCGAACCGTCAGACGGTTCCCCTGGTGTCCAGCGCCTCATCCTCCTGCCCAATGACGACACCGACCTCGTTATGCGCCGGCTAAGCTTAGCTCCAGACACTCAAAAATGGACCTTGGAAACGGTCAAAGAAAAAGCCATCGATCCAAGCTTAACCCAAAACAAAAAACCTCAACCATCGTCGGACCCTCAATCCCCCATCACACCAAAAGCTCCGATTCCAAACAAACCCGTAGCCATCGACGACTGGGTAACGGCACAACCTTGGTTCAAACAACTCAGTGCCTCGATGCCCAAAGGAGTCACTCCGGGAATCAGCCTTTCGTCTGAAACTGATGCCAACTGGAAATCCGTTATAATCCGTGAAATTCGCCGTCCTGAATCAGGTTTCGACCTCGGTGTTTCACCCATGATAGGGGTCTTCCGCGTTTCATCGGATAGAAAAACCACCCAATGGCTCAACCCCATCTCTGATCAGTGGCTCAGCACAACGGACTTTCTGAAATCAAGGCATGTCGGTGAAACCAACATGGATGTCTCCCCCCCGACAAAAAGGCCCACCCTGGCAGCAAACGAACTCTCCGCGGATATCGATAACGATGGCAAATGGGAAATGATGCGCTGGAAGGCCTATCCATCTTCCACAGCAAACAAATTCTATCAGCTTTCTGTCATAGACGACAACGGGTCCGTCCTCTGGAAGAGCCTTAAAACAGAATCCACAGAACACGCGCATGCCTTCTTTGAATCCGACTTCGGCATCTCACTACCTGAACTGCTGCATGACATCACGGGTGATGGATTTGTCGAGCTCATCACCCCCGTCCCCCAAAGTGATGTCTCCGCGACCTATTATAGGATTCTCAGCTGGCAACATGGAGTATTTAAACGGCTTCCCTCTCGAGCCTTGATGTTAGAATCAAGCCGTGCTCAGCAATTCACTTGGAAAGGTGGAGATCATTCCTTTGGCATTTGGGTGTCCGAGTTTGGCAAGGTCTCAGACAAAGGTTTGGTGACAGCCCAAGTCACCAGCCTTACGGAAGCTGGAGACTACCAAAGTGGCACCGCTCTGCTGCGCTTTCACAACAAAGGTGCCAGCGTAGAACGGTGGCTGACTCCCTTAAAGTCTCCATCCCCACAGGTAGATAACAATCCACAAACAAACAGCAAAGCATCCACATCAGCTGAAAAGGCCGCCGCTGGGATGTTCAATACCCACTTCTCCATAGAAATGGAATACAGCCCCGCAGCCCTCAAAAAACTCAACGATAACAATGAAAAGCTAGCGGTCAGTTTAATCGTCGACCAATACGGCCCCCAATACATGGAAGAAGAGGCGATCGCCACTCTGGATCAAAAATTCACTCCCGGGGAAAAGCTCCAATTCCAAGGTATCCCCTTCACCAAGGCATCCTACGAGATCAAACCAGGCAAACGCTATCGCCTAACCATCACCATTTTTTCTGCTACCGATGTTTTTAAAAACAACATCGTTGAGGTCTTCAGTAAAAACGGAGTAACCGACTGGGATGCTACTCAGCTCAATGGCAAACAACTCGCTTACGTCTGCCGACTCATTGGTGAGGATTACACACCCACAACTACCAGTCATCGTCAGGAAGTCCCGAAACCAGTCAGCAAGGACAGTCAACTCTTCCTGCAGACACGCACGGACTATAAAGCGGATAAAATCCCCGCATCCGAAGCCTTTGCCACCTTTATGATGTTAGCCAAACGAGGACAGGTCGACTCCATGAATGCTGTCGGCAGTTTATACCTAAGCGGAGACGGAGTGCAGAAAAACACCCAACAAGCGATGCGCTGGTTCAAAATGGCCGCAGACAAAGGCAACAACAAAGCGATGTTTGCCATCGGCTACATGTATGATCACGGCGAAGGAGTCAGTAAAAGTTTAAGCAAGGCACGTGAATGGTTTCTTAAAGCGGCCAATGCAGGTCACCCAAAAGGCGCCCACAACATGGGCTATATTTATGCCAATGGTGAAGGAGTGAAAAAAAATAAAACCACCGCCAGAAAGTGGTATCTTCGAGGCTCTCAACTCGGCAACCCCAAATCCATGTGTAATCTCGGCAATTCCTATTACCGCGGGGACGGCGGAAAACAAAACCTCACCCTCGCTCGCCAATGGCTGATCTGTAGCGCCACCCGCGGAATTGACCTTGCAGCCAACTCGCTCGGTGTCATTTACCGCAATGGCAATGGCGTCAAAAAAGACCCTCGGCTTGCCTGCCAATGGTTCGCTGTCGCTATCCGTGCTGGATATGATGATGCCGAATCCAGCATCCAAAAGATTGCCCAAAAATCCGGCTGGAAAAACTTCGATTGGAAGACGTTGCCGCTGCCACAAGAAATGATCGATGCCCAAAATGGCAAACTGCCACCCCTTCCTGAATAGCGCGCGATGTCACTCTTCCTTGCGTTTTCGTGACAAAGATAATTGATACGCCTTGGGGCTCTGACCCATTTGTTTTTTAAACACCTTGGAAAAATGGCTCTGATCGCAAAACCCACATGCCGTAGCCACATCTGCGGCCGTCTTGCCCTCGCGCAACATGCGCTTCGCTCGCAAGGTTCGACATTTGAGCCTGAACGAGCCAAGCGTTTCTTGCATCTCTTCCTTGAACTTCCGCTCCAGCGTTCGCTTTGAAACATTGAATTCCTTGGCCATTTCCTCGATGCTGATCGGTTCACAAGCGCGGCTCGCTACCATCCGGATAATATCTGGAATCTCATCACTCCGCTGCTCAATCTCCAAGGAATCCAGTCGGGTTCCGATATTAACATAGCCACGGATGACATCCTCTTCCATCCAGGGAGCTTTCACCGTCCGCCACCGCTCAAGCTCACCATCCGAGTTGAGTAAAAACTCTTCGTAGTCGTAAATCATCCCTTCCGTGATCACACGTTGATCCTCACGAAGATAACGCCCGGCCCGCCAAACCGGGAATAAATCAGCCGCCGTTTTACCTACGACCTGGCCCAATTCTTTCAGTCCATTGGTCTCCAACCAACAACGGTTCACGTAAAGATAACGTCCCTCCAGATCCTTCAGCACAAATCGGATACCACTCATCTTTTCAAGCAAGTGATACGCCGGACCAATGATGCCCGGATCACAACTGCCGTTGGGGAACAAATGCCTAAAATCGTCCATCATGCCGCAAAAATACCAATTTAAAGCCAATTTGTCAATCAACATGTCGCATTCACACTATATCAACCAATACGTTCATTGTAAGCTTCAGCTGTTCTCATGGCCATTCAGCCTGTCTGGCAAAACAGCAGAACCCTTAATCCAACCTATACAACAATATGAAAAAGACCATAACATCAAGCCTACTCGCGGCTGCTCTCTCGGCAACCACGGGCCACGCTGCGATCACTTACGTAGATGCCACAACGGCAAACACCACCTTCGGAGATGGCTCAGCCTTCGCTCCCATAGGAGGAGCCGATACCGATGGCCATTGGGGAAGCCGTACGGTATTTGGCAATGGCGGCGAAATCTACACATCCAGAGCTGATGAAGATTCTCCTGAACTACGCACCACCATTTCTGGACTCACGGCCGGCACATACAACGCATACGCCTTCTACTGGGTTGCTGGATGGGTTGACGGGAATGACCCTACAGGCAACAACCAATGGGACTTCGCCGCAGGCTTAGCATCCGGAAACACAAGCGAATATTTGTGGAATGAAGGAACACAAACACAGGCTTCTGACTTTGCAGGAACCGTCATGGTCGAGGAGGGCAACCGACGCCTCTTTATGATTGATTTAGGCAACGTGGCTGT
Source organism: Oceaniferula marina (assembly GCF_013391475.1). Classification (NCBI taxonomy): domain Bacteria; kingdom Pseudomonadati; phylum Verrucomicrobiota; class Verrucomicrobiia; order Verrucomicrobiales; family Verrucomicrobiaceae; genus Oceaniferula; species Oceaniferula marina. The sequence goes on along the minus strand of NZ_JACBAZ010000002.1, from coordinate 960,888 downwards.
TGATGGATCAGGCGAACTTGCCATCTACATCGATGACAACCCAGGTAACGACGACCGCACCTGGTACGATGGCGTAGGCTACCAAACCGTGCCAGAGCCCAGCTCGGCTGCGCTTATTGGACTTGGCGGACTATCGCTCATTCTGCGCCGCCGCAAGTAGGCACCTTGAAACCGAGTCATTCTTCTCTAGGGTGTTGGCTGAATAGCCAGCACCCTTTTTTAGACAATCAGTAAACCTGCGATGAAAACCACTACCTTGTTCTTCAGCTTATTCGGACTGTTGCCCATCACGGGTAACGCACAAACCTATGTTGATGCCAACAGTTCCAATACGCAGGCAATCGATGGAACGCCTAACCCTTGGTCAACTACCGCCACCACAAGTGACGCGCTTTGGAGGTTCCGTGCAGGCTTTGGGTTCGACGTCGCTGGCAACAATGGCATCTATGAAAAAGATGGCGCTTCCGGCGGTTACGGCGATGCCGCCATGCTGGTTACCACCATCACCGGTCTCACCCCGAACACCGAATACGCGGTTTACGTCAATTTTTTAAGTGCCAGCAATGCAAACTGGCAACTTCAAGCGGGTCTGACATCTGACTCACTCAACCTCTTCACACCAAGCTCCAATGGCGTCGAAAACCTCGGACTCAGCAGCGTCTCCGGAAGTAACCGTAACCAACTACGTGGATTCATCACCAATACCCACGCCAACGCTGCGGGAGAGATTCAAATCTACATCGACGACACCAACGCAACCACCACCAGTAATCGCAGCTGGTTCGACGGCGTCTCGTATGGAACTCCCGTGACTGTCCCCGAACCCGAAGCCGGACTCATCACCAGCGACGGCGTTTGGACCTGGTTCAATGACGAGCGCGCCATCTGGCACCAAGACAAACTCTACGTCGGCCACGTCAAACGCAACGGCAAGGTCGCCGTCACCCGACACGACCCCGCTACCGGAACCAACTCCGAGGCCGAACTCAGCTCCGTCACCGAACGCGACGACCATAACAACCCCGCCCTGCACGCACTGCCGAACGGCAACCTGATTGCTTCGTACTCGCGCCACTCCACCGACAAACATTACTTCTACCGTATTTCCGACATCAACAGCCCGCTCAAGTTAAGCGACTGGGGAACCGAACAAACCCACGGGACCGACTACAAACATTCCTATGCCAACACTTATGCCATGAGCGAAGAGAGCAACACGCTTTACACCTTCACCCGTGGCACCGGATGGAACCCTAACTGGACAAGTTCCAGCGATAACGGCACCAATTGGACACCTCTCAAAGTACTCATCCAAAACGGTGACGGCAGCACCCGCCCCTACGTTCGCTATTCTGGAAACAACACCAATGCCATCGACTTCATTTATACCGATGGTCACCCGAGGGATGAGAACAACTCAATCTACCACGCCCGTATCCATGGAGGTCAAATCCGCCACACCGACGGCACTGTGATCAAAGCCCTGAGTGATTCACCCATCATTCATGATATCCCAAGCGGCCAACATGGCACCATCGTCTATCAATACAGCGCCGATGCCCAGACCGATCCGAACCAATGGATCCCCGGCGGCCGCGCCTGGACCTGGGACATCCAGCAACAAAAGAACAATGATCCAGTCATCACATTTACTGTCCAAAAGGACAACGTCACTGGCTCGGGTTGGCAACATGACCGAATTTACTATTACTACGCCCGGTGGACCGGCACCGAATGGCAAAAACGCTTTATCGCCCATGCGGGACGACCACTCTATGAACGTGAAGACGACTATGCAGGCGGCATCTGTATCGACCCCGAACGTCCCAACGTCGTTTACATTTCCAGTAACGCCGCCTCTCCCTTTGACCTAAGCTCCACCACCAACGTCCCGCTCAACGCCGATTCACGCTACGAACTTTGGAAAGGAACCACCACCGATGGAGGCCTAAGCTTCTCCTGGGAGTCCGTCACTCAAAACTCCAGCGAGGACAACATCCGCCCCTTTGTTCCCAAAAACCACCAACGTAGTGAAAGCTTGCTCTGGTTAAAAGGTATCTATTCCACTTACACCAACTACAACACGCGCATTCTCTCAAAAATTGGCGACAAACAAACCAGCTACCTCGATTGGAAAACCCAAAACAACATCTCTGGATCACCGGACGATGATGACAACCACAGCGGTCTGAGCAACCTGCTGGAATACTACATCCACACCAGCAAACATCAGGAACCACACCAACTACTCACAACAAGCAACCGTGATGTTATTCTCCCTTCACACCCAGAAAGCCACTCCCTGATCTCTATTTTGGAAACAAGCACCAACCTCATCGATTGGACCGAGGTAGCTGCGAGTATCTATGGCTCACCCTACACCTTGATCTCCTCACAATCATCTAACTTCCAACTCGACAAAAACTCTAAAACCCTGACCCTTATCGACCAGAACGATTCAACAAAACGCTTTTACCATCTCAACATTCAACTCTTGGAATAGCTAGCCACCCTTACCATCCTCACCACGCTTACCCATTTCCATGAGTCACAGGTAGGGCGAATTAACTCCCATTCGCCGTAGGCACCCCCTATTAGCAGACAACTCACCTTACTAAATCTCACACAGTATTTTATCCAGATGAAACCACCCAAGACACTCACCACGATCATTGCAGCTACCTGTACAAGCATCACTGCATGGGCCGAAATTACGCCTCAGCCTGCCTTCTCCGACGAGCTCCAGCCTGAGACGATTGTGAAAGTTGCCAGTGCCGTAGCCGACTGGCAGCTCGCCAACCCCTACGAGCGAGCCGACTGGGACTGGACCGAGGGAGCACTCTGGACCGGACTGCTCGCCCACGCCCAAACAACGGGTGCCCAAAAATACCGTGAAGCGCTTCTCAAGGTGTCTGCCGACCTCAACTACCAGCTCGGACCCCGCCCCCACTTTGGTGACGACCACTGTGTCGGCCAACTCCACCTCTGGCACTACCTCCGGGACGAACTGACACATCAGCTCGAGCCCACACGCCGTGGCATGCTCCGCTTCGCAGACCGACCCCACGATGAGTCCTTACTCTGGGTCAACCACATCCATATGCGGGAATGGGCCTGGTGCGACGCTCTGTATATGTCTCCGCCAACCCTCACCATGCTCTACGCGGCAACAGGTAATGAGCTCTACCTCGAAAAACTCGATGAACTCTGGTGGAAAACCTCGGACTACCTCTACGACAAGGAGAGCCAACTCTACTTCCGCGATTCCAAGTACTTTGAACCTCGTGAAAAAAATGGAGAAAAAGTCTTCTGGTCACGCGGCAACGGATGGGTCTTTGCCGGACTCTGCCACGTTTTGCAATACCTCCCCCATGATCACCCGACACGCCCCAAGTATATCGAACAATTCAAGCAAATGGCAGCGAAACTCAAAGCCATCCAGCAAGCCGACGGGTCTTGGCGAGCATCGCTGTTAGACCCCGCAAGTTACCCGAGCCCGGAGTCCTCCGGAACTGCCTTTTTTACCTATGGTTTTATCTGGGGAGTGAACAACGGCTTCCTTGACGAAAAGACCTACCTCCCGGCAGTTGTCAAAGGCTGGAAACGCCTCGTGCAAAATGTCCACCCCGATGGCAAGCTTGGCTTTGTTCAACCGATCGGCCAAGACCCGCGAACCGTCAGCTATGAACAAACTGCGGTTTACGGTGTTGGAGGCTTTTTACAAGTGGCGCATGAACTGCACAAACACCTGATTCTCAAACAATCCAGCACCGCCAAGCTTCAAGCTCAAAACCCGGACAAGGATGTCCGACTCAATGAAGTTGTCAGCGTACCATGGAAAAAAATCACCACACTGGTGCCCAAGGCAAACGCTGAGAACATCGCCGTCCGGGACAGCGTCAGTAGCTATTTCCTGCCTTGTCAGGTGGTGGACAATAATCAGGACGGAAGCCCAGACGCCCTGCTTTTCATCAGCGATTTCACCCCTAACGAAAAACGAACTTTCCAAATCCTCGCATGTGGAAAACTCAAACCCCGCCTCGAGCAGAACCCGATGCTCGCCCGCTTTGTTCCCGAACGTAAAGATGACTTTGTCTGGGAAAATGACCGCATCGCCTACCGAGCATACGGGCCGGCACTCGCCGCAGAAAATGCCCGTGGTGGCATTGATGTCTGGACCAAATCCGTTCGTCGTCCGGTGGCCAACGAATGGTATGCCAAAGGTGACGCCCACTACCACACCGACAACGGCACCGGACTCGACGGCTATAAGGTCGGGAGTTCACTTGGCTGCGGAGGCGTCGGCTATCTCGACAGCAAAGGCAAACTCCATACCAGTCCCGTGTTTGCCAAACAGACAACGATCGAGCAAGGCCCGGTGCGTCTAAAATTCAAACTCACCTACCCTGCCATTCAAATCGGCGAAACTGAAATTACCGAAACACGCACGATTACCATGTTACGTGGTCAGCACCACTTTGAAGTCAACTCTTCCTTCCAAATCAAAGGCGACGCCAAGGGGATCCGCCCTGTCACAGGTCTCGCTCGTCGCAGCCCGAAACAGAAAGCCAGCGCCTATAGCGGACACTTCTTCGGATACTGGGACCCCATCATGGAAAAAGAGAATCACGGGCACATCGGCACCTTTATCATTCACAGCACCGGCAAGAGCCCCTCCTACAAAAATAAAAATCACATCCTACAAATTCTGGCCAAGGACCTGAACAAGCCAGTAAGCTTCCATGCCGGAGCGATCTGGGGTAAAGCCGAAGGCCTCGATCCTGCAGGCTTTGAACGCCATCTATTTCATCAGGCGCACGCCATTACGCACCCCATCCTTGTCCAGTAATCAGAACCTCTGACAACACACCATTTACAACCCATTAATTATGAATAGCCACACCACCCGCTGCTTCGACGCCATGCGCCATGCTGATACCCAGCAACTCCGCGACTCCTACATCCTCGAAGATTTGTTCAACATCAATGAGCTCCAACTCGTTTACACTGATCTGGACCGTGCCATCGTCGGCTCGGCCGTTCCCACGGACACACCTCTGACCTTGAAAGCTGGCGACCAGTTGCGCTCTGACTATTTTTGTCAAAGACGTGAACTCGGCGTTATCAACTTCGGCAACAAGGGATCGATCACCGTCGATGGAACCAGCTACCCACTCGAAAAACTGGAATGCCTCTACGTCGGCAAAGGAAGTCAAACGATCAGCTTCCAATCGGAAAATGGCGAAGCACCAGCACAGTTTTACCTTCTCAGTTACCCAGCACATACCAGCTACCCGACCGCCCACGCAAAAATCGAGGATGCCAACAAACTCGAGCTCGGCTCGCCCGAAGAATCCAACGAACGCCACCTCTACCAATACATCCACGAAAACGGTCTCCAATCCTGCCAGCTTGTCATGGGCTTCACCGTGCTGCAATCCGGAAGCGTCTGGAACACCATGCCGCCACACACCCACGACCGCCGCTCAGAAGTTTACTGCTACTTTGACATCGCCGAAAACCACCAAGTGGCACACTTCATGGGTAAACCTCAAGAAACCAGAGTGCTTTGGATGCAGGAAAAACATGCCGTGCTCTCCCCATCCTGGTCGATCCATAGTGGTGCCGGCACCGGCTCCTACTCGTTTGCCTGGGGCATGGGTGGAGAAAACCAACGCTTCGACGACATGGACGGATTTGCCATCACCGAGCTTCGTTAATTTCAATATCCTAGAGTCATGAAGCTATTTAATCTGGAAGGAAAAACCGCCCTCGTCACCGGTTGCAAACGAGGCATCGGCATGGCTATGGCCAAAGGGCTCGCCGAAGCCGGAGCCAACATCATCGGTGTCTCTGCCAGTCTTGAAAAAGACGGTAGTGCCGTGGAAAAGGCAGTGACTGATCTGGGTCGTACCTTCACCGCTTATACCTGCGATTTTTCCGATCGCGCTGCCGTCAAGGCGTTCACCGCACAAGTCCTCAAAGAACACGGAGCTCCTGACATCCTGGTCAACAATGCAGGAACCATCATGCGCGCACCCGCTGCCGAACACCCGGACGATTTCTGGGACCAAGTCATTGAGGTCAATCTCAACGCCCAGTTTGTCATCAGCCGTGAATTCGGGGCCGCCATGATCCAGCGCGGCAGTGGAAAAATCATCTTCACTGCCTCCCTGCTCACCTTCCAAGGGGGGATCACCGTGCCCGGCTACGCAGCCTCCAAAGGAGGCATTGGCCAACTGACCAAAGCCCTTGCCAACGAATGGGCTGGCAAAGGCATCAACGTCAATGCCATCGCTCCCGGTTACATCGCCACCGACAACACTCAGGCCCTTCAGGAGGACCCGGTCCGTTCTGAACAAATCCTCTCCCGCATCCCTGCCGGGCGTTGGGGTAAACCCGAGGACTTTGTCGGTCCTGCTGTGTTTTTAGCTTCGGAGGCAGCCAACTACGTCAATGGAGAAATCCTCGTCGTCGACGGAGGCTGGATGGCGCGCTGATGAGGAATGGCGGAATCATAGGACCTCCTTCAACCAGCGTTCACTTAAGCAAAACCCTAGGTTGAAAAAACCTGAGCCTTGCCTGGGTTCTAAACACAAGTCTTGGAGTCTTGGAGTCTTGGAGTCTTGGAGTCTTGGAGTCTTGGCGTCTTGGCGTCTTGGCGTCTTGGCGTCTTGGAGTCTTGGAGTCTTGGAGTCTTTGCGTGAACTCATATGATTTCGTATTCTCCCGTCAAAATCGCAAGGTCACCAAGCAGACCAACCACAATCAACTAATCCTCAGCGGTCTATTACCGATTCAGCCTCAGTCACAAAGCCTCGCTCATAGGGTTGACAAAGCCCCAATTTCCACTTAGCACCCCCCCGTGCTCATCATACGTAAACTCACCAAAACACTCGGCGGACGCACCCTCTTTGAGGATGCAGATATGACCATCAACTGGGGCGAGCGTGTTGCCCTCGTGGGTCCCAATGGTGCCGGCAAGTCCACTCTTTTTAAACAGATTCTCAAGGAAGATAAGCCGGACAGCGGCAAAATCGACCTCGATGAATACGCCATCACCGGCTACCTCGCTCAGGAAGCAGGTGACCCGGGTGATGAAACGATTCTCGAAATCGCCATCAGCACCACGCCCGAAATGGCCAAAGCGATCCGCACCATGCGTGAACACGAAGCGGCCGGCACCACGGATGATGCCGACTACCACGCTGCCCAAGACCACTTTGATGCCAACAACGGCTACGCTCTCGAACCCAAGGCAAAAAAAATCCTCGCAGGCCTCGGCTTTGAGGCCGATGCCTACGACCAGCCCGCCAACAAATTCTCGGGAGGCTGGATCATGCGTGCCCACCTTGCCCAGCTTCTGGTCAAGGAGCCCGATTTGCTGATGCTCGACGAGCCCACCAACCACCTCGACCTGATGGCCCTGATCTGGCTTCAGCGGTATCTTAAAAACTACCCCGGTGCCCTCTTGATGATTTCGCACGACCGCGACTTCATGGATGAACTCATCGAAACCGTCTACGAGATCGACGAAGAAAAGCTCATCTCCTACACCGGCAACTACACCTCCTACCTCGAACAGCGTAACAAACGCTACCAGCAAAAGGTGCAGGCCTACCGGAACCAAAACAAGGAAATCGAACGCGTGCAGGAATTCATCGACCGCTTCCGCTCGGTCACCTCCAAGGCCGCCCAGGTGCAAAGCCGGATAAAGACACTCGAAAAAATGAAGCGCCTGCCGAAACCCATCGCGCCACGCAAGGTCTTCAAATTTTCCTTCCCCCAGCCAAAACGTTCCAACCAAAAAGTCATCGAGCTGGAAAAAGTCCACAAAGCCTACGGCGACAAAGTCATATACGAAAGTCTCGACCTCACCATCGAACGTGGCGACCGCATGGTGCTCGTCGGCCCGAACGGTGCCGGTAAATCCACCCTGCTGAAAATCCTCGCCGGACAGCTTGAATTTGACAGCGGAGAGCGCAAATGCGGCTACAACACCAACCTTGGCTACTACTCCCAGCACCGGACCGAGTCCATGGACGAGGCCAATACCGTGCTCGAAGAAGTCATGGCCAGTGGTGGCGACATGCGTGAAGATGAAGCCCGTTCCATTCTGGGATCCTTCCTCTTCCGCCGCGCCGATGTACACAAAAAAGTCCGCGTGCTTTCCGGTGGTGAAAAATCCCGCCTCAATCTGGTCAAGTTCCTGGTGAACCCTCCCAACCTCCTGCTGATGGACGAGCCCACCACCCACCTCGATATCATTTCCATCGAGGCTCTCGTCCAGGCACTCAAACACTACGAAGGAACGCTGGTGTTCATCTCCCACGATGTCCACTTCATCCGCAACCTCGCCGATACCACCCTGCACGTCGATAACGGTAAACTCACCCGCTACGCCGGCGGTTACGACTACTACCTTGAAAAATCAGGACTCGATGACAACCGCGGCGCGGTAACCTCCTAAAGTGCCATCACACATCGCTCTTTTTGAGCCAATCATACCATTTGATCAGTTAAATTGGCTGAATGGCACTGAAGGTTTTCGATTTTAACTAGGCGCAAGGAAGGCGCATAGCGGGCTATGCAACAACCAAGCGGAGCGAGATAGCCAATCCCGAAGGGGTTGCCCGAAGGGTGCGAGCGGCGGCGAGCAGCAAACGCGCAACAACGGTAAAATCTAAAAGATTCAGTGCCCCCTTGCCATTCAGCTTGCTGACTGATTCATCATCTTAAACTCAAACCATTCTGCCAATTTAACTGGGAGAGTGGTATCATTTCTTCAAGCCGCAGTCCAATCAGGTCCGCGGCTTTTTTACAACGCCCGGTCACAGCTAAAAACAATGACCCGCTTTCCCATGAAAAGCGGGTCATGAAATGCGTTTGTGCTACGAGGGCTACTTTCTGCGGCGCAGGGTGAGGGCCAGACCTCCCAATGCGAGTAAGGCAGCTGAGCTTGGCTCAGGGACAGCAATCAAGGCAATTTCACCCATGGTGCTAGTATCCAATGCAAAATGAGGATTCAATACAGCCGGATCAAGGGTCAATGAAGGAAGATCACCCAGAACCAGATTTTCACCTCCTACCAAGGCTCCTTCATAAGTGATGAAGACCCACCGTGTATCCTTAGCCACAGCATTGAATGCAGCCAACTCAGTGACATCCACCTTAACCGTACCTTCAAACTCGAGATTTCCAGCAACCGTTATCAGGTCGTTCACCGAACTTCCTGTCGTATTGTCTGCTCCATTCAATTCGATATCCAGTGTGGAGCCATCAAAGAGAACCAGTGCTCCGCCATAGCTCATCGTGCCCGGGCTCATGCCTGGGGCAATGGTTCCGCTTACGCCGACATCACCCACAATGTCACCCGATCCGGATAGAGTCTGACCAGCACCAAGTGAAAAGTCTGTAACAGCTGAAACATCAAATTCCGCTCCACTATCGATGGCGATCGTTGGTGAACTCGCAATCGAACCACTCGCTCCGAGAACGAGCGATCCCGCTTTGATATGAGTATCTCCGGTATACGTGTTCGCATTCGTTAAATTCAACGTGCCTGATCCTGTTTTTTCAATTCCATAATCACCACTGATCACCCCACTCACAGTTCCTGTATCCGACGAACTATGAGGAGTCAGACGACTATCGCCAGCCAAAGTAACCGCCCCACTTATGTTCGAGTCATTACTAAAGCGTACAGCTCCGAGTTGACCCGCGGCTTCGGTGACCCCCTCTCCGTTCAATGTCACTGCGTTACTCAGGGCCCCTCCTGTCAGCCACAGCTGTCCGCCATCGGCAACCGTTACAGAGCCAGAACCAACACGGTTCCCGCCGCTCATATCCACATTAGCCCGGGCTCCATCAATCGTCGTATTCCCGGCAAAGCCACTATTATCTCCAGTTAGATTCACATGAGAGCCATTGGTTCCGTTCCCTAATAAAGTCAGCGTTCCTGATCCACTGATATCATTAGCGAGTGTGATCGTATTGGACCGGTTCACAACTAAGGCGCTATTATTGATAATTGCCCCTACCACGCTACCTGCGGTACCGCCATTACCAAGACTGATAGTGCCCTCATTGATGACCGTCCCGCCTGTGTAAGTGCTAGCCTTCTGAAGCTCCATGGTTCCCAGCCCCGTTTTGGTTACGCCTCCACCGTTCTCCAACTCGGTGTTGACGATCAAATCTCCCGCGGAGTCACCACTTGCATCAGCGACATCGAAGGTAATGATGCCGCTTTCTAGGGCAACACCGTCTTTAGCGCTCATTGTTGATGCTCCTGTTCCTCCTACTGTGATTGTTGAGTTAGGACGGATAACAAAGTTTTCACCTGCGTATGAACCAGATGAGGCCTCAGTTGTCCAAGTGGCTCCACTGAGCAAGCTCATGTCCCCAAACTTATTGTGATTACCGTTACTCATTGTAAGCGTGCCACTGTCAATAATCACAGCAGCGCTTGAACTGTTGCGAAGGAAGATATTGGTAGCACGTAACTCCATGGTGGCACCGGCATTAATGTGCACCTCCGATCCTGCATTCAGTTTTTTACTCATGGCAAACACCCCGCCATTAATGATGGTATCACCTCCATAAGTCGCATCATTCCCCGACAAAAGCAGTGTTCCGTCACCCGTCTTAATCAAGCTGCTGCCAGCATAACCACCCAAATCCCCGATTCCTCCGGAAACATTCAGGTCGACCCCACTGCCACCATCCACATCTGCCACATCGAACGTCACCGTATCCCCAGTGCCAGCATTCCTCACCAAAGTGACTTTCGACGTAATCGTCGAGGCGCTGGTGCCTTCTACACTCAATACCGCATGGCTATGAAAACCCATGCGGAAATCACCACCCGTCACTTCACCCCCATTTTTTAATGTAAGGTTATTGATATACTGATCCCCAACAATTTGAAGCTCTCCACCATTCACCGTCATATCGGTTGAATAGCCCGCATTAAAAGCTCCTGTCAACTTGAGCACACCATGATCGCTTACTTCAATCGCCGCTCCCGAAAAATAACCTCCTGAGCTCGCATAACCTATGTTCCCTCCATCCAATTCAACCGTTCCGGCATTAATACTCAGACCTCCAATCGTCCCTCCATTGCCACCACTCCGATTGAATAAAACATCCCCCTTTGAGGTTGAGTTCATCTCAAGCGTCGTTTCAACCGCCAAATAACTTGAGTTATTCCCGTCACTGAGATCCGTCCCAAGCAAGTTTGAGTCAGGCTTGTACCTTGCCCAATTCGCCTGAGCATAAATATCATCACCGACCTGGGTCAATTCCACACCCACACCTTTCAGCCAAACATCGTCATGGACCTGTAGCTGATACGTAGTAGAGACGCCCGGTGTAAATAACTCGGCTGACCCTGTCAGAGGAGTTCCTGAATTGATGGATGGACCTCCCAACATGCCACCCGCGGCATCAATATCAGACAAGGTTTTTCCCGCCCATATCAATTGGGGTGTCGAGGTCAACGTAGAATTAAAAGTCGTCGTATCATAGGCTCCATTAATGGTTAACACATGAGCCCCTGATACCTGACCGGAAACCGTGAGCTGCTGACCGTCTCCCACAGCCCAATCTTGATCAGCCCCCAACACCACATTGGTTGCCAGGGACATATTGAGTGCCGCTGCCGACATCTCAATGCCATCTGAACCGATGGTAAGAGCCCCTGCTCCGGTTACATCAATATCCGAAAGAGCATCGGCCACCTTGATACCAGACCATGAGACATTCGAACCGATCGTCAGGCCAGCCCCCAAAGACCCAGTCTGCCAAGTAGCGATATCATCTGATCCGGGAGCCGTGCCGCTCCAGCTAACTCCGGCATTAAGATCTGTTCCAGCTCCATCCTTGACGACGTCTGCGGCAAGACTCATTCCCATTGAAAGAACAAGCGACGCGCTGGACAGAATCCAAATCCGTGGCCTACGTGGCTGATTGAAGAAGGGTGAGAGTTGTATTTTTTTCATAGTGGATCTGTTCGAACGAGAGGGATTGATATAGTCCATTAAAGTCGGCTAGAACTACATAGAATATCAACAACCACGTCAAGACAATCCTTCTAACTCATTCTCGTGCAAGATCCATTGATAATGGACGATAGAAACCGCTACTTCAACTTACCCCTGCCCATTATTCGAAAACGATTCCGTGCAATTGAAATGCAATCTCAACCTACGAACGAACATATTTTGATTTCTTTGATTCGCTCATTTTCTATGGCAAGTTTTGACTACAAACGATGAAACACAACGCATGTCTTTTACAAGAATTGGCTCAATTAATGGCCAGAGACCCAAGCCTCAAAGCGATTTGGCTGGATATAAATCATCACAAAGTTTCCTATGCCTTTCAACCTGGAGCAAACAGCACGGGTTCGGGAGAACTTCTCGAAAAAGTCCTCACACGCCACCAAAACACTTCACTCCCACCTTGCCCTGATGCCCTCCAGGAAGGTCAGTGGCACGCACTTTGTGAAATGTGTAAACATGGTAATCAACAAAGCTTACCTGTGGGTATTCGTATGATAACTATGCCCGACGCAGGCATCATGCTGGAGAAAGATTTCTGCCCAACCGCACCGAAATTCTGGAGATGTAATGACATCTCGGGCATCCAAATCAAACCACGACAAACCGTGCTCAACCCGAATCGGGAGCATTCACACGGTATTGAAGATCACGATCACCATGGCCACCACCACGGTCACCATCATCACCACCACGATTGGAAACCTCAACTGCTGAGTGCCGTCATCTGCGGTGTATTGGGAGTCGCCGCCTGGGTCATCGGCAGTCAGGCAACACCCGATCGCCACATTCTCTCGATCGTTTTGTTTATGGCATCCTTCATTGCGGGTGCCTGGTTCCCGGCGCAGGAAGTCTGGGAACTCCTGAGGAAACGTATTGTCGATATTCATTTTTTGATGCTTGCTGTTGGAATCGGGGCCGCAAGCATCGGCCACTGGGGAGAAGGTGCGGTTTTACTTTTTTTGTTTTCCTTGAGTGGTGCGATGGAAGCTCTGGCCATGGCCAGAACCGAACGGGAAATCCAAGGGCTATTCAAAGAAGCGCCAAAACAAGCAACCCGGATTGATCTGGAGGGGCAAGAGTCTGCGATCGATGTTGATAAGATTGCAACGGGCACCTTGCTTCGAGTGCGCCCCGGCGAGCAATTCCCTGTGGATGCCAAAGTCATTTCAGGTTCCAGCTCAGCGGATGAATCCACCCTGACCGGAGAATCCATTCCTGTAGACAAATCCCTCGGAGATAAAGTATTCAGTGGAACCATCAACACCTGGGGGATGATTGATTGCACCGCCATTCGTCCAGCCAACGAAAGCGCGCTGGCAAAGATCATCAAACTGATCCGGGACGCGCAGGAGAGCAAGGCTCCCTCACAGCGTTTCACTGATAAATTTGGTACCGGCTACACCTATGCCGTTCTGGCGGCCAGCACGCTGATGTTTCTGATCTGGCATTTTGGCTTTGGCCTACCGGCATTCATCAGCACGGAATCAACATCATCCGCTTTTTACCGGGCCATGACCTTGCTGGTTGTTGCTTCACCCTGTGCGCTGGTCTTGTCCATTCCCTCCGCCATTCTAGCGGGTATTGCGGCTGGTGCCCGGGGCGGGGTTCTCTTTCGTGGTGGGATAGCAATCGAAGAGCTCGCCGAAATCGACCACGTCGCCATGGATAAAACCGGCACCTTAACATCCGGGGAGCTGGAAATCGTCACGGTGGAGTCATTCCCACCAGGGAACGAACAGGAGGTGCTCAACATTGCCGCCACCCTAGCCCACCAATCAACCCACCCGCTCAGCCGTGCAATTACCCGACATTGGAAAGAGCAATTCCCTCAGAAGGAGCTGACATCCAGCAGTGGGTTTCGCTCGCTTACCGGTATGGGAATCGAGGGTCACATCAACGGTCAACACCTGAGTCTGGGGCGGCGCGACCTCTTCATCGAATCATGGGAAAACATGCCCGAACTCCCCAGTATCGGCATCACCGAGACTCTGGTCGGCAATCAACAGATCCGGGGACGTATTCTACTGCGTGATCAAATCCGACCGCAAAGCGCCGACTTGCTCACCAAACTCGACCAAGCAGGACTCAAGGTAACGATGCTCACCGGCGACCGCAAGGAATCCGCCCGCAAAGTCGCCGATGAAATTCACTTGCGTGATTTTTTGGCAGAGCTCCACCCCGAGGACAAAGTCGCCGCCATCCGTTCCTGGCGCGACCAGGGTGAACGCGTCGCCATGATTGGTGATGGCGTCAATGATGCACCAAGCCTTGCCGCTGCGGATGTCGCCGTTGGCATGGGCATGCGCGGCTCCGATGCCGTGCTCGAACAAGCTGACGTCATTCTCATGCAGGACCGATTGGAAAACTTCCACTACGCCTACACCCTGAGCCGAAAAGCCCGAAGTATTATCCATCAGAATCTCGTCATCTCGCTCGGCGTCATTCTGGTGCTGGTGCTCGGGGCCTTGGGTAGCTTCCTCCCCCTCACTCTGGGCGTGATCGGACATGAAGGCAGCACCGTGGTCGTTGTGCTCAATAGCCTGCGCCTCCTCTTCCACCGTAAAGTGGAAGCACCAGCAAGCACCAAGAGGCTCGCCCTGTGATTGAGTTTCCCTATTCCAACTCGATCAGCAATCGGGGGGCTTGCCCCTCAGGGTAATGGTTGCCGGCAAAGGCATGCACCAGTCCCTCTCCACGCAGCTCACAAGTCTTGCGCACAATAATCAAACTCAGTAAGCCATTGCCATCGGCACGCGCCCACTCGCCCATGCGCTCACTTGTAAACCGGATCATACCCTGCTGCTGCCCCTTGGGAATCACAAAAGAACCTAACTCCACCACTTGATCTGACTGGACCTTCCATGGTGAATCGGCTTGGTTCGCCGGAGCATCCAACCAACCCATTGTGCCGGCATCCCAGAGGTCCCTCTCACCATCGAGCAGACCATACACGACAAACTCACAGTCGGGAACAAAACTAGCCAGACCATAGGGGCTCTGCACTTGATTCAAAACGAGCGTCAGCTTTTTAATTTGATCGACCTCCTGATGACGAAGGTCGAATTTGAGGTAACTCTTCCGGGCATACCTCCCATCCTTCGAATGTTTAACTAACAAAAGACCGGGGGACAAGTGGGTATCTTTATGATCTGATATCACCGTAGCATGTCCACCGGCTCCCCTTTCTGTGGTGATCACCCCGGCCTTGAATGCCGGCCCCGATCTTGAAACTCGCCCGAACTCCTCCAGAGAGCCTCTTCCGGCGGAAACCCCATCCTGGTTGATATCGACACTCTGGTTTTTCAGCACACGTTTCCGGTGATCGCTGGATCCATGATAAAGTTCCACTTCACCATCCAGAACATCGATCCGAGCCTCTCGGCTTTCCTTATCCACCGAAACGGCAAAAGATGTCCCCAAGTCCGTCACTTCACAATCAGGCGTATCCAATCGAAAGCCAACCGCCTGTTCCGGAACATCCGCCACGGCGGTCCCGTAATGAAGCAGGGCCTTCATGCCTGTGAGTAAATCCATTTTCACCGGAGCTTCCAGACTGACCACCGCGCCCGATGAAAAGGTCAAGGTTGCCGTCCCCTGCAGAAGCTCAAGCTGGCCTCGCGTCAAATCACCCCCCGGGGTGGTCGGCAATGAACAAGCGCCCCATTTGGCCGAGGAGGCAGCCGTAAGCTCCGCGACCACCGGATCGGATTCACGATTCTCGAGAGAGCGCAATTGCATCCACATCATTCCGAAAAGAAGCAACGCCGCTGCGGCCGCAGCTACGAAGAACCTGCCCCGAAACCTCGGCGTCACTTTCGACGGATCGGAAAACTTGGCATCCAGTCCGATGCCATCGGTCATCTGAAGCTGGCTGTGCTGCCGGGCCAAATCCTGATAGAGCGTCAAGGCCTCTGAATCCGTCATCAGGTGCTGCTCGAGATCAGACACTTCCTGCTCACTCGCTCGACCATCAACAACACGCTCAAACAACTCCGCTATTTCCCATTCCTTTTTACTTTTCATATTCCCTCCTTGCTTAAACATTTTCTCAAAAGCAGTCGGACACGGCTCAGAGCGCGGTACGATGCCGCCACTGTCTTATTCATTCGCACGGCAATTTCTTCGATCGAAAACTCCTCCCGATACCTCAAAGCGATCAAAGTCTGCTGATCTTTTTTTAGACGAGCCATACAGGCACGCAAACGATGTGCTTCCTCATCCGCCACATGGGGGTCCGTTTTAAACTGTTCCGCCAGGAACTCGATGCACTGGTCGGTAAACACAAGGCGCCTGCCCTCCACAGCCTTTTTTTTGCGAAATGCCATCACCCGATGAAAGGCCACCTTCCGGCTCCAGGCACCGAAGTTCGTACCCTCCTCATACTGATCGAATGCCTGCCACAATGCCAGTTTCACATCCTGCAACACATCCTCGGCATCCGCCGCATGGGGAATCAAGTGGTAAATGTAACCACCCAAATAACGTTCATGCTCGGCAAGCAAGCGTACAAACGGTTCCGGGTCAGGGTGACGGGCATCATCAATCACATGCATACAGTGCCAAAGTCAGCGGATTTGGACATCAAAATGATGAACTTCGTCAAATACGTCTCACTTTTTTGTCCAAATCCCGACATCCGGGCACTTATCATCACGTAACCCAGTGATATAATCGCCCGATACTCCGGGCAACACGCCGGTTTCGCCAACTACCACAAGCATCAATCACCATGCAACGCCGCAACTTCCTCAAACTTTTTGGAGCCACCAGCTTGGCGCCAGCCTCTGTCCTTGCCGCCAACAGCTCCCGCCACCCGGATGACATCCTCGTCGATGCCGTCAGTTTTGAAAACAAAGGCGGCTGGCTCGTCGACCCTCAATTCATCGAACAGATGGGCTCCCCCTATCTACTAGCCCATGGCATGGGACAGCCGGTTGACAACGCCAATACCACCATCACTGCCAAATCGGATGGCAACTACAACCTCTGGGTGAGAACCAAAAACTGGTGCCCTGGATCTTGGGAGGCACCAGGGCGGTTTCAAATCAAAATCAACGGCAAGCTCCAATCAACAGTCTTCGGTACCGAGGCTGGTTGGACATGGCAAAAAGGAGCCGTCGTCGCATTAAAAAAAGGCACTCATACTCTTGAGCTCGTTGACCTCACGGGGTTCGAGGGACGCTGTGATGCTATTTATTTGACCAAAGACACCAGTATCCAACCACCGAATGATATCAAACAACTCGCCGTCTGGAGACAACACCAGCACGGTCTCAGTAGTGATGTCGACAACACGCACGATTTTGACCTCGTTATCGTTGGCGGCGGTATTGCTGGTTGTGGTGCTGCTCTTGCCGCGGATGAGTTGGGTCTCAAAGTCGCCCTGATTCAAAACCGTCCTGTGCTCGGCGGCAATGCCAGTAAAGAAATTCGAGTCCACACCATTGGGATTCACGGCAAGGTCGCCCGATTACTCAAAAAAATCGACACCAAACGCTGGCACAACAACTCACCTGATGCCATCAAGGATGATGCCAAACGGCACGCCTCGCTCGAAGCGGCCAAAAACGTCACCTTGTTCATGGACTACTCCGTGACTGATGTTGCCAAGGATGGAAAATCGATCAGCAGCGTCACAGCCCGAAGCAATACCTCCCATCAGCGCATCCGCGTCAAGGGTCGTCAGTTTATCGACAGCTCCGGCGATGGTATCGTAGGCTTTAAAGCTGGTGCCTCCTTCCGCTATGGCCGTGAATCAAAAGACGAATTCAATGAAGGCTGGGATAAGTTTGGTGATCTTTGGAGTCCTGAAAAAGAAGACAACCGCGTTATGGGAACCACGGTGATGTGGCGTAGCACAAAAGGTAAAAAGGCAAGTAAGTTCCCTGCTACACCATGGGCAAAGGATGTCGCCAAGACCTACGCGGAAAAGAAGAGTGAGTGGTATTGGGAGTATTCCGATAACGACAAACACCAAATTCACGATGCGGAAGCTATACGTGATCACATGTTCCGTGCCGTGTATGGCAACTTCTCCAATGTGAAAAAGAACCCCGCCAATGCTCAACTCGCACTGGAGTGGGTCGCCTTTATTGGTGGAAAACGTGAATCGCGCCGCATCATGGGCGATCATATCTACACGATGAAAGACGTTACCAGCCTCACCAACTTCCCCGATACTGTGGCGATGGAAAAACGTGACATCGATATGCATTATCAAAAAAGCCTGAAGGGTTTCATTGTCGATTTTATTTCCAAGGCTCTCTTTATGAAGCTCAAAGGTCACTACTACATCCCCTTCCGCTCCCTCTACTCCAAAGACATCCCTAACCTCATGATGGCGGGTCGGTGTTTCAGTTGTTCACACATCGGCTTGGGAGGTCCTCGCGTCATGCTTACTTGCGGGCAGATGGGTGTCGCCACCGGATACGCCGCAGCCCTTTGTAAAAAACACAATACGTCACCACGCGGCATTGCCAAAAACCACATCAAAGAGCTACGTCAACTGATTGGCTTTGAATAAACACATGTGTTGCCTATGAAGCGCTTTTTCTATTCCTCCATGACGATCAGCTTTCTCGTGCTGATCGTCACCGGAGGGCTGCGCTTTTTGATCCCATTCAACCTGAACCTCAGCCGACTCCACATTGTTTCAGGGATCATCCTGAGCTTACTGGTCCTGATCCACCTGGCAGGCAAAGCCAAAACGCTACGACGAATCATTGCACCCAAACACGGACGCAAGGCATGGCTGGCCAGTGCCCTCACATTGGCTTTATGCATCGGAGTAGGACTAGCCGCCTGGTTTGGCACCCCCGGTGTCAGCCACCTGATGGGACTCAGCTATGAATCACGTAACCACGCCAGTATTTTTAGAGCTCAGGATAATGTCGCATCCGATCATCAAAGCCGTTGGCTCCGGACAAGCAAACTCACATCCACCGGTGCCTCCATCGATATCGAGCTCCTTTGGAATTGCCCTGCAGAGCACCATGCCGTCGCTATCTGGGCCGAAACCCAATCCGGCACCATCATCGAAACCCTCTACCTCTCAGGATCACTGAGCTTCAGTGACGAGCATCCTTGGGAAAGCAAGCGGCAACGACGTGGCCAGATCCTTCCCATATGGCGACACCGCTACACCTCGGTTTGCGGCATCGCACCGACCGGAGCCACCGACCTCATTTCACAACCCACGATCAACCACCAATGGCTGCTCGACCACCATCTCAACAAAACCAGTAAACCCTTCACCCTCTTCGTCGAAATCAACATCGCAGGGGACAAGCACTCCTCCCTCATCTATGCCTCCCGGATCGATCCGGAATCACCCAATGCCTACACCTTGTTGAACCTCATTGGCCACAGCCACGGCAGCCTCAAGGATGGCGAAATCAACTACGAGATCTCACAGCTGCCAGCCCGCATCAACCAGGTCGAACGCATTTTGGTCAAAACCATCTGGAAGTAAAATCAACCAAGGAGATAAAAAACGAGCCGGACACCCCCCAAGGCACCCGGCTCACGCTATGAAAAAATGGTCAGGCCTTAATGAGAGCACTTCTTACTTTCATCAGTGTAAAAGCCATCTTCCGCTGGGATGAATTTACCTCGGGCCTCTAAAAAATCAATCGCCTGGTCCGCCGTCATCATACTCATCGAGCAGCTGCAATAGGTCGTTGCCACTCCAAAGGTGTCGATGATTGCCTTTTTCAAACTCTCCCGAGTGTAAACGGACCCGGACTCCATCATCATGTGCATGATCTCGTGAACGTGTGTGTCTTGCATGGACAGACCCATACGCCAGCCCATCCAGCGACACAAGCAAAATAAAGAATTTTTTTTCGTTTATGAGCAACTGGTGATGTGTTGGTCAACTTCCTCATAGATAAGCATCGCGTCGGGTGGGCATCCGGTATAGGTTTCGTCATGGCAAGTATTGGCGAACGCGCGACTCTTCCGATTTTACGGGAGACGAAATCTGGAATGTTTCTCGACTCCGAAGGAGAGCTCGGCGAGCTTCTGCTGCCGGGCAAGGAGATTCCGGCATCGAAAAAACAATGGAAAATCGGAGACAGCGTGGAGGTTTTTATCTACTGCGATTCTGAGGACCGTCCGATCGCCACCACGCGCACTCCCCTGGCCGAGCCCGGGGAATTTGCCGTACTCAACTGCATTGCCACCACGGGGTTTGGAGCTTTTCTTGACTGGGGATTGCCAAAGGATCTCTTTGTCCCTCTTCGTGAACAAAGCCAGCGGATGCAGGTGGGCGAACGCTACGTCGTGCATGTTCACGTTGATCATGCATCCGACCGGATTCTGGCCAGCAGCCGACTGGCCCGCCACTTGGAAAAATCCCACCCAAGCTTCCTGATTGGGCAAGAAGTCGACCTTCTGGTGTTTGCTCAAACGGATCTGGGCTACAAGGCCATCATCGACAGCACCCACGCCGGCCTGATCTTTGCCAACGAAGTGTTTCGTCCTCTGAAACCGGGGGATCAGTGCAAGGGGTACATCAGCCAGGTGCGCTCTGATGGAAAAATTGACATTACCCTCAACCCGCCGGGAAGGAAACGTATCGACCAGCTCGAAGAACGGATCCTCAACGAACTGCAAGAACGAGGTGGCCACTGGACACTCTGCGACAAATCCTCACCGGAAGCGATCAAGACAGCTCTCGGGGTCAGTAAAAAAGCCTTCAAACAAGCCACCGGAGCGCTGTTCAAAAAACAGAAAATCAGCATCGGCAAGGATGGGATTCGACTCATTGAGTAGGTAGCTAATCGGCTTTGATGGGAGCAGCTACGATCAAAAAGCAACACAAGCCCAGCGGACACGCCCCCCTGAGCAGGGCCGGGCAGGATTGAGAAGATGAGTTCTGATGGCAAGTTGCTCAGAACAACCCGCCTATTGTAACAATCACTCTCGGTGCTTGCGATCAATCAGGGACACCACGAGTATCACCCCACCAATCAGAGAAGCCAATAACAGACCGGCTACAACGCCCATGGCCTGATTCCGTTGAATATTAGGACTCACTGAAGAATGTGGCATAACTGGAGCACCGTGAACGATCATTACTTGGGTCGGAGTCATCACGTTTCTCCTTGCCTCCCTCAGTTCTTGCTCCAAGTCTTTCTTTTTCTTAAGAGCCGCTCTATAGTCTGGCTCAACAACTTCCAGACTCCTCTTGACTCCAATCCATTCCAAATCCCCCTCATACGTTCCATTCACGTGGGAATACTCCAACGCCAATTCCTCATAGTTATTTTCCGCGATGTTTAAATCGTCTTTGATCCCCGTCAGGCAAAGCTCCTCACGTTGCTTCTGTAGATCGGACTTACGATACACATAAGCTTGGCATACGGCTTCACATATAGCATGCGCATCTTCTTTCTTCCAATGGCGGCAAACAACCTCAATCATACGTCCTTCTCCCACTCTCTCTGTGTTTACAGCATTCCCAAGAACTTCGACTGATTGAGAATCCGCCATCCCCCATCTTGCATCCAAATGAAGCATCTCTGCAACCACATATAAATTCTCGCTGGATTGCATCACTTCCAACTCGGTCTCAACATACTGATTCACTCCCCACGCTTCAACATCTACTCCTGATGGAACCAATTCTACAGAAGCTCGACTTTCATATATTCTGGGCATCATAAATGACACCACTGAAGAAATGAACAAACCTAACACAGGCAGCACGATGAAGGAAATCACAATCCACTTAGGTAACTTGCTTCCCGACTTATCTGCTGCTGAGTCCATGACTAGATGATAGATTTATCTATCCACCCTGTTCAATACATTTACAGATAAAATCTATAATCCATGGCCAAATCAATTTGGGAAGCTGTAGCAGCCAAGCGATGAAATAAACGCTCAACTAGCACAGCAAATAGATCAGAGAAAAAGTCCATGCTCCCCGCCACTTCCGAACCTTACTCAACCAGACTACATCCACACGTGTCGACATCAACTCCTGATTGTGTGAGATTTATTGATAACACTTTCCAAATAGTGAGTATTAGGAATAGGGCTAGTCCCAGTAAGATCACAACCGTCCATGTGCAAGATGATGAACACCCAACCTTTTTTCTCATTTCTGGCTGTTACCTCGGCCGTCCTTAGCTTGAGCAGTATGGCTGCCGATGCGGAGCCATCCCCCATGAAGGGGGTAAAACCCAATATCATCCTGGTGATTACCGATGATCAGGGGTATGCAGATATAAGCGCTCACGGTCACCCACTTCTGAAGACCCCCCATCTGGATCAACTGCGCGCAGAAAGCATGAGCTTTGAGAGCTTTCATGCCAGCCCAACATGTGCACCTACTCGTTCAGCCATTATGTCGGGGCGCGATCCCTTTTACGTGGGGGTCACACACACAGTGCTAGAGCGCGAACGTATGGCATTGAATGTTCCCACACTTGCTGAAATGTTGAAGGAGAATGGTTACCATACCGGGATCTTCGGCAAATGGCACTTAGGTGATGAAGCGGCTTACCGCCCGGACAAACGTGGATTTGATGAGGTCTATATGCATGGTGCCGGCGGCATAGGACAGAGCTACGGCGGGACCTGTGGAGATGCTCCTGGAAATCAATATTTCAACCCTTACATCCTGCACAATAATACCTTCGTCAAAACAGAGGGCTTTTGCACAGACCTGTTTTTCAACCAGGCGATTCTCTGGATGAAGAAGATGAAAGATGAAAAAAAGCCGTTTTTCACCTACCTTTCGACGAACGCTCCCCACGGCCCGTTCATCAGCCCCGAGCATTATAAAAAGCCTTTTGCGAAAGCTGGATACAACGCAAAACAGCAAGGTTTCTATGGAATGATTGCTAACATTGACGAGCGTATGGGAACCTTGATGGCTCAACTCGAAGAATGGAAGATCGCCGATGATACCATTCTCATTTTTATGTCGGACAACGGTCCTACCGGTGCTGGCAATACTTGGAATGCGGGAATGAAGGGTAAAAAAGGAAGTGTGGATGAGGGTGGCACGAGGGTTCCCTTCTTTATTCGCTGGCCCAAAAAAATAAGTGCGGACACACGCTGTCAAAAACTAGTGAGGCACTATGACATTTTACCCACCTTGGCAGCCATCACAGGAGCCACCCCCAAGGAAAAAAAACAATTGGCCGGGCGCAGCTTTCTTCCCCTGCTGGAGAATCCCGAAGCTGACTGGGCAGATCGCATCACCGTCTTCCACAAAGGACGCTGGGGCTATAAGCAGCAACCCACCAAAAACAAAAGCTATGCACTGCGCTCTGGGCAATGGAGACTCGTAGACGGCAAGCACCTTTACGACATTCAGAAAGATCCGTTGCAGAAAAAGAATGTGATCAAAAATCACCCTGAAGTTGTGCAGAAAATGACAGCCTACTATGACGCGTGGTGGGAAAAGGCTGTTCCCCTGATGGTGAATGAAAATGCCCCGCTCGAAGGACACAATACGTTCCACCTGATGTTCTGGAAACAATTCAATTTACCCGTCCCGCCGGTGAATCATAAAAAACCGTTTTCCAAGAAAAGGAACTGAGTTGTTATCCACCTGCACTTTTTTTTGCCTTGCCACCCTCGTATTCTTCTTTCTAGGATACATTACATGATGATAAACAACTCTCCGCTTTGTGCTCTGACATTGGCTTCTTTGCTAGGAATCACCTCCTCGGCTCACGCAGTCATCACAGTGCAAGCTCACTGGCAACTGGGAGAGTCGGGATCCTTGGGAACAAGCAACAAACCCCTGGATAGCACGCTCAACGGCTATGATTTACTTAGCAACATCGGTTCTGCCGCCGTGGACAATAGCAACCCGGCACCCGGCAGCACCGCTGCCCTCGATTTCACCGCCGGCAATATCGGCTATTACGGCACAAGCTACGACAGCCGCCCCACGAATAATTTTGGGATGGAAACCTGGGCACGCATCGGAAACTTGGCAGCTGGTAGCTCATCCGTCCTCAACTTCGGCGGACTGAACTTCGGCTGGCGCAATGGCGGTGGGCAACTTGGCTTCGGTGGAGCCAGAACCAACAGCGCTTGGGTTGGCAATACCTACCTCCCCGCCTCAACGGACGAATGGGTTCACTTGGCGCTGGTCCGTGACAATGGCACCACCACCTTCTATGTCAACGGCGCGGCATTCGGAGCATCGTCAAATGCAGGACTCGCCACAGATGAAGAAGTCCACATTGGCGTATCACCGGGAGGATCAAGCTACTACAACGGCAGTCTGGACGAAGCCCGCCTGTTCACTTTCAATGCTGGAGAATTCGATCCTGCGACTGATTTGCTGGTGAACCAAATTCCTGAACCTTCCTCAGCCGCCTTGTTCGGGCTGGGAGCCGCAGGCTTCTTATTGCGTCGTAGACGTTAACCTTCCCTAGTCTCAGCCGTGCGTCCGGCACACGTAGACGGTGCTTTCCGAGTCCCGTCCGAGAATCGGGTTCGTAAATGGAACGACGTGCGTTTCACAGGCGGCAAACACCTCGTTAAGCGAGTTCATAAAACTGGCTTCCGGCGGATCATCTGACCAAAGCGCAAACACACCGCCCGGATGAATTTGACGGGTCATCGCCCGCAAGCCATCCGGCTGATAGAAATGTGCGTGTTGTTCATTGAGTAGGTGGTCCGGCGAGTGGTCGATATCGAGCAGCACAGCATGAAATTGTTTCCCCGCCTGTGAGGCATCGAAGCCCGGCTGATCTGGCTTGGCTGTGGCTCGTTTAAAAAAGTCACCATATTCGAAATGGCAGCGGCCATCCTTGGTGAGCCCTTCTCCAAGAGGAACCAGTCCTTTTTCGTGCCACTCGATCACAGGCTTGAGGTAGTCCACGACGGTCAAGGATACCACCGAGTGATGGTCCAGTGCCTTTTGTGCCGTGTATCCCAGACCCAGTCCACCGACCACCACATCGAGTTTTTCACCCGGAAAGGCCGCTTCGCAGGCAGCGAGACCCAGATCGGAAAGCGCCTCCTCAACCACAGTAAACAAAGAGGACATTAAAAAATCCGCGCCGAGCATGATCTCATACACTTCCAGATCATCCAGAGTCATCATCGTCCGGCGACGCAAAATCACCTCCCCAAGCGGAGTTTGCTGGTAATCGAGTTCTTCAAATCGTGGGCTCGCATGCATGCCCGCTTATAACGGCTGATTCGATAATAGATAGGCAAATCACCATCTATCCCGCTTGAATCCATTGATCGCCAAACAAAATCACCAGTGTCAGCAGGATAAACAAAATCGCCGTGGCAAATTTCACCGTTGCCGTGTGCTTGGCCTGGAATTGAATCAGGCTGTCACTGGTCATCCCTTTGTAAGCCAGAATGAAAATCACCACCAAGGGTGTGATAAAGGCCAGGTTGTAGTAGAGCAGGAACAACATCGCGTCCACCGACCCCTGCTGGATCTTGAATACAATCGGAGCATACACCTGGCCGGTGCAGGCAAGCTCGAGAAAGGAAATAATGATCCCACTGACAAAGGCAGCAATCACAAAACTGCGCGACTTTGCCCCCTTCCGGATCACGCCACGGATGCGATCTTTCAAGAACGACGGCAGTTGCAGCGTCATCTCATCCAGCTTTCCTCGACGTGCACGGATGCCATCCCGGAAACTCAGAATGGCCACCAGAAGGGCAAAACCTCCAAAGATATATTTCATCGCCACTTTCGCCCACTGGAATTCCTCTTGGCTGTTGAGCCACTCGACCAAACCATGAAAGACAATACCAATGGAGAAATAGGCAAGGAACACCGCCGAAATAAAGGCAATACCTACCATCAAAATTTCCCTCGGGGTGCGACGGGCAATCTGAAGATACGAAAGAAAGAAAATAATGGTCGCAAAGGCACATGGGTTCACTCCGTCCAACAGGCCGGCCAACACCACAATACCGAGTGTCATTTCATTGAAAGTTTCATCCACATGCTCTTGAGCTTGTTCGATTTCTTCCGAGCCAAAAACATGCCATTCCGGGTCATCCGGCATCTCCATGGTTTCTTGCAGCAAGCCGGCAATCGCCTCTGGCTTGGTTTCCGGTGCGACGAGTCCACCCGCCTGAGTGAACACCGCCGGAGCCTTCCCCGCACCGTAGACCTGCAAGCGATCACACAATGCCTGATTCACCAACATATCCCTCTGGTCCGTGATGTTGCGATGCTCCACTTCCATCAATGGAAAATCCCGCTTCATGTCCTCGAGGTAACGTCCGACTTTTTCACACTCCTTGCAGCCCGGTTTATCGAACACGATGACAAGCAACTTCTGCCGCATCGCCGCCATTTTTTCTGGATCCACATCGGGCTTCACGTGCTGAGGCCCGGCGGTGGTTTCCGTCGCCTTGGCCAGAGAGTCAAACGAAGTAAACGAGCTTCCTTTTTGCCCCGTGCTAAAATGACGGATCACCAGAGGCAGCTTTGATTTCGAAATTTCCTTCATGTTAGCATAGGCTAACAAGGGCTTCATCCCCTGGCCCATACTACGGTAGTTTTTCTCCAAATGGTCGGCCAGACGGCTGGATACATTGGACTCCTTCTCCTGTTCGGGGATCAACTGAAGAAACGCCGCAAGATCAATCGGGCGCCCTGCAGCCAACAAAGCAAACCAAGATTCGAATCTTACCTGTGGTGATGGGTCCTTGGTTGCCAAGGACTGTAACGCTTCCGCCTGAGGCTCGCTCACCCCCTTGCGGCGACGACTCGACGAACTGTAATAGCTTCTCTGACGTTCTTTTTTATTATCGGTAAAATAATGGTTCCAGATCGAAGACTCATGGTTCAGAGCCATTGGCAAAACTTCCCTCACGCGAGGCGATTGGTCCGATACCAGATCCTCCACATGATCGCTCATCCAGTGCGGGTTCCCACGGCTCAAGGAATACCACGCTGCCCGACGCAACCACTGGCTACTGGCCTTGGTGTAGGGTTCGAGCAAGCTCACGTCCGAACTTTTCATCGTCTGGCGCATGAGAATCAATGCCAACACCTTGCTTTGATCGTTTGCGTTTTCATTGGTCAACGTTTTACGTGCCCAGGCGACGATGGGGGCAGCCTTCTTCCGGTCCCGCGCCAGACTCTCGATGTTGTAATCATACATCTCGGACGCCCGCAACGGTGTGTCAGCAACATCCAACTGCGCAAAGGCCATGCGAATCATCTCAACACTGCTCGAGCTATTGAATGCCTGATCCGCAGCCTCGCGCCGCACATCGGAGACCTTGTCCTGCATCAGTGCGCGGATCAGAGGAATTGCCTCACTCGATCGAGCATAATACAAGCCCTCGGCAACCGCTGCCCGCTCACTTACTGGCATCTTGTCCAAGCGCTCGGTCAAGGCAACCAGGCCCCGGGCATCATCCACCTTGGCCAGAACCAAAGCCGCGCGGTACGACTGCCTTGGCTTTTCCCAATTCCCAATGGTTGCAGCCAGCGCATCTTTCAAAGAGCTCAACCCACCGGTTGCCTCTGCCTCTTTACTCGGCTTGAGTTGAACCACCTCCCGCTTGACTTCCTTGCCTTTGTTCGGAGCAATAAAAGCGTCATATAGCGGGTCAAGCGTGGTTCCCGGCAAACTCGGCATGTTCTCCGAACTGGAGGACGAAAAATAGGTTCTGGACGAGTTGGATGGCAGCCGCAATTGACCTAAGACGGCTTCCACTTTTTCATCCACACCCGATTGCAATGCCGAGGTAAGATAATTCGCAACAAACTCCTGCTTCACCTTATCAGAGTCATTCGCCAGTATCCGTAGAGCGGCACAGGCGATATCCAATTCATCATGGGTAGCATACCGAGCGATGATCTCCAGAAATGGTTTTTTATCACGGTCCATCGCACGCAATGCCTGCACCACGATATCCGGCGGACGGGTATCGAGATGGGCGATGAGATTAGCGGGCAAGACCATCCCCATGCCAGTCATCGCCTTGGTTGCCGGTGCAATCATATCGTCATCCGACAAAAACATCTGCGACAACTTTTCCTTCGCTGATTTCAAATTCAGAGCCACCGCGGCTTCAATCGCCCGCGATCTCACAAACTCATCCTCGTCCGCCAACAAACCAACCACCTTCTCTCCCGCTTCTTTGTTCCGGGTTTTGGCCACATACTCCAGCGCCGCTGCGCGAATCCTCCAACGCGGGTCCTGCAACAATCCGGCAATCTTGGCATTGATCTCGGGTGTGGCTTTGGCACTTCCTGAATCCGATCCGAAATCCGAACTGCCACCGCAGAGTTTTGTCAAACTCTCCACAGCTGACACCAACAAATCTTCATCCTCCCGATCCAGATAAGATGCCACCATCTCGCGCACCTCGGTGCCTCCAATCTCCCGGAAACGCCTCATCGCCGCGTGAATCACATTCACGTCCTCTTCCTTTTTCAGATAGGGAATCACCAAGGGCACAGTCTGCGCCTCCCCGAGAATAAGAATCGTGTCCACCGCCGTCTCACGCACCAGGGCATCATCCGATCCAAGAAAATCGCGCACGATCGGGATGGCCAGCATCCCGCTTTTTTTCAAGGCAGCAATCGCACCCAACTGCTGGTCGCGGTTGCCCACCGTCAAATCACGAGCGAGAACCGAAGCGTTTTCACCCGCCGTTCGCGCAAGCACCAAGTGATACTGAGCCTCCTTCAGCGGAATACGTGAGGTATCGGGCAGACCTTCGGTTTGAACCAAAAACGCTTGAATCCCGGAAACCCCCTTCATCCCGTGAGGCTCAAGCATCCGAATCGCACGTTGTTTGCGGTCCGCATCACCCGATATAATATCGCGGATATACGACTGCATTTGCTCATCAGACAGCAGATTCGCCGAAGCCTTGATCTTCCCATCCGAGCCTGCCCAGCGGCTCCACATTGTCATCGCGTGCTCATTGCGAGGGTCAGCACCATCCCCGGCGGGGCTTGCCCAGGCGTTAAAACCAAACCCGTCGCCTGCGGCCTCCTCGAGCAACTCCAAGGCCCCCAACCGAACCGCCAATTTTTCATCACCCAACAACGCAACCAATTCTTTACGCGGGTATGGTTCTCTCGCAATGATAGCAGCACGGATATCGATCCTGAGCTGCTTGTTGGCCACGTTCCGTGCGGCCCACTGCCAATCCTGGGAGCTCACTTCATCAGCAGAGCCGCCAGCAAGACGACTCAGGCGGGAGGCAGCATCATCATCAGCCGGAGAAGGCAAGATACTGATTGCTAGCAGAACGATCAGATAGGTAACACGGATCACAACAAATCAACAGTAGGGTGAAAAAAGCCAGGTAAGGTGAGGTTAAAAAATCAGTGCAGTAATGCGTAAGCGAGAATGTTAGCGTTGACTCGAACCGAGCCAACAATTTCGTTCCCCCCTCAACAACAGCACCCTTCTGTGTTCGAGGTATCGTTCAATCCGTCGGAGGCAAAGGCAACCACCAGCTTCCCATTATGGGTGATCCCCTGAAGCTTACCGGTTCCCCCGTGGCTCAACTTCAGCGCCTTCACCGTAAATACGGTTTTAAAAATTGCGTGATCCATCGGAATGTCCTTCAGGGAGTCCTTTCCGAAGATACGCTTGATCTCCCGCTGGAAAGCGGATGCCCAGGCTTTATTCGAGCACCCTGGCGAAGCCAACATAAAACCTCCATTCTCGAGATACTTCTTGAGATTCTCACGCTCCTTGCGCGTCAGGTTAAAGTCGTCCTCCCCCGTCATGATGACAAAGGGGAACTTAAACAACTCCTCGGAACTTAGCTTCACCGGCTTGAAGCGTCGCTCCGTGGCAATACTTGTTTTCTGCTGCACCGTGCTCAGGAACTCATCACTGAAACAGCGCGAAGTTTTGGTGCCAGCGTAGATCAGGTTGCCGCACTGTACGGCCCCCTCTTTGGCGCTCAGGCCACCCGGCAAGAGCATGGGCACGGCCATCGCCAAGGCTAAAATGTGTCTTTTCATCATTGGATTCTGGGTTGTCGTTTGATTATTGGTCGGACTCCTTCGATTCGGCAGAGTCATCGGAAAAGTATCGTTTTACAGCATCCCTGTATTTTGCCGGGATATTTTCAGGTAGTAATTTGGATTGCTCGGACTCACGGTGCTGGTCGGGTTTGACTTGGCTTCCCGCGCCCTGGTTGGACGCCAGATTCCGGGATCTACCCGAATTCCCATGTCCACCAGCCATCCCGGTCGACTGGGAAAAAGCGAGGCGGTCGGGGCCATACATCGGAACGTTCGTGCTGTTGCCGGCAACCGAGTATCCGTCACTCCCACTGCCCCCGGAGCCACTACCGGCTCCGCCAACGCCACCATTGCCAGAGCCGCGTGGAACCCGCCCCATCAAGGCATTCATCATCTCCTGCATCGTTTGCTGAACATCCTGCTTCACTTGAAAGCGGGGGAGACCTCCCCCGTCACCGCACATCTGTCAGAACCCGTTGTCCGGCTGATTGATCAATTGTTCCATCAGGGAAAGAGCCAACATCGCATTGGCCGAAGCATCGACAGATTGACCTTCCTTTGCCGACTCAGCCGCCGCACGCATCGGGTCCTGAATATCGAGTTGCTCAAGTTTTTTCAAGAAGCCGTCGACATCAGCCCGCATCTGCTCAAAACCTCGCGGCAGAACATCGGCCCGATTTTTCAAATCCTTGGCCAACTTGATCAACGCCTGACGGTTCAGCTCCTGCTGTCTTCCCAGATTGGCTAGCTGTGCGGTGTTGGTGGTATTCCCCATTGCCACCTCCTTGGCGATCACATTGATCCGCTCGACCAGTGACTTCTGGGTATTGTGAATGCGCCGGAACTGGGCAGCCATGGCCATCACGTCACCTACTTTCTTGACCACCTCGGCATCCATCTCGACCTGCTCCGCTTTTTTCTGAGCACCGCCAAGGTTCTTTTGCATCTCCGCAATCGCACGACGCGTTGCCGCCTCACCGGATGGTAAACTCAACTTGGCAATCCCCTGCTGGTTCTTGGCAAGGGTGGATGCCGCCTCTTCGGCAGCCTTCGCCAGGCGCTCTTCCATAGCAAAGGCCTTGAAGTCCTTGGCCAGCTTCTCCGCCAACTGCTTTGCTTGCGCATGTGCCGACTGCGCTTCTTTCTGAGCTTGTTTGAATGCCTTTTCATCTCCGACATCTGCCGCTGCATCCAACTTGTCCAGTGACTCGCGTGCCTTGCGTATCGACTCGGCCAATGCCCGGTAACGAGCGGTGAACTCACGCAACTGAACCTTCGACCGAATCCTCTCCGCATACTCGGCCACGCTGATGATTTGCACCCGAACCACTTCCGAGACGCCCTGTCCTAACAACGATGGGTTCCGATCCATCGCTTCCAGATAAAACTCAAGCACCTGCCCGACTTCAACTCCCAGCTCAGCGAGCTTCAGAGACTCTTCAAATTCAAAGTCTCTCTTCACCAAAGAATCGGCCAGCACCCGGTTTCGGTCACGGTATCCCACCAAGGCCCTCACCATCGACACCTTGGCCAAACCATGATCATCCTCCACTTTGGCCGTAAAGGGAAGCTGGGTTTCGGGTGTGGCAAGCACCATCGCCTGGGGCGACTCCAGATCCACCACCGGGACCTGATCAGGAATCACCTTCACCTTCAACTCCAGCGGGTTTTCTGCCGGCGTGGAACGAATATCACGGATCATCGCAGCGACTTGGGACGAACGATGCGCCTGCCACGAAAAGCGCAAGCGACGGCTATCCGTACCGTAAACATGGTCGCTCTGCACGACCTTCGAGCGCCCTCCACCGGTTCGATCCATCGCTTTGATCGCGAGGTCACCACCGGAAAGCGGACGATTACTCTCGACCTCCAATGTCACGGTCGATCCTTCCAAGACTTTGATTTCACCACTATCGAGCGGATAGGTTTCCACCGCCCTGCCGGTGTATGCCGGCGGCTGCACGCTCACCTGCACCGTGGAAAACTTCGGCTGAAGCAAGACATCCAATCGATGCCAGTCACTGCGGGCCCGGCCAGTGGCAAAGGCGAATTCAACCGAACTCAGCGAGTTCGTAAACTTGGTCGCATACCGCCCCGGGCTTTCCTGATAGGCGGTGGTTTGGTCAACCCGCCCACTCGCCGGGTCACGCACCAGGCACACCACATCGTCCTCAATCTTTCCGCCACTGATCTCCACCTGAGCAACAGCCTCCCCCCCATAAACGGCCGAAAGGATGTCCGGGGTCACAACAAACACCAAAGGGCTATAAGGAGCAATATCTGCACCCGGATCCATCACCCGTGCCGCCGTCACCCGAAAAGGTTCAGGTGCCATCGTTTTCAAAGACCACACCACCGCGGCTACCAACAGCAGGGAACCCGCACCCCAGGCCATGGCCCTGAAGGGCATCTTGCTGCGCATCGGAAGTTTTTCCAACTCACCGGCAGCATCTTCCAACGCACGGTCCAAATGAAATTGCTGCATCGCCGTCTCCGGCTTCCATTCTTCCAGGCTGGTTGCACCGGCAACCCGCTGCCGTGGATCATCAACCAGAGAGTCCACCAAGCGAGCCGCAGCCAGTCGTGAGGTTCTGACAACCCTCCAGAATGCAATCACCGCAAGCAAAACCAAAACCGAAGCAAGCAAAACGTTCACCCTCCATCGAACATCCTCCGACAAGGCCAATTTGTAATCCGCCCATCCGTGTAACAACAGGCCGACACCCAATACACTGACTAGGATCAGCAACACGAAAACGATCCTCCCGACACACCAGCGGCGGCGGAATCGGTTCAGGCTTTGGTGAAATGTGGACATATCCGGTAATCTATTTTCGTTCTACATCATGGGCGGTTACTCTATGCAAGACCGTTGCGCCGGCGCAACCACCATTCCAAAGATAAAAATACAAGCAAGAGGATCGGGGACAACCAATGCATCCAATGTGAATGCCACTCCACACCATGGTCCCGTTGCTCCGGAGCCACAGGCTTCATCTGCTCCTTAAGAAAAGCCTCCAGCTGCTCTGCTGTCAGGATCTTCCCTCCGGTTCCTTCACAAAATCGTTTCAAATACCCGGCATCCGCACTGAGCTCATCCATCTCTCCGGGCGGTGCAACCACCGTGACAACCGCCTCGGGCATGGACCCTTGTGGCTTTGCCTCATCTCGAGGAACGTCAGCCGAGGCAATCAGCCGAAGTTGATAGTTCCCCGCCTCTGTCGGGGTGAAACTAGCCCCCCACTTCACTCGACCATCATCGGAGGGGACTTCCGCGGGAGCCAATCGCAGAGGTTCATCCAAGGCCGGGGATGTGACTTCCACCTGCGGGGCATCCGGCTGACCGCCCCCACGGTAAGACATCCGAAGAGCCACCGGCGTCCCCGGTTCGATGGAGCTGGCCGAAACGTTCAACGAATAATCCTGACCTGGCAAAAACTCCGAGTAGGAAAGCATCCAGTGAATCATCTGAATCCAGAACTCTTGATACATGTTCCCCAACTCACGAGCTTCGGGGAAAAAATCCCACTTCCACAAACCATCAGCATTCACCAAGCCGGTCACTCCCTGGCCATAACGCCGGACCATTAACAAGGGAAAGCGCCCCTGGCCTGTCGCACTTCCCAGCTCACCGTAAGCCAAGACCCGGGTGAAGGGTTTTACCACGTCAATCCGATGGGCATCCTTGAGTTCAGGCAACGATTTCCAGACCGGTGATTCAGGAGCAGGAAGCGCCTGACCAAACAGGCCGGCGGTTTGCCCATCTGCCGATGGCCGCATACTGAAGTTTCCACTCACCCCGGTTTTCCAACTCACCGGTTCCAGAGGTGCCAGATCGGGCATCACCCCGGTGTATGGCTTGGAGCGGGAAAACAGCACCGCTCCACCTTGATCTTTCACAAATCCCCGCAGCAAGGCAATCCGCTCGGGCGTTAGAAAATGTTCCGAGTTCTTGCCAAAAATAATCAAGTCATAGCGGGACAATTCCTCCCGGGTGTCGGGGAAAACATCCACCTCCGACTCGTGAGGTTTGGACTCACCGGAGTCCACACGAAACCAGCGCGACTCACTCAAGCGGTGCACCGAAACCACTTCCATATGCTTTTGCTGGCGTAGCAGTTGGGCCAGAAACTTGCTATCCCAGTAGGGCGCGCCTTCGGCAATAAACACCTTCGCCTTTTCATCCAAAATCCTCAATCGAAGCTCAGCCTGATTATTCGACAAACGCATCTCCCCGTCACGGGCCGGAACCATCAGACGGAACAACGATGACTGCTCCGGTGCGACGATCGAAAAATGGTGCACATGACGCTCCCCCGGTTTGAGTTTGACCTTTACGGATTCCACCGGTTTACCTTCGGCATCACTCAGCGTCAGCTCGGTGTCCACCTGTCCCAGGCCGTCAGCTAACAAAACCGCCGTCAGCTGCACCTGTTGACCGGGGAAAGCCGTCACCGTCTTGCGAGGCAAATGCAATGACAGATCCTTGCTCGCCTGCTCACCACCGATGGGCACCGCAAAAAAGGGCACGTTCAAAGCCTGGGCCCGTAGCTCAAAGTTCGAATGCCGAGGGCTTGACGTCTGCCTACCGTCGCCCAATACCAAAACTCCGGATAAGGACTCACCCTGGGAGCTCAGCTGGGTCAACAACTCATCCGCAGAACTCGTCAAATCACTCGCCTTTCCATCGGGGGTCGGTGCGCTGTCTGGCTCGACTTCCTTTAAGGCGTCGTCATAGCTGTAGAATCTTACATCCACTCCGGCGTCACCGGCCAGATCTTCCATTCGATCCCGCAGGCGCATCGCTTGCGCAATCCTGGTTGATGTTTTTCCCTCTTCCGCGGGGTCCGCTTCTTCAACGGACATCGATGACGATCGGTCGAGCATCACCGCCCAGACCTTACTCAGCTGGTCTTCCACCGCTCGCCATTCGCCGGGGTTGAATAAAAAAATGAGCAGCATCAGCACCGCCGCAATCCGCAAACCCATGAGTAGCTTGCGCAGACCAGAAGAAACGGCATCCGATGAACGCCAGCCCATCCAAGCGGTGGCAGCCAGCAGCATCAAGGCCAGCGGAATCAGAAGACTTATGGAAATTACTGGATTCATCGTAATCAAATTACTCGCATCTTAGAACTTATCTCCCTGCCGGGTTTTGGTTTTCGCTTTTCGGTTTCCAGAGGCACACCCACTGTTCCAACAATAAAAACAACAAGGCCAGACCAAGTAACCAAGGCCACAAGGGAATGCCGTCACCCAGTGCGGCGCGCCTCAACAAAGCTCCGGTGTCCACCACATCTCCACCCTGCACAGAGGAAGGGTCCAGGCTTCGCAAATCCGATTCCGTCACCGGAAAATTGACAACCTGTAAGGACGCCACGCTGTCGCCAAGTTTCCAATGATACAGCCCGGGAGTTGCGGACTCCTGACTGGTCATACGTAAACCCTGCGCGGTCATGTCCACTTGGATCGCTAAGCTCTCTCCGCTAGCGCGGGATAATACCACAGAGTCAGCAGAAACCTCATCTCCAGGAGACCATGACAACAAACTACCAGGCATCACCTCCAGCCCCCTCACCACATTTTGTGGCCGGCAATGTAGCAATAACTCACCCATGAACGGCACAAAGGGAGACTGGCCTGACCAGGTGCTGAGATCTGTAGAGAGGGGAAGATTCCATAACACCACCGGAGCTCCTCCGTTTGTTGCCGACACCAACAAGCCGGGAACCCCATCCTGATAATCAATCCACGACATCACTCCGGCAGGCCATTTCTCTGCAAGACGAAGCCTACGCAAAAACACCCCTTCGGCCGGATTTCCAAACTCACCGGAACGGAATAGGGCAAATACCGGCTCCCGCTCCCCCGCTCCACGGGCAATCCCAGCCTTCCAGCCGGCCCCTAACGGGCTTGGCTGAATCGATACCGAACCCGTGGCGCCCGGCTTCCTGCTGCTTTTATTATCCACAGGAATCGCTTCCTCGCTCCCTCCGGCAACAAGACCCAAAAGCTGATGACACTGCGCCAAGCTCACACCTGTCGAGGGTTGAATCAATAAGGTCGTTCCCGCGTCAGCCAATACGCGTAAGGCATCAACCTGCCCGCCGTCCCAATCGTGTAAAAACAAATAATCAACCGTGCCAGCCGCGGGTAGACTGCCTGCGGCAACCTCCTGATACTCTAACCATTCAAAAGCATCTGCCAATTTGCGGAGCACCGCAGGGGCCTTCACATGCAAACCTCCCTCCGACGGCACGACCGATGCCAGCTTCAAGGTTTCCCGTACCCGGACCAACGCATGCCGGCGGTCATCCGCGGGAAAAACATCCTCGGCAATCGACGCCGCAAGTGGCACTAATCCTGGCTGGGTAAAGTGGGTTTTGAACTGCACCTCTGCCTCACCCCATGCCGGGATCTCAACCTCGCGCGACTGCCGGCCTCCATCCGATTCCAGATACAAGCTCGTCCGCCGTGGCGTCGCTGAATAGTTCCGCAACCGGCACACCATCAGCACATCCTGCCCCACCACCGGATCGGAAGGTTTGGCAAACAACTCGTGCACCGCCACATTCTCGACATCCTGCTCACCCACCTTGATTTTGACCACCTCAATATCCTTCGGCACCTTCAAGGCAAACTCCTTCCATGCCGACGATTGGAAATCGGAAAGCACCACCAACTCACGCTCACCCTGAACTTGCTCCAACTGATTAATCGCCAACTTAAGTGCCGCCGAAATGGCACCGGCTTCCTGGTTGACCTCAGTCCGCTTTAACGATTCACCAATAAAATCAAGATTGGGGCCAGGCTGGGGAAACAAGGCGTCGGGCTCGGCATCGATCCACACCACATTCGCCTGATCCACATCACCCGCAGCTAACAATTCCCCAACTTTTCCACAGGCCGAGGCAAATCGGCTGGAGGCCCCGTCCTTGCATGCCATGGAGGCGGAGCGGTCGACCAAATAAACCGTGGTTTTACTCCCGCCGACCGTTGGCTTGTCACTGGTAAGCAAAGGCTGCAAAAACACAAACAACAGGGCTAGCACCGCCAAGGTGCGTAAAAGCAAAAGCAACCAGTCCTGAGGCTTGCGCATCCGGGCCGTCTTTTTCATGATCCGACGCAAGAAAGCCGTATCGGAAAAAGCATACTTCGGAGGATTACTCCGGGCAAACAAATGCACCAGCACCGGCAGGACTACTAACGAAAGCAGCCAAAGCCATGCCGGATTTGCGAGAAGGAAGTTCATGTAAAAGTTTCGTTAGGCAAGTCGATCAAAAAGCTTAAACCAGCTGTCACGAGTGTTCGTGAGAGCGTAATCCACTTGGCGGCTGGCTGAGAGGCGCCGCAACACCTGGGTGTGGCGTCGCATTTCCTGTTTCCAGGCCTCCCGGAGGGTTTGAGTATGCACCACCAGTCGGTCATCGGTTTCCATATCAATGAACCGGGACAATCCACGGTCCGGCAGGTTCATTTCCGCCGGGTCAAGGACATGGAACAGATGCACCCGAAAGCCACGGTGTAGATAGGGGTTCAGCGCTTTGAAAATTTCCTCGGGGTCGTCAAAGAAATCGGAAATCACAACCAAAGTCCCCTTGCGTTTAATCAATGGGTGGGCACGGTGCAAGGCCTCGGCCAGCGACGTTTTGTTGCCGGGTTGATTATTCTCCAATGCCGTCAGCAGCTGATGTAAATGCCGACGAGTCGATCCTGGCTCGAAAAACTGCCGGATCTTATCGTCAAACAACTGCAGCGAAACCCGGTCGTTTTTTGAAACCACCAACCAGGCCAAACACGCGGCAAAAAAAGATGCGTATTCCAGTTTCGTGATTGGTCCTTCATCCTGAAACCCCATCGATGCCGAACTATCCAAAAAGATATGGCACTCCATGTTGGTTTCCTGCTCAAACGTCCGCAAATAATGCCGGTCGGTCCGGGCAAACACCCGCCAATCAACCAATGCCAGATCATCCCCTGGAACATACTGCCGGTATTCCTTGAACTCAATCGATGCCCCGCGCTCACGTGAGCGATGACGCCCCGATAGATAACCCTCGACCAGCGCCTTGACGCCAAATTCATAATGGCTCAAGCGCCGGATGTCTTCCGGGCGGATAAATCGATACTGGGTCTGGGACACGTTAGAGAATAATAAGTGGCTAATGACGCGTGATGGCTGACAGCCGTCTAATCTGCGAGCAGCTTGCCAATGACATCTTCCACACTGATCCCTTCACCTGTTGCATTGTAGTTAGGGATGACGCGATGCCGCAGAACCGGCAAGGCCACATCCTTGACCTCTTCAATCGATGCCGCACTGCGACCACGCAACAAGGCCAAAGCTCGAGATGCCCGGGCAAGACACTGCGATGCCCGTGGCCCCGCACCGTAATCCACATAGTTATTAATAAAATCGGTCGCAGCATCCGTATGGGGTCGCGAACGATGAACCACTTTCAAAATGTACTTCACGACGTTGTCTGGCAGTGGCACATCGTGGGTTGCATCCTGCAGAGCTAACACACCCTCGGCATCGAGAATGGTTTCCGCCTGATCCGCCACCCGACCAGTTGTCCGGTGGATGATTTCCTCTTCATCCTGGATCGATGGATAGTCGATCATCACATTGAAGAAAAAGCGGTCAAGCTGCGCTTCCGGAAGAGGATACGTTCCTTCGTGTTCGATCGGGTTCTGAGTAGCAAACACAATAAAGGGTTCATCCAACTGGCGGCTCTGGCCCATGACGGTCACCTGCTTTTCCTGCATTGCCTCCAACAAAGCGGCCTGAGTTTTGGGCGGGGTCCGGTTAATCTCATCCGCAAGGATGAGGTTGGCAAAAATCGGGCCATGCACAAATTCAAACTCGCGGCCTCCAGCGTCGCCGGTCTGTAGGATTTCAGACCCCACAATATCGGTGGGCATCAAATCCGGGGTGAACTGAATCCGATTGAATTTCAAACCGAGGATTTGGCCCAAGGTCGACACCAGCAAGGTTTTGGCCAGACCGGGCACCCCGGTCAACAGACAATGCCCACGGCATAACAATGAGACTAACATCTCCTCAACCACGGCCTCCTGGCCGACGATGACACGGGCCGTCTGACGCCGGATTTCGGCTACGGATTCCTGGATTTTTTCCCACTCGGCGGCGGGTTCATTGCTTTCACTCATGATTGTTGATTTCGACTTAGTAGTTGGTGCTTTGTGATGGATTTAAAAATCATCTTCCTCTTCTTCGGACATGCGCTTGACGTATGACTCGGATGTCTCAGATATATAAACGAGATAGGCGGCTTCTCCTTGGGCTGATTTTTTCAGAAACTCATCCTTCATTTTTTTACGCGCTGCCTCATCCTCTTTCACATCGGTTTCGCGCAAATGCGCCATGGAGGTCTCCCCGTCACCGTAAGTAAACATAACCGCCACCTTTTTAAGTTTTCCAGCCTGCAAATCCTCTCCCAAATCATCAAAAGCAATGTCCTTCATTTGCTGAGACCAATCCCCTTTGCCAACCTGCACCTTGAAGCCAAAACCATTCTCCCCCGCGCTCTGAATAAAGACAGCATGGAGGTAATGCGTCGCGGCGTGATCCAAAGTCAACTTCAGTATGCCATCCAACATTGCTTCATTCACCTCTTTGCCAGCACATAAAGATTCCAGAGATTTTTTCATCTCCTGATCCTGTTCCTTTACATCCGGCCAATTCACCTTGATCACCCGCTTGCGTAATTCGACAATCCCGGACGGAAGGTTTTCTCCGAAACCAGTCAGGATATCACCCCAAGCAAGCTTTTCATCCATACTCAGTTTTTCCTGATAGGGTAGAATTTCATCTGCACTTAAAGATTTCAGTTCCTTGCGGATTTGAGCTCTACGGCTTTCTTTCACCGATTCTACATCCGGGAAATAAGCACTTGCCCCTTCGTCCAGTACGGCCTGTGCACGCTTCAATCCAAAGGCCCACAACTCGTCAGCCTCAATGACCCGATTCAAGGCATACATCACCCGCTGATGCTGCGGAAAATACAGGAACTCCATTTGCCAGGCCATGTAGGCAGCCACACTCGGTGCTCCATTCAACAGCTCAGCCCTTTGCTCTCCTGAAACCGGCTCAGTCTGCTGCAGAAACCACTGCCAGTCATCTTTTGATTGTTCCAGCATGGCAAAGATCGACGTTTGATAGGCGTTGGCTTGATCAACGGCTTCCCCACTGCCTTTCTCTCGATAAAGGGCACTCAAATGGTTGTTCACTTGCTCGATGAGTTCCACCTGCTGCTCAACTTCCTTCTGCTTCCGGGCAATGCTCACGAGTGCTGGTAAATGCTTCAGTAAATCACCCTCAGTCTCAGCCGCTTTCAGCATTTCGACGCCCTCCTTCCCCTGCAGCTTCCCAGAACGCATGTCTGCCAAAATCTTCTCAGCCGAAACATCATTGACATAGACCTCCAGCTTTTTGAGATACTTGTCCACTCCGCCAGCCTGACGAATTTCCCAACTCAGATAGTCCTCATCCTGGCCATCCGCCTCCTCTTTAAGCGCCTTGGCAAACTGATCATAAAACTTGCGTGCTTTCCCACGCCGAGCTTTCAAATACAGCGTGGCATTCCCGAGTTGGTCATCCATTTCCTCAGAGCCAAGGATATACTCTTCCACCAGCTTGAAAGAACTTGGCTCACCGGATTTGATGAGAATCACCACGGCGATCCGTCTTTGATTACTGGATCCCTCCTCAAGAAAATGCTTCGCAAGTTGAGCCTCGGATGCCGACCGGTGCTTCAACCACCATTGATAGGCGATCGATTGCAATTCTTCCGCAGTGCTGGACGACAAGTCATTGCCGCTGTCGGGCAAGGTTTTCACTAAAAGCTTCCTCGCGATTTCACCGCGACTGCAGGGGCGCAACAAGGTATTGTACTGGGCTGTAGCCGCGCCGCCATCGGAGGATCCCATCATGGAATAGCGCATACGCTCGTAGTCGGAATACCTGTCATTACCCGATCCGAGTTGGGATGCCATCAGCGAGTGATCTGTCGCAGCAGACGCCAAAGCAATCACCGCATCAGGTCCCATCTCAATCAGCTCATTGATCCACTTCTGCTTCGATGGTTGAAGATAATACCCCACATTGGGATCTCTCGCACATTGCTTCAAGGTGGCCGATCCAAACACCCACATCATCGGGCCATCGACCACAATTTCATCCTCTCGTTGCAGCAATCCGTCCAGAACCGCAATGGCCTGAGGCTTGAGCGTAACACCTTTAAGCGCTTTGATCTTTGGTTTCTCGCCCTTGATCCGCCGATCCAACTGCTCGACCAACATTTCCACCCCCTCTTTGGCCTTCCAGCCTCGGGTAAAGGATTGCAGCATCTCCTTTGCCCCATCACGGTAAGCCACCCAGTCTTTGGTTTTAAAAAACTCCTCGGCCAATGCCTTGTATGATCGTGTTGCCAACGAGTTAACCACGTAATCGATCACCAGGACCGGCTTGGGAGCCAACTCCATCAACTTCGCTACAATCTGATTGGCTTCCTTCGTATGGCCGGCACGATACATATGGCAGGCCTGCACCAAAACCCCGGAACACCAAAGCGCACCATCACTGGAATACTCCCAACGGTCAGGGTCCAACATCTTGTTTTCCCCCCTCTGGCTCTCAATCGCCTCAATGATCTTCTTGGCATCAGCAGCCACATCCTGCTCGGTCCAATCACCGGCAATCCCCCCTGCTTTCGTGGCTTTTTCAGGTCCCACCAACAAACGCATCAGCCCCCCACGTTTTTGCTTTTTCTTCACCTTGACGGTTCCATAACCCGCGTGAATCAATTGAGCCAAACCATCATCACCTTTGGCGGACGGCAATAACCAAGCATCCCCTTTCGCTCCGGTTTTCGCCCGTCCTCCCATACCGGATTGATACTGCATCATCTGCGCCTCTTGCCCGGCCTCACCATGCAAAGTCAACTTGACATACTTCGCCCCTTTGGCGTCTGGCAGCCCCAACTTGATCAAACGCTCAAACGCCGGACCATAATCCACAACAACCGCAGAATTGGATCGAGCTGAAGCCTTCTCACCTGAGGCGGGCTCGCGATGAGGCTCCGACACTTCCGAATGGGATCCAGCAGACCTTGCTGGCACAGCCTCCTGGGCTGTCACCATCCATGAAGAGGTCTGAACTAACAGGAAGGACCAAACGATTCCGGAACGCATTTCACGGCGGATCCTAACGATATCAAAATCCCACGCAAGCATCAAACTCTGGTTTTTATGCAAAACCAACTAAAGGGAGCCCTCAGGCGTAAATTTTAATAATGGTAGTACTCCTTGATGCCCTCAAGCACATTGGTCGCAGCAATCGAAGCCAGAATCATCCCCATCACCCGACTCACGATGCTGGCACCTCCCGAGCCGATAATCCGGGAGATTTCTCCAGCAAAACGCATCAGAAGGTAGGCCACGCCAATCACCACAAACATCAAAATCACTGTCGTCAATTGGTGCAACAAAGAGTGACTTCCGTTCTCGGTCATCAACACGACAGCCATCATCGCTCCAGGCGAAGCAATTGAAGGCGTCGCCAGCGGAAACACCGCCGTATCTTGCAATTTACCGATCGCCTTGACTTCTCCCTCCGGCTTGCTCTCACCAAAGATCATCGTCAGCGCAAAGAGAAACAGAATCAAGCCGCCGGCAATCTGGAAAGCCAACAAGGGAACCCCCATCGCAAGCAACATCACCTCGCCAATCACCACAAAAAACAGCAAAATGCCAGCTGCCGACAAGGCCGCAATCTTGGCAATTTTCCTTTTTTCAGCGGCCGAATGCCCCTGACTGGCCGATATAAACACAGGCACTGTTCCTACCGGATCAATGACAGCCCATAGCAACACAAAGGTTGCCAACATTTCATGGGGAGTTTGCATATAATTAAAAGTCTGACAAATAGGCAGTGTACAAGCATTGCCGGATTTGTCAGCCAAAACCTCCCCGGTCATAAAGACCGCTTATCATCAGAACATGCAGCAGCATGAAGCAGTCAAGAGAGCGATCGAGGCGAGCAAAGCAAGTTGAAGTGCGGTTTTCATTCGTTAATGTATTTTGATAATGTGAATAGTTACAATGTGTAAATCTAGCCAAATAATCACCACTGGCAATCCTACAATTGATTTTTTTCACCAGCTCAAACGACACCGGTAGCAAGCAGGGGGCAACAAACACAACTTGTTCAAAAAAAATTGAACAATGATACCAAGCCCGCTATACTCACGGCATGAGCACCCAAGACTGCCCACCTCCAGACACCTTATCGATCGACACCCGTCTGATTTCCTTTTTCCAGGATGGGGTAAAAATGCTGGGGCTACCGAAATCCGTGGGGGAAATTTATGGTGTGCTCTACTGCGCACGGCAGCCCATGACCATGTTCGATATCATCGACAGAATTGGCATCAGCAAAGGGTCGACCAGTCAGGGATTGCGGATGCTCCGGACGCTGGGTGCCGTAAGGGAAGTCTCCACGCCGGATGATCGGAAAACCTACTACGAAGCAGACGTCGAGCTGAAAAAAATCGTCGGTGGTTTCCTGCGCGAGGAGATCCGCCCCCATTTGAAAAGCGGAAAAGAAAAACTCAAAACACTGGAAATGGAAGTCGAGGCCATCGACGACCCCGAACTCCGGGAATTTTACGATGAGCGAGTGGTTAGGCTTGAACGTTGGTCAAAAAAAGCCAATCTTGTCCTTCCACTCCTGCAGAAGTTTCTTGGCAAATAAGCTAAACTTCACTGGCAACACAGACCCTAACCAACTTTTAGACTCCCTTTCCTTTTCGCATGGATGAATCCAATTCCAACGAGGAAGACTCCCCGCTGTGGTACTGTGTCCGAACCCAGAGCAAGCGTGAACACCTTGCCTCCAAAGCCCTGAACCAACTCGAAGGCGTCGAAACCTTTTGTCCCCGACTCCGCTATAAAAAAGCCACTCGAAGAGGTAAAGTCTGGTGGGTTGAAGCCATGTTCCCGGGCTACATCTTTGCCAAATTCATCCGCAAGGAGTTCGAGCGCGCGGTCATCCATACCCAAGGAGTGATGTGCCTGCTCAGATTTGGCAACGAAGTCCCAGCCATTTCGGACACCTTCATCGACGAACTCCACCAATACATCAGCGAGTGTGAATCCGAAGAAGAAGGCATGCTCACCCTGCAACCCATCATCCAGACCGGTGACGAAGTCGAAATCGCCCACGGTGCCCTGCAAGGCATGTCTGGAAAAGTAGTGGAAATCCGACCCGCACACGAACGGGTCAAACTGCTGATTGACTTCCTCGGGAACGAACAAGTCGTCGATGCCGACCTCTTTTCGCTGCTGCTTCCTAACAAACCCATACCGGAAAAACCCGAGTAAGGAAAAGATCTTAACCCAATAACAGATCCAACTCGTCAGGGTGGCTTAATAAATAATCCGGCTGCTCAGCCTCCAGTGCTGGTTTGCTGTTAAAACCCCAGGCTACCGCAGCCACTGCCACTCCGGCTTTTTTTGCGGCTCGGATGTCCCGGATCTCATCCCCGATATACAACATCTT
Organism: Oceaniferula marina; assembly: GCF_013391475.1. Taxonomy (NCBI): domain Bacteria; kingdom Pseudomonadati; phylum Verrucomicrobiota; class Verrucomicrobiia; order Verrucomicrobiales; family Verrucomicrobiaceae; genus Oceaniferula; species Oceaniferula marina. The sequence continues at coordinate 916,280 of NZ_JACBAZ010000002.1, read as the reverse complement.
GGATCGATCCATGTTATAGGATTTCCGGATGCTCTTCAAATGCTTGGACTTACCACTCAGTTTGGACGTCGAAGAAACAAAGGTGAACAAGGGGTCGAGACGATGGGACTGCAAAAACAAGCCGACATTATCGACTGAGTTGGATGTCAGAATTCCAAAATGACTCACCCGACTCCGCAACTTCGGTAACGTTTCCGCCATCCCTTGGATCAAGGGAAGGTTGGCAATCCGCCCACGCAACATCCGCGTCCCACGGTATAACAACTTGGGCACGCGATGGGCTGAAATGCCCAAATGACGAAACAAGCCAGCAGCACTCAAGTTCCTGAGTTCGGGCAAATCTGCGGGCTCGACTTTTAACAAGCCATATTCTTCCGCCATCGTGTTGTAGATACCGACACCTTCCATTAGCGTATCTGCGATAGTGCCATCAAAATCAAAAATCAGAGCGTTGTGTTTCATGTTTGCTTGCATGAATATCGACGCGTTCGAAGATTCTGCGAATGGAAAATGACATCCATCTCCGACAGCCTCCGTTGGCCGGCACCATCGCCCGCTCCGGCATCAACTCCAAGCTCTCAGCCCCGCTGCAACAAGGCATCCATCCGGGTAAAGACCCCGGCATCAAATCCCATCTCGCGTTTCAGCATCAAATCGTGCTGCAATATGTTTTTTTCCTGGCTCAATGCACGGTACTGAGACCAGCCTAGCTTCCCGACCATCCACGGGCCAAACCCTGACACCGGGACCGGATAATCACTGCCATGAATCACCCTTGATTGAACGTCTTCAGAAAAAAGATGCTTCAAAGTTCTCGCCCGGTTGGGTGTACACAACGCACTGTTATCCGTATAAAGATGCGGATAGCGACCAAACATTGCGATCAAATCCTCCGTCCAGTCCGGGTCAAACAGCCCACTGCGGCCCGCCGCATGAGCGGCAATCACCGTGACGCCACAATCCAAGACTGTTGCCAATTTCTTTGGATCCCCGAAACTAGGGTCGTAAACCTTCACCGTCATTTCTCCACCCGTGTGGGATAATAAAATCATCCCCGCATCCGCCACCCTCTGCCAAAACGGTAGATACCGGTCGTCATCGTAATCAATATTCAAACAATTCGGTAATAACTTCATCACAGGCATCCCAGCATCAATACATCGCTCCAGTTCATCCATCGCATCGGAACGCCCAGGGTGAATCGAACAAGCTGGAATCACCTGCTCGGGATACTTTTTCGCCAACGCTGCCACCCACTCGTTCGGAATGTAAAACTGAGCCCCGTCAAGCGGCCTCCCCTCTCGATCATAGGCAAGATCCTGCGCCAACACCACCGCCGCATCCAAATCACTCAGCTCAATCTGCATGACCAGATTTTCCGCATAGCGCTCATCCATCTCCGATTCCAAAACCGACATGGGAAGCCCCAAGCCTTTGATCATCTGTTTCGCTAAAAACCGCTTCCACAACGTTGGCAATTCAAACCAACACCCGCTACCCGACGAACCATCCCCGACAAGATGCACATGACAATCAATGGTTCTCAAACTCATGGGCTAGCGATAGTGAAATCCCGATCACCTGTCAACCCAAGCCCACACCGTCAGATGAATGAATCCCCCCGCTCTCCACTTCATCTACACCGGCTTGGTTTTCTTCTCGACAAAACTAACGGCACATTTCAGATTATGGTAACCATAGAAACCACCGACTATTATGTTCAACATTATCAAACCACTGACATGTGCAGCCCTTGCCAGCATCACCTTTTTTGCGGGATCCTGCGCTAGCGGACCTAACGGAACCAAAGGTATTGAATCTAAAACCGATGCCCGGAAAATCGACTCCCAGTCCCGTGTAGCCCTTGACCAACTTTACAAAAGCAACCCAAAGGCCCTGCAGCTTGCCAAGAAAGCCAAGGGAGTGCTGGTCTTCCCATCCATTACCAAAGCCGGGTTCGTCTTCGGGGGAGCTGGTGGTGATGGCGCGCTCTATCAACGAGGAAAAGCCACCGGCTTTTACCGTACGCTCTCTGCATCCTGGGGCCTGCAAGCTGGCATTCAAAAATATTCCTATGCCCTCTTCCTGATGGACGATCAGGCACTACAGGCACTGAATCACAGCGGCGGCTGGGACCTCGGATCCAACCCGAATCTTGTCGTTGTTGATAAAGGAGGATCCGGGACCTTATCGACCACCACCATCCATAAGGGAACCTACATGATCGCCTTCGATCAAACAGGACTGATGGCGGGCATCGATATTCAAGGCACCAAAATCACACGCCTGAATATCCACCCCTAATTCCGCGACTCACTCCCATCAGCTACGTTGACGAGCTTCCACATCTAGCTCTTAACTAAGTTGTCCATTCCGATAAAATAACCAGGAGAATAGCATCATTCCATTCCTATTCATCCGTCACCCAACGGAGGATTGAGGCCAATCCTCCCTACCATTCAAAAAAAGACCTCGTCCCTGCAATGGGGACGAGGTCTTGTTGTTTGATCGTGGTTTGAATACGATGGCCTAGCTGCATCCACAGCCACCACCGCAGCACTGGGAGGAAGCGTAGTTCTCAGCGACGACATCCCAGTTCACAACATTCCAAAATGCGGAGATATAATCGGGGCGGCGGTTTTGGTAATTGAGGTAATAGGCGTGCTCCCAGACGTCGAGTCCAAGAATAGGCTTACAGATGCAAGCTCCGGCAAGCTCACCCATCAGTGGGTTGTCCTGATTCGCAGTGGAGCAAACACAAAGTTTGCCTTCGGAGTCGACACAAAGCCAGGCCCATCCGGAACCGAAGCGCGTGGCAGCCGCCTTGGCAAACTGCTCTTTCAATGCGTCGAGGGAACCGAAATCACGGTCGATCGCTGCGGCAAGATCACCTGCGGGGGCAGAAGCTCCACCGGGCGCGATTACTTTCCAAAACAAGCTGTGGTTAAAGTGACCGCCACCGTGGTTACGGACAGGGGTCTGGATGGCCGCCGGCACTTTGTCGAGGTTCTGGATCAGAGCCTCCACGGAAACTCCTTGAAGATCTTCCTCTCCTTCGAGGGCGCCATTCAAGCCTGCCACATACGTAGCGTGATGTTTACTATGGTGAATTTCCATGGTGCGGGCATCGATATGGGGCTCGAGCGCATCGTAGGCATATCCGAGTTCGGGTAATTGATGAGACATAATAATTGATGTTGTTGTTTGTATGAGATTGTCATTCCCCTCGACGCTGACTATGGCTGTCCTTGCCGCTGGATGACATTCGCCAATCTGGCCCCGCTCTCCTTTTCCGCAAGAAAAACCATGATATTATGACTGAGATTTTACCTTTTCTCATCGGCCTTGCAGGCTTCGTTGCCGGAGCCGTCCTCAGCTACCTCCTCAGCAGCAGCAAACTCAAAGCCCAAAAAGAGATCGATACAGAAAAAATCAGCTCGGAAAAATCACGCGCTGACGAGGCCCAGTCAAAGGTCAGGGAACTGGAAACCCTGAGCTCCGCACTACAGCAACACGAAGCCGACCTCAAACGGCAACTCGGGGAACTCAAGGTGCGCATGCAGGAAGAACGCAAAGCCGCAGATGAAAAACAAGCGCTGCTCAAACAAGCCGAAACCAAGCTCACCGACACCTTCAAAGCGCTCTCCGCCGATGCCCTAAAATCATCCCAGGACCAATTCCTCACCCTCGCCCAGAGCAAACTCAAAAACCAACAAGAAGCCGCTAAAAACGAGTTGGAAAAACGAAAGACCGCCGTCGAACAACTGGTCAAACCGATATCCCAAACACTGGAAAAAGTACAGCTCCAAATTAGCGAAAGCGAAAAACTCCGCGAAGGAAACCACGCATCCCTCAAACAGCAAATCATCCACATCACCGAAAGTAATCTCGGCCTGAAACAAGAAACCCAGAAACTCGTCAAAGCCCTGCGCCAGCCCCACGGCCGCGGACAATGGGGGGAAATACAACTCCGCCGCGTAGTCGAAATGGCAGGCATGCAGGAACACTGCGATTTTGAAACCCAAACATCCACCACCACAGACGAAGGTAAACGCCTCCGCCCTGACCTCGTGGTCAAGCTGCCCGGTGGACAGCAAATCGTGGTCGACTCCAAAGCCCCGATGGATGCCTACCTCGACGCCATTGAAACCGACGACGATGTCCAGCGAGACGCCGCAATGGTCCGTCATGCCGCCCAGGTGCGAACCCACATCCAACAACTGAGCAGTAAAAACTACCAGCAACAATTTGAGACCACCCCGGAATTTGTTGTCCTTTTCCTCCCCAGCGAAGCCTTCTTCTCGGCTGCCCTTGCCCAGGATGCCACGCTGATTGAAAAAGGTGTCGACCAAGGAGTGATTCTCGCCACGCCCACCACCTTGATCGCCCTACTGCGTGCCGTTGCCTTTGGCTGGAGGCAGGAAGCGCTCGCCCAAAACGCCCGTGAAATCTCCACCATCGGCCGTGAACTCTACGGCCGTCTCGGAGCCTTCGCCGGACACATCCAAAAGCTGGGCCGGAGCTTGAACTCAGCGGTCGGCGACTATAACAAAACCGTCGGCTCCTTCGAAACCCGCATTCTCAGCGGCGCAAGGAAATTTGAAACCCTCGGCGCAGCCCCGGAAGCTTCCGAGCTTCCGAACAACCCCGGAATCGAAAGCATCCCTCGAGAGCTCCGCAAAGGACTAGAACGTCCTGAATTAGGCGACAAGCTACAGAGCGAAAAGAAAGAGAATGAAATCAGCGAGTCGGTCGCAATCCAGAGTGACCACGATCAAGGGTTTGCTGAGGACTTTGCAGTCCCCGCTCCCGATCAACTCGACCAACTCGAAGACTTCGGCTTTGCCGAAACTCCGGAACCATCGTGATGGCTGACGACAAACACCCGGTCAAACTGCTGTGCGTCCGCTGCGGCCATGCCAACGATGAGCGCGATTCCCGTTGTGAATCCTGCAGATCCCCGCTCGACGCCTTCGCTTCCGGAACCCCCTGGGAAATGGGAACGGCCACTGGGTCCGCTTACGCCACCCCCACCAGCCCACGCAGCAAACCCATCATCTTCTGGGGAGCCTGGCTCTACTTTGGCCCCTCCGCCATCGGTGCATTCTACTTCATCGCGGGTTTTATCCTCAGCTGGATCACCGGTGAGAGCCGGATGGAAAACCTCACGGAATCCCACGCCGTTCTGGTGCTGGCTTTGATGTACGGCCTGCTCAGCTCCTGGGCGCTCTGGTCTGTCACCAAAGGATATCTGAAAAAAAATTCGGACCCAACCGACTAGAACACGCTTGAAATGACAAGCTGAGGACCGACGAATAAGAGGTCTTATTTAGGAAAACTGAAATTAATTTCTATTTTTTGTCTATATTTAAGCGGAGAGCTTCACTCTCTTAAGCAAAGGACAAGAAACAACGAAAAAAGCTATATTTAACATGGTATAATGGAGGAATTGACCACCTAAATCTCGATCATGCCAGATGCAACAAGCTATAAAAAAATAGACAAAATCTAGATTTTAATTTGACCTTGTCTATTTTTTGTACAAATTGTTCATCACCGCAGCGCAACACCTGCTCTGCAACCAAAACCCTAAAACAAAATAAAGACCATGAACACCACAGTAAAAACCGCCTGCGTGACCCTCTTTGCCTCTAGCTTCATTACGACTGCTTCCCTTGCGGGAGGTTGTGGAGGATCAGGAGGTGAAACGGCTGCGCACAAGAATAGCGCCAAGCAGAGCACGGTGATGACAGCCTCATCAACCAGTAATCAACAAAATCTGGTTAGCATAGCGGCCGGAAACAAAGACTTCTCAACCCTCGTTGCCGCAGCTAAAGCTGCTGGACTCGTGGAAGCTCTCAGTGGGGACGGCCCGTTCACCATTTTCGCCCCCACCAACGATGCTTTTGCCAAACTGCCCGAAGGAACGGTTGAGTCGCTGCTCAAACCCGAAAACAAAGAGAAGCTCACCAAAATTCTCACCTATCATGTGGTTCCGGGTAAAGTCATGGCCGCTGATGTCAAAGCCGGCGAAGCCAAAACGCTCGAAGGCTCAACCCTCGATATCGGCGTAAAGGAAGGCACCGTCACTGTCGACAAGGCCAAGGTCATCAAAACCGACATCGTCGGCTCCAACGGAGTGATCCACGTGATTGACCAAGTGATCCTCCCCTAGGCTAAGCAACCGCCCCCCCAAGTCCGCCCCCAGGTCCGCCCCTAACCCCCACTCACTTCTAAACCCCTCGTTCATACTACCCAAACCCCACCAGCAGCGGTGTGTCTTCGTGCACATCGCTGCTTTTTTACATCCCAAGCCCCCCCTAATAACCAATAACCAATAACCAATAACCAATAACCAATAACCAATAACCAATAACCAATAACCAATAACCAATAACCAATAACTAATAACTAATAACTAATAACTAATAACTAATAACTAATAACTAATAACTCCTCACCCCCCTACATTTCACCTGCCACAGCGGCAGTGAGTGCAGCCTCCAAACTCCGGTGGCAGTAATCATATCCAGAGTCCAACACCACCTGCGGTGAGACACGGCAGCTTGCTAACAGCAACTCCTCCCCCATCTGACCAAATAATAACTTCACCAGAAATACCGGCATTGGCACCAGAGCTGGCCGCTTCAATACACGGGCTAACACATGGGTAAATTCCCGGTTGGTCGATGGCTCGGGAGCGACAAGGTTCACCGCTCCCATCAAACGCTCATCCTCTAGCATAAGTTCAAGCAAACCGACCACATCATTCAGCCCGATCCAACTCATCCACTGGCGACCCGAGCCGACCACACCACCGAGCCCCAATTTAAATGCTGGCAGCATCTTTACCAACGCCCCCCCTTCACCGCTGATCACCATCCCCAGTCGTGCATGAACAACGCGTATTCCGGCATCAGTGGCAAGCATACTTGCATGTTCCCAGTCCCTGCACACTTCGGAAATAAACAAGTCCCCCGAAGGTGAAGACTCATCCACGCTTTCATCTCCCGTTTCTCCATAATACCCAATCCCGGAAGCTGATATGATCACCTTGGGAGGGGTGGGCATCGCTACCAAATGCTCTACCAACAAACGTGTGCTAGCAACCCGACTCTGCACCACCCGCTCTTTTTTCGCATCCGACCAGCGACCGTCGGCAATATTTTCACCAGCCAGATGAATCACAGCATCCAAGGCCTGCCCCTCAGGAAGCTCAATCACACCCTGCTCCGGATCCCAGAATGCTGTAGAACCGGAGCCTGCTTTCCTTCGCGAAAGTCCAATCACCTTATGCCCCGCCGCACGCAACTTTCGGGACAAGGCCCGACCTAACAACCCAGTGGATCCTGTAATGAGTATCTGCATAAGAATAAATCACACTAGCACAGCCATCGTCAAAACGCAGGCATGAATCCGGAAATGTCAGGAACCCTACCCACTATCCGAGCTACCGTTTTGGGTGCCGATTCAATGATCCATCCACAGCCCCCCTCTGAAACTGCCGGGATATTTCCCGTCGGAAAAATACACAGATGAAGCGAAAAGAATCGTTGCATCTTGAATAAGAAATCGGAAAATATACAAGTATGGCCAACCGCTCCCTCATCTCCCCGAAACGGCTTCTGGCCTATTACCGGGCCGGTAAAATCACCCGTGCGCAGTGGTTGGCCGGAATGCAGCTTCAATTCCAACTGGCCCTCCAAGAAATCGCAGAAGACCGTCGCCACCCAAAACGCGCCAACCTCGAAAGTTGGCGGTGTAAGTCAGCGGCCAGACGCCTGCTAAAAGACAACAACGAAACCGAAATCCGCGAGGTCATGGTTGCCCTCTCCGACATAGATGATTTCCCCCCGTCCACCTACCTGTGGAATGCCGACCAACGCGATATCCCACTCTATTGCTTCCTACGCGAACGGCGCGAACCCGTACTCAGGTTCAAGGAATTGAACATTTCCCGAACCAGAGCATCACTCATCATAGAATACGGCCAACAAAGCGCCAAGCACCGCGTTCGTGAAAGCATCACCCTGAGGCGTGACTGGCGAGGAACCCTCATCGTTGAATCCAGAGAATAGTTTTCAACACTGGCCATTATGACCTTTACAACTCCCACCATAGATTGATATATATGCTACGATATCGCTTCTCATATATAAGAAATATTCAAATCAAACCTATTCGCCCTCATATGAAATCATTGCTTATTTCCTGCTTAGCCGTCGCCTCCCTCACTCCGGCCTACGCCGCCAACCTGGCTCTGGGGGGAACCTACAGCTACACCACTTCTCCCATGCCCGTATTCAGCGGGGGAACGCATTATCGAGACGATGATGCCACTGCTGGGGAACATGACGGATACACCACTCCTGGGGCCTATGACAATGGCGACCTCAACGACGGCGAAATTTTTACAACTGGCAACCCCGTATTTGTAGGATCTCCCATTGTCGCTTGGGATCCGGTAAACGTCACGCCCATCCCTGTGACCATTATCTTTGACCTCGGATCTCTGGCTGATATCTCGAGCGTCAAAATCAACAGCTATGTCCGCACCGACTTCGCTTTGGGAGCGCCGGACGATTACGATCTTTCATTCAGTACGGACAACATCACCTTCACGACACCTACTCCCGTGATCACTGGGTTTGCTTTCACCACCGGAGATGTCAATCACACTGAAGTCGTCAACCAACAAGCCCGATACGTCAAATTTGATTTCGATGGCGACTCCAATGGAGGTGATAAATTCGGCCTAACGGAAATCAGCATCGAAGGCACCGCCGTCCCCGAACCCAGTTCGTTAAGCCTATTGGGACTTACCAGCCTGATCCTGCTAAAACGTCGCAGATAGTACCGTATCCTCTGGCATCCGGGTGGGCACCCAAACCATCCTCATCCTAGGGCTGCACCTTTTTGACAAACTCGGCTTTGAGAGCAATCGACATGCCGTCCATTTTGCAGTCGATTTCATGATCGCCGTCGACAATGCGGATGGGCTTGGATTTCATCCCGCTTTTCAGGACTTTGGATGTACCTTTCAGCTTCTTATCCTTAATCATCTGTACGATGTCTCCGCTTTGCAGAACATTTCCGTAGGCGTCTTTAACCACACGCTCTTCTTCAACCGGTTCCTCAACAACGCGCTCCCACTCATGGCCACAGGTCATGCACTCATACTTATCGGGGTGCTCCAGCACGTCATCCACCGTGCAGATTGGACAGGAAATCTCAGACATGGCCAAGAGAAAGCGGAAACACCCGCTTCATGCAAGGCTCAAGTCAAATGAGCCTGCTTTGCAACTAACCTTTGCCCCCTCCCTGAATGGCCTTCTCCTCTTTCTGCCCCTGCAGAAGACTAAAGCCCATCTCCGAGCGGGACCGGTCAGTCACAGGCTCACTGGTTACTACCAAGTTTGTCCCCGGTGTAATCATCCCCTGTAACAAGTGCTGGAATCGGGTATCCACCTCAAACCACTCGTCCAAAGTATCCGAATGATGACCTTTGTTACCACTTACCTGAATCCATGACGACCGGGCCTCCCCCTTTTTGCCATCCACCTTCCAACCGGCAAACACAAAGGCCGAAGTTCCCTTGACCCGCTTCGAGAATAAATTGGTTTTTGCCACACACTCACCAATGACCACACCATTGCGAATGACATACAGTTTTTGAGCCTTCTTACTAAACAGCAACGATACCGGACCACCGGCTGAAGCTTCCGGTTTCCAGATAAAATCCGTTTTTCCGCCGGCCCTGAAACTCCAGCTATGATTGCCGGACACGTGCACGTCCGGAGAATCCTTACTCACAACCACCGTGGTCCCCTTGTGGGTAACACCAAACAACTTCTTGGAAAATGCATACGGTAAATGAATACATCCATGTGAAGATGGGTGGCCAGGCAAGGAACCGGCATGCAGCGCCACCCCGTCCCAGGTCAAACGCTCGGAGTAAGGCATCGAGGCATTGCCATAGGTTTTCGAATGATGGTCCGCATCCTTGTTGAGAATGTAAAACACCCCGCTTGGCGTCTCATGCCCTGGCTTGCCCGAACTGACTTCACAGCTACCAATTTTGATACCATTACGATACACCGCCGCCGTCTGCGTCTTCAAACTGACAGTCACCAACACCGGACCGGATTTTGACAGCTCAGGTTGCCAGCGATACGCACTCTCATTGAACTCACGTTCTTCAGCCGTAGCCTCCAAAGCAATCAACGAATAGGCCAAAACCATTGCCACTGCAAAAATGCGAGACCCCCGAGTCATCCATGATGTTACACACATAGATGCCAGAATAAGACAAAAAACAAGCAACACAATCATACTCCATGTCATCCAGAGCCGCCGCAAAAACAAAGATATTCCCAAATTTGTAAAGATTTTGCCAAATAAAGGATTGAGTTTTCTCTACCCCCATCTTAGGGTGCGCCTCATGTCTGCACCGATCGACAATGAGCTGATCCGCTCCGTAGTAGAAGACGCGTTCAATAAGCGAAGCCTGCCAAACGCCCCGAAGGCTCAGCAGCAAACCGTTCCATCTACCTCCATCGGTAAGCTCCCCAACTCAGGCCGAGCTGCCGTGCTCGAAGCCAAGGAGACCCTCAGCATCAAGGAATTTCCTCTACGGGAGATCCGAGACGACGAAATCCTGGTCAAGGTTGAGGCCTGCGGCATCTGCGGCACCGATATCCATTGCTACAACCACGACCCCTTCGACCTCACCCCCGTTGTGCTCGGTCACGAAGGAACGGGTGAAGTCGTTCAAGTCGGAAAAAACATCACCATGGACTCGGTCGGCAAACCGGTTCAGGCGGGAGATAAAATCGTCACCAGCATCATGGAGACCTCCCAGCACTGTATGATTGCCAAATACAACCCTCTGCGTGCGAACCTCTGTGACGACCTCCAAATCTACGGATTGCTCCCAGACAGCCCGGACAACCACTTCAACGGCTACTTCGGTGAATACCTGATCATCCGCCCGGGCTCGACTTTCTTTGTCGTCAACGAAATGAGCTTGGAACTCCGCACCCTGATTGAACCGGCGGCCGTGGTTTGCCATGCTCTCGACCGGGCGAAACAAAGCAGCAGCCGACTCAACTTCCGCAGTCGAATCCTGGTGCAAGGTTGCGGACCGATCGGACTCCTCATGATCGCCGTGCTCCGCACTCACGGTATCAACAACATCATTGCGCTGGACGGAAACAACGACCGCCTGGAAATGGCCAAATCCTTTGGCGCTGATCACGTCATCAATTACAAAGACTACCCAGATGCCAATGCCGTAGCCGAAGCGGTTGGCGATCTCACCAAAGGCGTGGGTGTGCACTTCGGGTTCCAAGTCACGGGAGTCCCCATCGCCTTTGCCAATATCTTCAAAATGGTGCGCCGCGGCGGCACCGTCATCGAAATCGGCCACTTTGTCGACGGCGGAGAAGCCAGCATCAACCCACATGAGGATATCTGTAAAAAGGAAATTTCGCTCATCGGCTCCTGGGTCTATAACAGCACCGATTACCCAAATGCTTACCACTTCCTACAGAGAGCCGAACGCATCGGCCTGCCGATGGAAAGCCTGATCACGCACAAGTTCCCACTCGAACAAATCCAGGAAGCCTTCGATACCAACCTCCGACAGGAAGGTGTCAAAATCATGATCTACCATCGCTGAGGCAGATACGTAGGGCGCACGTCAGACCTACCCCCATCGCTAAGCGCGAAGCCATCGGTAGGGAGGATTGGCCTCAATCCTCCGTCAAGGCCACCCTTTCACAGCCCCTCAACAAGGGTCGCCCGTCAGGCTATTCGAGTCATCGCTTGAAACAAGGCTGCATCTCTCAACGTAGCTGCAGCATTCAATGCACGTTTTCTTGCTGTTCATTGTCATTTCATCGGCCATGTTTTCTAACGGAGCCGCACTCCAACATCCCATCCTTCTTTTACCTCCATTCTTTCACCTCAGCCCACGATTGATTCCATGTTCCGCCTCGCTACCATCGTATTCTTGTTTGCCTCCGCCACCGGGTTCAGCCAAAACAGCAAACACCCTAACATTCTGTTTTTCTTAGTCGACGACATGGGCACCCAGGACACCTCGGTCTCCTTTATTCAGGATCAACACAATGCGCAGGTCATCTCCAAGCTCAACCGCCTTTACCGCACGCCCAATATGGAGCAACTGGCAAAACAAGGCCGCCTCTTCACCCAAGCCCACGCTTATTCGGTCTGTTCACCGACCCGGGTCAGCCTGATGACAGGTCTGGATGCCCCTCGACACAAGGTCACCCAATGGACTCACCCAAAAACTCACCGCTCCCAGCCTGGCCCGGTCAAAACCAAAACCATACGCAACCCGGAGTGGGCCGTCAAAGGAGTCCCCGACAACACACCGACGCTACCCGCCATTCTAAAGAAGGCCGGTTATGCCACACTCTTCGCCGGTAAAGCCCACTTCGGCCCCGATGACACACCGAATGGTGACCCGACCCATCTCGGCTTCGATGTCAATATCGCCGGCTTCGGCGGCGGCGGGCCAGGCAGCTACTACGGCAGCAACCATTACTCCGCCGCCCACCGCAATGGGGGACACGACTGGGATGTGCCCGGACTCGAAAAATACCACGGAACCGACACCTTCCTAACCGAAGCCATCACCTTGGAAATGAATGCGGCGATCGAAAAAGCGGTCGGAGAGAAAAAGCCGTTTTTTGCCTACATGAGCCACTACGCGGTTCACGCTCCCTTCCTCTATCCGGACAAACGCTTCACGAAAAACTATCCAAATCTGAGAGGTTACAGCCTTGCTTTTGCCACCCTCGTCGAGGGCATGGACAAATCGCTCGGCGACATGCTGCAAAAACTCGAAGAACTGGGAGTCGCAGAAGACACCTTGGTGATCTTCTATTCGGACAATGGCAGTGCCAACCCGATGGGTAGTTCCCCCCTGCGAGGTAAAAAAGGAACGCGCCACGAAGGAGGCACCCGTGTCCCCCTGATCGTGGCCTGGGCAAAACCCAACCCTAACAATCAATTTCAAAAACAACTCTCCATTCCTCAGAACTCGAAGGAAAATGCATTGGTTACCTGCACCGACATGTTACCCACCATCCTCAATATTGCCGGGGCCAAACATCCCAAACCCGACACGCTCGACGGATTCGACATCTCACCCTACTTCACCGGCAAGGACGCCAAACGACCACAAGAGTTTCTCGTCCATTTCCCCCACGGTCACACCAACAGCATGTTCAGCACCTACCTCAGGGACGGCTGGAAGGTCATCTACAACTACACCGCCGCTCCAGACAAACAATGGGAGCTCTATCACCTAAACAGCGACCCCTACGAAAAAAGCAACCTCGCCAAACAATCGCCAGAACGACTGAAGTCCATGGCCGCAGCCATGATCTCTGAGCTCGACCAACGTCAAGCGTCCTACCCCGTGTCCACAGCTGATGGTTCCCCCGTCAAACCTCGCATCCCCGGCAGCACAACAACAAGCAAAGCCGTAACGACCGACACCTATCAACCGAAGCTCAAACCCTACAGCAAGGACAACCACTTTGTCAGTAAAGACTGGTTCAACTGGGGAGGATCCATCATCAAAGGTCAAGATAACCACTATTATCTCTTCTACTCCCGCTGGCCGAAAAGCATCTCATTCTACGCCTGGCTGACCCACTCCGAAGTCGCCGTGGCCAAAGCCCCCACAGCCAGTGGTCCCTGGACCTATCAATACACCGCCCTCAAGGGACGGGGAGGCAAGCACTGGGATGAAATCACCGCCCACAATCCGAAAATCAAACGATTCAACGGCAAGTATTACCTTTACTACATTTCCACCAACGCCGGACTCAACAACGAGGCACTCGTCGCCACCGCGAAAAAAGGATACAGCCACCCAAACTGGCGCACCCTGCGTTACAACCAACGCTGCGGCGTCGCCGTGGCCGATTCCTTAAACGGCCCCTGGATACGGTTCGACCACCCCTGTGTCGAACCCAAGCCCCCGGTGCACGAAATTACCGTCAACCCGGCAGTCACCCAAAAACCAGACGGATCGTTCCTGATGCTGATCAAGGGAGACAAATTCCCGAAAAAAGGAGGCCAGCGCGTTCAGGGCATCGCCCTCTCCGACAAACCCGAAGGCCCGTTCACGATCCAACCCCAGCTCGCTATCTCAGACTTCGACACCGAGGATGCCTCGATCTGGTTCGACCGCACACGCCAACGCTACTATGCCAATTTCCACGCCCACACCTACTTCGGCATGATCACCTCCACCGACGGCATCCACTGGCAAAAAGCAAAACAATTCCACTTCGCCCCCAAAGCCTTCAAATCTGCCGATGGATCGACCTTCAAAGGCAAGCGGATGGAACGCCCGAACGTCTACATTGGAGCAAGCGACCAACCCGAGGTCTTCATCTCCAGCTACCGCAAAGGCAACGAAACCGGCATCTTCACCATCCCAATGGAGCAGAACTAACCCGCCAACACACCAAAGCTAACACTTTTAAATTGATGCCATTCCTCAAACGTTTTCTCGTTCCCCTTCTGGCTCTGAGCATTCTTCTCCCTTCACAGGCCAAGGAGTCCTTGTTGGAAAAGCCCCGTACTCTTCTCATACTCGGTGACAGTATCACGCAGGCCGGAAACTATGTCACTTTCTTTGATGCTTGGCTTGTCCGTCAGTTTCCGGACCGACGCTACAAGGTGATCAACGCCGGAGTCGCCAGCGAAACCGTTTCCGGCCTCAGCGAAGAGGGCCATGCCGGTGGACGTTTCCCCCGCCCCGACCTACACGAACGACTCGGACGTGTTCTGGCCAAAGCCAAACCTGACCTTATCCTCGCCTGCTACGGCATGAACTGCGGCATTTATCAACCATTCAACGAAGCACGCTTCAATGCCTATCAGGAAGGACAGAAAAAGTTACACGCAGAGGCAAAAAAACATCAATCGGAAATCATCCATATCACCCCACCGTATTTCGATAACCACGGCAAATCCGGATTCAACTACAATGAGGTCCTCACCAAATACTCCCAGTGGCTAGTCGCACAACGCTCTCATGGTTGGCTGGTCTGTGATCTTCACAGCGAGATGCAACAAACCATCGAAAGCAAAAAGAAAGCCGCCCCGAAGTTTACTGTACAGCATGACCGAGTCCACCCCAACGGCCAAGGACACTGGCTGATGACCCAATCTTTGATCCGCTATTTCGGAGACCCTGAATCGGCCAAGCTTCACTCTCCGAATCAACTCCTCGACAAACAACAGCTCAAGGCAGTCCAAAAACGGATGACCCTCTGGCGTAATGCCATCCACTTCGAAACCAAACCCAAACGTCCCGGCGTTCCGATGAAAAACACTTTGGACCAAGCGGCAGCCGAGGTAAAACAACTCGAACCCTTAATTTACTCAAAATAACCCCGCCCCGAAGCTCCCCAATATTTCACCCCAGCCAACTTGCATTCGTGCGTTTAGGACGTAATCTTTCATGCCCTAACTTATTAAAATCATGACCCATACTGAAACCACACCCGTTGTCGATGCCCTGCGTCAAGTTGTTGCCGACTGTTATGCCCTGCTCGGGCAAACGCACCTCTGCCATTGGAATGTTCGCGGCCCGGGCTTCTTTGCCCTGCACACCGCATTCGAAGAGCAATACACCGAGCTCTTCACCGCCATCGATGAAATCGCAGAACGTATCCGGGCACTCGGTTCGCTCGCGCCCGGAGGACTCGCCAATCTTGCTGGCCAATCCAGCATCCAAGAAATCCCTGAAGACACCGATGCCAACAGCATGGTCGACCATCTGGCAAACGCCAATGGGATCGTCGTCGATGGCTTACGCAAAGCCAGAGACCTTGCAGGCGAAAACGAAGACAGCGAATCCGAAGACCTGGCGATCTCACGTATCCAAGTCCACGAAAAAACTATCTGGATGCTCAAAAGCTTCCTGGAGGGATAAAGAGAACCCTCACAATCGGCACTTTTTACCCCCGTCAAAAACGTGGAATTGAGCCAACGGGCGGAGGATTGAGGCCAATCCTCCTACCGGCTGTTGGATTTTATTGATAGCCGGGGGCTCGATTCAGGCTAAGGCACGGGTGTCTCTTTCAGAGCGGATTCCAGGATCGGCTCTGGAGACGAGCCATCGTCCGGCAACAACCGGTGACGCATCACGTGACTGAAAACATCCTGAACATGATCCGGGTGGACCACGCTTTGTCGGTCGAGATAAGCTGCCGCCTGGGCGGCACGCATCAATGACAAGGAGGCCCTCACCGATACCGTGTGCTTGCCTCCGGCTGACCTACGGACAGACTCACACAAACTAATGATGTATTCATTGAGCGTTGGCGCGATCGGAACCTCGGAGCTCATTTTCTGCAGCAGCATAATATCCTCGGGTTCCAGCAAGGGATCGCGGGTAGGGCCATTGACTTCTCCCGAGGCATGCGCATTCAAAATGGCATGCTGGGTTGCCACATCAGGCAGTTCCATGGGAATGGAGAGCAAAAATCGGTCGAGTTGAGGTTCGGGAAGAGGGAAGGTTCCTGTCGATGAGGTGACGTTCTGGGTGGCGACCACGAGGAACGGCTGCTCGAGCTCACGGGTCGAACCATCAATCGTCACCTGACCTTCATTCATCGACTCCAACAAAGCGGATTGCACACGTGGAGAGGTTCGGTTGATTTCATCCGCCAGCAGCAAGTTGGAGAACACTGGCCCGGGGACAAATTCAAAGTCTCCATTGTGCTGCTTGTATAAATGGTAGCCCAAAATATCCGACGGCAATAAATCAGGCGTAAACTGAATCCGCTTGAAGGTTCCTCCAATGCCATTGGCCAAGGTCTGCGCCAGTGAGGTCTTCCCCACTCCGGGAGCCCCCTCAATCAAGGCATGCCCACGAGCCAACAATGCCGTAAGTAATAAATTCCCAGCTCGCTCTGATCCTAGGACCGCAGTGGTCAAACGATCTCTGAGCAAGAGTAAGCGATCCAATTTGTCATCAACATCATCAGCTGCCATGTGCCACCCACATTCGCAGAATCCAGAAACGAATCAATCCGATTCCCTTTCGATTTTAGAAAAGGCACCGACCCTCACCCCATGCTATGATTCCCAGCAAGCAGTGCACCAAGGCACTTAGGGCATCCAAACCCTCAAACGGAAATAGCACTCGGGAGTCTCATCACCACGATGTGGAGAGGGGCGGCGATAGGTCACCCGCGAGGTTCCATCTCCCTGGTTCACTTCAGTGACAAAGTATAAATGAGGCTCCCCGGTATTCCACCCAACAAGATCCTCGCTCACCTGCAGTTCCATCTCGGCATCATCCGCAGTGAGATTCCGGACATACGTAACTGTCAGGTAAGATGACTCCACACCTTCCACTTCCAAGGGTTGCACAGCCACGCTTAAGGGTTCGGGATAATCCGAACCCTCATCCTCCCGCGTCCCTTGAACATACTCTAGCAAATGCATCCATCCGTCACCATCGTGATCACTCCCCGGGGAACCAACAAGCCGTGAGCTGTCCGAAGCATCCGGGTTACCATCCATCCAACCGCTCGATCTCCAGGACCGGGCTTCGAGGTAATCTGAAAGCGAAGGGGAAGCCTTACGCATCACCAGAGAGTAGCCCGGGTTCCCGGCGGCAGACGGCCATGGAAATGTATCGCTGTAAGTAAAATCAGCAATCGTTTGGTCAAAGGCATTCACCAAATGGATCCGCTCACCCGCATTGTCCAACTTATCGGATGCATACTCACCCGCAATACAATCGTTGTAGCTGGTTCCATAACGAGCGCGAAACGCAGCCAGGCTCCTGACGAGCAAGACTCGTTCACCCGGAGCAAGCGAAGTCACCGCCGAGGAGCTAAAATCAAAATCAATCCCCGCGATAAAGCGAACCCCGTGCAAATCGATCGTATCCACATCACTGATATTTCGGCATTCGATGAACTCAAAATCCGCGGCGTCCGAGGACACGGCCAGTTCCTCCGGCGAGGACGGTGGCCGCGGAGCATAATGCACTTCCGAGAGAACCAGATTGGAAGCATCTGCCACCGGCCCCACCAAAAACAATCCCTGCACCGGACCACTCCAGGAGGTCAAGCCCGTTCCCAACCGTGCCCGCGCGGTAATCACCCTTGTTTCATCCACGGTGATCGGCACCCCGGTAATCGCTGAAGGAGAAACATCACCACCCGGAAGGCGAGGATCAGAACCATCCAAGGTGTAATAAATGGTCGCCGCACTCGATGCAAAGGACACCACCGTGCCGGGAGCTACCTGACCAGGAGAACGGTCGAACTCAGGTCGAGCCGTGTACTGGGTGTCGATCCACTCCATCCGACTGCGCAACCAATCCTTCAAAATCGTCACCTCGGCAGCATGGCTTCCATTGCGGGGCGACACTTCGGACCATTTTGCAAAGTTTCGTTCCTGTGCCGTGCCTTCAATTCCGATATCGTTGGCCACCTCGGTATTGAGTACAAGATCAAATTCATCGATCACGGCCTCGACGTGTGCCCAGGAAAACGCCCCGTCAGCCCTCTGCGACTGCCAAAAATCGGTATGGGCCTGCCTGAAATCCGGGTTCTCCAATGCCCTCCCCCACCATGGGAACCGGGAATCACTCCAGGTTTTACTCGAATCCCCCGTTCCGTCCCAGGTCTCGGGGTTGTCATCCCTGCCATCCGTCGATTGCATCGTGCGGTCAAAATCCCAAACCGGACCGGCCCCCACCTTGCTTTCACGATCCTTGTAGTAATAGCCACTGAGCCGGAAGCCATCGACATTTTTCGTCAAGGTGTTGATCCAGTGATGTTTCAGCCAGGCTCCCTGCTTGATGTATTCGGTAAAATGTTTCCCCGATTCCGGATGCGACCAGGAAGGGTCATTGAGGGCGTCATCAAAGGCATTGAGATAACTCACCAACCAGGCTTTTTGTTCTGCCGTAATATCCTCTTCTTTCGGATAGACGTGGGCCATCCTCCCAGCCCCGTCCACAGTAAAGCCGCTATCCCCGGGGTCCAGTCGGTCCTCTTTGAAGATATAGCCTCCCGTCACCTCGGGCTCTATCGTGTCGGTGGCACTCATCCGTTCAACATCCACCCGGTCTCCATCCCGTTTGATCTTTTCCGTCAAGGAATACACACCGAAATAAGCCCCCGCATAAGACACCTCACCGCCACCGGTATTATTAAGCACCTCGACATGTCGGGTGCGCGCCGCATACTCACCAAGATCATTGCTCAAGCGATACGCCAGATCATTGCGCATCAGGGCGCGGTCAAACTGATATTTCGAGCCAAGCACCCAATCGGCCTCCGCGGGAAACCCAAGTGGCGCAATGCTGTGATCCTGATCATCCCCGTCCCACGCCTCAATGCTCATGGAATACTTATTCCAGCTCGAGCTGGATGACCCGCGGACTTTCATCGTTCCCCGGGTCGCTACCTGAAACGGAGCGCCAATTGCAGCAATACCACTTTCATCCGTTGGGATCACCGCCATAAACATCTCCGTCTTGTTGTCCGGCCTACCGCCACCAAAGTTATCCAGAATGATAATGGGTAAGTTACTTTTAAAATCCCTCAAATCCTCCGAAACGAACAAATACGTTTCCGTCGATGTCGGCCCATACGCACCACTATCCGCAAACACCCGCGCCCGAATCTGGGTAGAACCCGTGATCTCGATCGGTCCCGAATACAATGGGCCCTCGCGTTGAGGCAAAGAACCATCCAGCGTATAGCGGATCTCCTGACCAACCTCCGCACCTGAGAGCGTCACTTGAAACGAAGAGAAAAACGTCTGGCTGGCTTCGGAGATCACCACCTGCTGCTGCAACATCAGCTGGTCCATGCCATTCACAGCGCCAGGGGTCGGTGTGGTAAAATAACTGGGAGCCCCAATCGTTGATTCACTTCTCCGGCTGGCCACCAAGCGTGGTCGAATCAAAAAATCACTGCTGCTCAGGTTTTTATTCATCCCCTGCAGCGCAAGCACATTCTCACCCTCTTGCAAAAGGTGCAAATAATCACCAAGGTCGATGGTTTCAAAGGTCAACGACTGTGGGTCCGGGTGATCATTCAGCGCCTGTGAATCCCACTCCGGTGCAGCAGGTGCGTTGGGGCCAGCCACATAGGTTCCATTCAAATAGATCGCACAGCCATCATCATACTGAAGCTCCAAACTCAACCCTAACAATTCATTCACATCCGCCACCTGAAACGGCACCCGGATATACGCCGATCCATTCAGATTGTACATCGCCACTTCGACATCTGTTTCAATCAAGTCCTGGTATCCTGAGCTTCGTTCATACCCAACGCCCAGAGCCCCGGCTGTCCAGGAAGAATCGTCGAACCCCAAGCCGGTCCAGGTAAGCCCCAAAACATCGCTATCGGGCACCCATACTCGGCATGAGCCATCCACATCCACCACCACTTCATCCGTCCTGTCCCCCGACTGCTGAAGTCCATAGGAAACATCGGTCGACTGAGCAGGAAACTCAGGAGAAAATTCAGACAGCACGGTGCTTCCATCCGCGGCAACCAAGGCGAGGTATTCTCCTGATGTGCTCAGTTTGAAATTGGTGTGCAGCTCTTCTCCAGCGACAGCACGGTCTTTGTCAGAAGCAAACACCACGAGAAAAGAGGACGGTTCCAGAGAAGTGCCCGCGGGGATCTGCCACTTGGTCAGGTTGCCTGACTCGTCAGTGAGATAGTAGCCGCCCAGATCCGCGGTACTAGATCCCGAATTAAATATCTCGATCCAATCTCTAAAATCTCCATCCTCATCCGCCAGAACCGTGTCATTTCCAGCCAGAAATTCCGTGATCAGCACATCAGCCCACGCAGTTGGACCAGCGATAAGCCACAGGCCCAGCCAGATCATCGCCATCACCCGGCCAAAGCTCCCTCGCATGGGTTGATCATTCACTGTCAGCGGGATACACTGCTGCAACCTGTATGACAAGCACAGGATTCAGCCAAGCAAGATGATGCTTGAGCCATGGAGGAAAAGATAGAAGAGACCATTAAACTCCGGCAACCACACGAATCGCTTCGGGGTAGATCCGGTGCTCTTCCACCTGAATGCGGGCGTGCAAGCTGTCCGCTGTATCATCACCCAAAACCGGAACCTTCGCCTGTAAAACAATCGGTCCCGTATCCATCCCGGCATCCACATAATGCACGGTGCATCCGGACTCGGTAGCGCCATCGTCCACCGCCTGTTTCCAAGCCATCAAGCCAGGGTAAGCCGGCAGCAAGGATGGGTGAATGTTGAGAATCCGTTGGGGGAAAGCATCCAGCAAGGGGGATTTAACCAAGCGCATGAAACCGGCGAGGCATACCATTTCAACTCCTGCCTGCTTCAGCCTTTGGGCAACCTCCAGTTGAGATGCCTCGGGAAATCTCTGAGCGTAGCCGCCACAGTCGATTACCTCAGCGGCAATCCCCACCTTGCGAGCCCGCTCAAGGATGTAAGCGTCCTCGTTATCCGACAGCACCAAGACGATTTCAGCTTGTAAAGAACCGTCGTCGATGGCATCGAGAATCGCCTGCATATTCGACCCGGACCCTGACCCGAGCACGCCGAGTTTGAGTTTTCCCTTGGATGATGTTTCCTGTGCGGACATGGCCGAGACTTAGCCCGAAACCATGACCAAACGCAAGCACCATGTCCGCCACCCCGGCCTAGGAAGAAGAGCTCTACTTCTTCCCTGCCTTCTGACTCACGGCATTCCAATCAGCAATCGCCTCATCGATCCTCTTTTCCATCTCATCAACCACGGCATAAGCCGACTTGGTTGGCCGGCCCTCACTATGGAAAAGCATCGCATTCACCGTTTGCAGCTTGGAGAGAAGCTTGGGTGGCTCATTGGCAATCTGGGACAGATTGGCCCCCTGGGGAACGAGCTTTCCGCTGAAGGCCGACGCCTGTTTGGCGATCTCCGAGTCTTCTCCGGCTTCTTCAGCAAGCTTCATGGCCTCATTGATCGCGAGATGAGAGCGCTCAAAAATCGAACGCAATCTCCACCAGAGATCAAAGCGGGCATCGGCGTCTTCCTGGGTCCACGTCTCATTCGGGTTCATGCTCAGACGGAACGACTGGGTCTGGGACTTACCGTCAACCGTCAGCTTGGCCATGTACATTCCCGGCTTGGCCTCGACCAGCACACCTGCCGGGGGCTTGCCTGGAACCCGCGGAACATCAGGATAGGTCATGCCCCAAATCATCCGGTTCAAGCCAGGCTTCGAGCCGAGCTGCTCACCCTCATATTTAGAAACCTCGCGCTGCTCACTGTCGAGAATCGTCAGGCTTACATCTTTTACCCCCCTGGGGAGAGAGTAGTAAATGATGGCCCCACGGGGACGGGCATCTCCAGCATCCAGAAAGCGGCGCTTTCGCTCTCCGTTCACCACACCCAGCTCGATGAACGTGTGACCCATCCT
Organism: Oceaniferula marina; assembly: GCF_013391475.1. Taxonomy (NCBI): domain Bacteria; kingdom Pseudomonadati; phylum Verrucomicrobiota; class Verrucomicrobiia; order Verrucomicrobiales; family Verrucomicrobiaceae; genus Oceaniferula; species Oceaniferula marina. The sequence goes on along the minus strand of NZ_JACBAZ010000002.1, from coordinate 893,790 downwards.
GCCATTCTGCACGAAGTAATTCTTTTGCCCACCTCCTACACCTCCTCCGTAGAGTGCCCACCAATTGATCCCAATCCGTGTATGGTCTCGTGGACGGTACAACCAGGCTTTGTTTTCATCCTTGTCGCTCATATGCTGACGCAAGGGGCTGATATCATCGAGGATCCAAAAACTCCTGCCATGAGTGGCAATGCAAAGGTCCTCATGCTTCACCTCGATATCGTGCACCGCCACGGCTGGCAGGTTCAAATTCAAACGCTGCCAGGACTCTCCATCGTTCAAGGACACAAACACTCCGGTTTCTGTGCCAACAAAAAGCAAGCCCCTGCGAACCGTATCTTCACGGATGGTTCGCGTGATTTCGTCCTGAGGGAAATTCGGACTCAAATTCACCCATGTCTTTCCAAAATCATTCGTCTTGTAAAGGTAAGGCAAAAAATCATTGGCCGTCCGGTACCGGCTGATTGCAAGGTAAGCCGTGCCCGCCTCGTGAGGTGAAGCTTCAATCTCATACACGTCAGAGTCAGGTTTCAAATCGGGAGGCGTCACCTTCTGCCAGTTTTTTCCGCCATCAACGGAAACATGCACCAACCCACAATCGCTACCAGTCCAAAGCACCCCTTCTTTCACCTTCGATGCCACCATCCGGTGAATCGTATTGTAGGCCTCCTGACCGGATGTCTCTAACGAAGATGGCGATCCACCGGCCTGCTGTTTGGACTCGTCATCCTTGGTCAACACCGGGCTGATCACTTCCCATGACTGCCCCCGGTCACGGCTCCGAAACACATACTCGGCAGCCGTATACAAGGTCTCGGCATCAAAGGGATCGATGACAATCGGGGCGTGCCAGTTAAACCGGTACTTCGCCTTACTCTGCCCCTCTCCAAAGGTGGGCATGGGCCAGACGTTGACATGCTCCCACTGTCCGGTCTTGAGATTGACACGTTGGATCGGACACCCGCCTGCGGCAAAAGAACTTTGCGCAAGGTGATAGACAAGATCCGGGTCTTTTGGATGAGGAACCGTAGCCCCCGATTCGCCACTACCGATGACCGTAACCTCTGCAATTGAAATACCCCCATACAAAGAAGCCGACGGCACTTTGTAGCCAATCAAATCCTGGCAATTTCCATAAAGGTTATACGGAAACTGATCATCCACATCGATGCGGTAAATCTGTTGGTTTGGTTGGGTGAAAGGAGTCGACCATGTCTTGCCTCCATTCAATGAGCACATTGCGCCCCCGTCATGGGTGATGATCAATCGATCCGGGTCGGTAGGATCAAATGCCATATCATGGAAATCATCCTTGGTGCCCGAACGTTGCTTCCAGGTCTTACCTCCGTCCATCGATTGCCAGAGCTTGTTGCTCAATACCCACAACTCGTCCCCATTGTGCGGGCTGGCATGCAAATGATGATAATAAAATGGTCTCTGGGTAATGTTGATATCATCTGAAACGAACTTCCAAGTCTCCCCTCCATCTTCCGACTGATACAAACCGTTCTTTTCCTTCGAATCGATCAAGGCCGATATTCTGTTTGGCATCGTCTTGGAGTGAGCCAAGCCCACCCTGCCCCAGTCGCCTACTGGCAAACCGGAGTTCTTCGACAACTCGGTCCATGTGTCCCCGCCATCGGTCGACTTGAAAATGCCACTGTTGGGTCCACCGGCCTTCAAGCCCCAGGTCCGCCGAATCACCTCGAAAGTCGAGGCATAGAGGATGTTTGGGTCGTGTTCACATAAAACCAGGTCGATCACACCCGCCTGCTCATGTTTAAAAAAGATTTGCTTCCACGTCTTTCCTCCGTCGTCCGTCCGGTAGACTCCTCGTTCTTTGCTCGGGCCAAAAGGATTACCAATCACCGACACATAAACCCGGTCAGGGTTGGTGGGGTGAATTCGTACCCGTGATATATTCCTACTCTGCTCGAGTCCAATATGCTTCCAGCTCAAACCTCCATCTGTGGATTTATACATTCCATCACCCCAGGAAACACAGTCCCGAAGCTGAGGCTCTCCGGTTCCCACATAAAGAACCTTGGGTTCGCTCGGTGCCACCGCCATGGCTCCAATCGAGCCAACCTTGAAATGTTTATCGGAGATCGGAATCCAGTATTGACCGGCATCCTCGCTTTTCCAAACACCTCCGGATGAATGACCATGATAGAATACATTGCGATCTGTTGGATCCAAGGCAACCGTCGTTCCACGGTTGCCAACATGAGGGCCGACACATCGCCACTCAAGAGCTTGAATCTGTTGTTTAAAATCCGCGGAAGGCTCGCTCTGAGCACCAACCCACGAACAGGTCATCATACCTATCGCAGCGGTGACCGCGAGCATGAAATAAGAAGCTTTCATTTTATTTTGAAGGTTATGGTTAGCAAATCAAGGGGAAGTCCCGATACAGTTTTACACTACAGCACAAGGCACAACATCTGTCATGTGTAATTTCGTTTAATCCTGACCGAATCAAACAAACCAACAACCAACAGCCTGAAGCTACCTCTTCTGCCAGCGGGTGACCAAGGAAACCGACCACTGGAACTTACGGGCCGTTTCCCTGATAACAAATGGCTCATCCACCTGCAGGTCCAAATCGAAGCTGGCATCGAGCTTTTGCCTCAGCCACTCAAAGGTATCTCCACCAGGCTGTTTATCCGGAGCCGTAAAGCTATCCAACCAGGTGCAAGGCGTCGCCAGCACCAGCTCACCCCCAGTCCGGACCAAAGATGGCAAACGATCCAACAACTTCACCGGATCCGACAAGCGGCAAATCAAGTTAGCCGCGTGCACACGGTCAAAACATCCAAGATCCGATGGCAGGTTCATCGCGTCCCCCTGCAGAAAGTGACACTGCTCGGAATGGCAACCGTCCGGCACCCGGGCCACCGCCTGGGACTCGCGATCCCCAATTTCCTTCACCGGATAATACAAACAACCCTGTTCCTTCAAGTGCTGGGCCGCAGCAATAAAATTGGCTGAAAAATCAAGCCCGAGGACCTCTCCGGAGCTTCGGCTCAGCTCAAAGGAGGAGCGACCCACAGCACAGCCTAGATCAAGCGAACGCGCCACAGGCTTGTCAGAGAACCGGGCAACCGTACGCACGGGAAAATGCAGGGCTTCCTGCGGACCAAACGACCACGGCATCACTTGCTCATCAGAGCCATAATGCATCAACAAATACTCATTCAACAACTGATCCGATTCGTAGGATGGGACTGACATGCGAGCCGTGGTGGACAATATGTGTTCGTAAAACGCAATCAAACAAAGCAACCCTCCCGAGGAATATCCCGGAAGGGTTGATTCAATCCATTCAGATTTAGTTCTTCAAAGCCTTGCGAATTTCCTTACGGGCCTCATCCTTGGCATCATCCACATCCTTGTCGATTTCCTTGCGAATGTCTTTCTCCAGATCTTTTTTATGGTCATCCCAATCCTTGTCATGCTTACCATTTTTGTCATGGCCTTTATGCTTTCCAGGGTGATCTTTATCATGCCCCTTGTGCTTTCCGGGGTGATCCTTGTCATGATGCTTCTTGTGGTCCTTATCATGCTTGTGTTCCTTTTTCGCTTTCTTACCACTCTTTCCTTTATCCTTAGCAGAAACAGAGCCCAGACCGAGCCCCAAGGAACAAACGACACCAACAGCGAGTACAATATGTTTTTTCATAAGAGTCATACAATTACACACAGAGCCGTTAACCGTCAAATGATTATCTCGACATCCAACCGATGAGAATCATCACCCTCGTGGTCAATGGCCATGTCATATTCTATCAACGTGATTCAAAACGTTGCTTCAGTTCCTTACGCAACTTGATTCGATCCGCCTCATCAGCCTTTTGCTGCTTTGGAGAAACACCTTCCCAAACCTGCTGGAAAACCCGCATCTTGTTTCCTCCGTAGATTTTTACGAGGTCTTCATTTTTGTATCCGCGCTTCCAAAGTTCATCTGTGATTGCTGGCAAAATTTTTGCCAACTCACCGCACCCATCAGCCCCTGCTTTGAATGCTTTGACCATGTATCCGCCATCGTTGTACAAATTCGGGTTGGCGTTCACGAAGTTCATCGTCGGTTTGAGAGTAAACATGTCATCGGTTGCAATACCAACATGATCCACGCCCACCAACTTGACATAATAATCGATCATATCCGCACAATGAGCAGGCGTGATGTCATCCGGCCAAATCCCGTCCATCATCCACTCAGTGAAGGTTGGCGAAACGTATCCTCCGGATTTGGCGGCACGTTTGGCCTCCTCATCTGAAATATTCCGGTAGCAGCCTTTGGGTGTGGCCTTTGGCACATCCTTGTAAAGCCCGGCCGGCAATGAATGGGTAAAGACATAAGGTACGCCCGGATGGTTTTTATCCATGTGATCCATAATGCCTTTGGTGGTCAGAGGCCCCATATGACTGAGATCCACAATAATGCCATACTTCACCAGTTCATCGACAATGGAGAGCCCCCAGGCGGTTACTCCGGTGGTATTGCCGTTATATTCCGCCAAGCTGCCCGACCCCGTCCGGAACAGGTCATTGTAGGATAAAATCATGCTGGCAAGCCCCATCTCCTTGAGCGCTGGAATCTTCTTCAAATCACCATCGAGGATGGTTGCCGTCTGGGAATTCCAAATCACAGCCGTCTTGCCCGTGATATGAGCATGCTCAATATCACGAATCGAACGAACAAACACATACTTACCCGGGGTCTGGGCCATGACCCTCCGGTACTGGTAATGTTCATTCAAGAACTGATCGAAGGTGTAGCTGCCCGCGGCAAGCGTCATTTCACTCCCGGTAATACCCGCACCTCGGGCCCTGTTCAGATAGTTGTGAAAATGCTTGTCCTCCGTCCATCCAGTCCCGTGTGGGCTGGCAAACATGTCGATGACAATGGTATCCTTGACAAACTTCTTTGCCTTGTCTGTTGCAGGCCAGGTTTTGCTTTCCTCGCTCGCATGGCTAAAACCGGCAAAAAAACCAGCCAGTAAAATGGGGGCTATTAGTTGTTTCATCTTTCTACATTACGTTAGAATCTCAATCATCGCATCAGATTCACGGAATCGCAATAGGTATTTCAGGGTTAGAACGAAATACGTCCCCGCACACCTGCCAAAAACAAACTATCGTCCTCCGGGTTCAAGGCGGGGTCAATCAACCACTGGATATCCGGAGTAATTGCAATGTTCTCCGTGAGCTGATAGCGGTAAAAAATCTCGATGGCATACTGGTCATCAAGGTCCGGGCCGAAGGTGTCCTCATTCGGTTTTCCCCAGTTCACCGCAATCCCAAGTAGATCATTACCGCGGATAGGGTTCACCCCGACACCAGCCGAGACAGAGGCTTCAAGCAAACTGCCACCGTCTTCGGTGTAACCAGCCCGAAAAAATGGCATCCAGCAATCATTGATCCAGTAGGATGCGGAAAAATTCACCCCCCAGCCATCCGGGGTCCCCGCAGCCTCGACATCATCCACGTGCCAAAACGTTAGATGTACATTATTCACATACGACCGGTCTTGAGACGTCGTCCACCCGAACTCAATGCTCTTGAAATACTCATGCTCGGTGAAAAAATATTCCGTGCTCTGAAAAGGATCCGTCGGGTCTGCATTCAAATCCGTCATGCTACCCAGCACATACACTTGGTCCGACAACCAATAGCCGGCTGCGAGGCCAAAAGTGGCATCGTTGGGCAAGGCAATGGATGACGACCCCGTGCTGAATGCCAGGTTGGTAAAGGCAGTCCATGGGTTTGCCAGAGCATAAACATCCACAAAATCGGTGGCATCAAGATAACCAAACAAGAAAGTCCCCTGTCCGTCGCAAAACTTTTGTTTCCAGTAAAGATTGGTTAGCCGCAGGTTGTTATTACTGAACGGCCCGCCAACCACGCCAACATTGCCGGCATCCAAACTGTAAGACGACGGTGAGCTTTCAGAATAGCGATGACGGTGCTCCACCTTGTAGACCAGCCCTCCCTGATTCTCAGTCCCCCGCCCAACCAAGTCCCAGGATCCGTACAATCGAAAGATTCCACTACCTGCTTCATTGGGGCCAAAGTCACCAGAACTGCCAAAGTAATAAGCGGTGTAATCCGTGCTCCATGAAAAACCCGTCCGATCCTTCAGCGACGTTTTGTAATCTTTCCACTCCTTGAGCAAGTCTTTCCCGGTGTGCGACTGATCCGGTCTGGCATCATCTGCCTCCAAAGCCTCCACCGACCCCGGCCCTCCTAGCGAAGGCCTTGCGTCTGCCACTTGCTCATTGGCAATAGCCAGCAAGCATATTCCGAGCAACACACCTGCTCTTTTTCCTTCTACTCGGCTCATCCACATGAGCGAAGTTTCTACCCCAGCTCATCGTGTTCCGTCAAGGCACGATGTCTTGCCTCTACTTCGAGCAAAAAAACAACTCCCGCCTAGCGAACATAAAGCAAATGATTCCGCCGCTCGTTACTTACTTATTTTTTTTGATAGACCCGAACCCAATCGACCTCCATTCCGGCAGGGTAATGAGCGGGGTTGGTCGCCCCTGAGCCATTCACCCATTTACCGCCGATCTGCATGGATAGGATAAAATAAAACGGCTGCTCAAACGGCCACTGCTTGTCTCCTTTTTCGGGAACACGTGGGTAGGTATGGCTTGGTTTGCCATTGACCGTGAACACAATTTGATCAGCACCCCATTCACAACCATAGGTGTTCCAGACGTCGCGATCAATCTTGGCCGTCGAACCTTTGGGTGGGGTATTGGTTTTATCGACCTTGAACGTATACTCCGAGTGCACCGTCTGATAGATTTTATGATCGAAGTTCAGGTGTTCCATCAGATCGATCTCACCATTGGCGGGCCAACCCTTTTTCGAACCCAGCATCCAGAGTGCCGGCCATGCTCCCTGGGCGCTTTTAAAGCGGGCTTTGATCTGCACCTTGCCATACTGAAACTCAAACTTCCCCTTGCTGGTCAAGCCGGCAGTAAGGTAGGGAGCGGGATCCTTCTTGGTGTCCGGGTTCTTCACCCCTCGTAAATGCAAGACTCCATCCTTAAGGGTCAACAGCTCGGGAGCATCCGACATGGTATTTTTCCAGTCGGCGCCGCCACGTTTGCAGCGCGTCCACTTGTTTTCATCCAGGGTTTTCTGGTCAAACTCATCCTGCCAGAGGAGCTTCCATCCAGCCAAGGTATCGGCCGCCTCTGCCGAAGTCATGGCCGTGGCCATCAGCATCAGGACAAAAAAGAAGGGATGGTTTATCGTTCTAGTCATGCCCAATGCTACGCCCAGGGCGCCGGAAAACTTACACTCCGAGCCCAGGGCAACACTCTACTTTGTCATCTGGCGCAGGGACACATCACCATACAATGGCTTTGCCCCCTTCTTGACGATCTTCTGTTTCAGCTGACCACTCTCAAGAGCAAAGGTGCGCAAGGTGTATGCCCCTTTCTCAAAGTCATAACTTTGACCGTCATCTTCATACAACTGGCAGGTGCCGTCCTTTTTTCCGTAATGACGGATTTCAATCGCAGCACCTTGGATGTCCTTGGTTCTCATCACCGACTTTGTCAGCATCGGAATCAGCGCACCCTCCTTGACGAGCAGCGGTGGCAGGTCGTTGAATTGCTTGGCTGTAATCGTGATCTTGTTGCCATTTCCTAGCAGTTTACCTGTGTAAAAATCATACCAATTTCCGGCAGGCAGCTGAACCTGACGTTTGGTCGAGTTGTTAAGAAAGGGAGCCACAAGAATATCCGGACCAAACATATAGAGGCTGTTGTCCTCGGTAATTTTCTGATGAAACCCATCGGCATACGGGTCGGTTTCACCGTCCAACTTACGCTCCTGCTCCTTGCTCTGATCCTTCCCCTCGCCGGTTTCCAACAACATCGACCGCACCGGAGGAATCCCTTGCTGATTGTAGTTGGCAAAGGCGGTGTAGAGATAAGGTAACAATTGCATACGCAGCTCAATCGTATTTCGCACCGCGTCCGTGGCATTTTTATAGCTCCATGGTTTGGTTTTACTTGCCCAGGCGTTGAGCTGAGCCAATGGCGAAAAGCAAACCGTATGCATTCGGTTGATCCATTCGCGTTCGTTACGTGCACTACGAATTTCAGGGCACCAAAGAATGCCTGACAAGCTGGCCGAAGACAGACCGGTTACATACTGGTTATGTCCATAGGAATCCGAGTAAATCACAAAGGGGTAGCTTGAAGCCGCCCCATTGCTGGCACGCACCTGCGAATACGTCCGTTGGTTGTTCTTCACAAACAGTTCCTTGTGCATCAGACTCTGCAACTGCATACCGTAAGTCTGGCGCATCACCTCAGCAGAAGTCCCGGAAGGGAAGGTTGCGTAGTCAGGCCAGAGCCAGAAATCATAGCCGTCACACTCATCGATTTTATATCCGGAGATCCCGATATCGAAATGATCTTCCTTGTGCTGGTCAACCAACAACTGGCGAGCCTCAGGCAAAGTGTAATCGGGAACGATCCCTAACCAGACAAGGTGGGAACCTGACAGCGGTTTCATTTTTTCATAAATCCTTGAGTGTTTCGAGATATAAGGGTTCACCCACAGGTTAAGGCGAATACCGTCATCCAACAACTGCTTGGCAAACTTCCCGGGATCGGGGAAGCGTTTCTTCTGCCACTCGTAGGTGCACGGATACGACTTGCTCTGCCAGCCGGGTTCCAACCCGATGACATCCAGAGGGATCCGATGTTGATCGAACTCGGCAATTTCAGCGGCTGTCTGCTCGGCCGAATACTTGGCAGGCGTGCGGTGCCAGAAACCAAGCCCCCAGAGCGGAGGCATTGCCCCACCACCACTGAACAGGTTGTAACGAGCAACAATATCCTGGAAGCTGGTCCCGGTAAATCCAACCATCTCGAGCCCTTTACCGTGAATAAATGCTTCAACGGCATCTCCCGGAGGCAAAGCCAACCATGGCCCCGCTTGTTTTTCATCGGCCGGTGGGTTGCGGTCAACTTCCTCCGGGTTGTGTTTTGAATCCTTGCGACTGCCTACCTGGTTGTGGATTTTGATGTATTTGGCCGTATTGAACAACACACCGTAACCTTTGCTGGAAATATAGAAAGGAACCGGTGCGTGGGTTGCCCCACCTCCTTTTTTAAAGTGGTCGACTTTGAGTTCGACGATCTGCCCGCTCTTCATCGTGTTGTCGAACTGCAATCCGTAACCATAGATTTTCTCCCCCGGCTCGGTCGGGATACGCACCAACACCTTACCGTCTGCAAGCAGTCGGAAACTGGCCGACTTCAAGGCCTTGCTGATCGGAACATCAGGTAAGCGATTCAAGGTCTCAATTTTCGGTGAAGCCGCGGCCAGATCACTGTAATGCATCTCACCATCGTGGTTTCCTACCACTGTGCGAAAAACCCCATTGGCGACTTTCTCCCACTTCTCAACTAGTTTCAAATCCCGGCTATCCCCCACAGGGGATCCCGCTTGTAACGGAAATGCCAGAGAGAAGACTACTACGGCAATCAGCCACAAGGGCTTCCTATCATGTCTATTCATTGGATTGTTCATGTTTAAATCATTTTTAACGCGTTCGTTGGTTCAGATACATCATCTGCAGGGTATTCTATCTAAAATTAGATTTCACCCTCTCTTACCAACAGCAAACATCGTCACAACTTGATAAAAATGACGAAGTAGCATAAGCTAATACAAGACCACCGAAGAAGTGCCAATATTTTACCTGGATCGTAAAGCTCCCATTGGCAAAAAAGGACCATCGTTAAAGCTTCTCAAACACATAATACCCATACCCCTGGGCTGGAACGCGCACCTTTAGCTTAACACGTGCAGAGCCATCCAAGGCAACGGGTGCCACAGCGCCCCCATTAACAGACACCTGAGCTTTGCCTTTCAACCCTGCATAATACAAGGGCACCCAGATCTCCTTGCTGACCTCAGCATCCGTCGGGTTATAAACAGACAAAAAGGCCTTCTCTTTCGACTTCGGATTGACGTGTAGCATCCAATCGATATCCCGGCCATCAGCCCGTCGGCCATGAACCAGATCCGACTCCAAAATCTCACGATGTTTTTTAAACCAGGCAACCGTCTCCGTGACCATCTGCTTGGTTTCCTCCGTATCATAAAGCCGGGGGCCGCGGTAACAGGCTTGCACTCCCAGTCCGAGGTTCGACTGCATCATCAGCTTGTAGTGGTCGAGGTGCTGGTGCAGTGGCTCGATCGTCGCTGCAGCACCACCGCCGTGGTATTGCACCAAGGGCACAAACATCCATCCCATACTCGGTGTTTTTTCCCAGGTTCCATCGTAAATATTCTGTCGGGCAATGACCCGCTGTTGCTCTCTCGGCAGCGACCAGTTCACTTCGCGGTAGCCCATGCCACACTTGTTTGATCCACTCAGATAGTAGTAATCCGGCAGATTAAAATACACTCCACGGGCACGTAAAAACTTGTAGAAATCGGTCCAAATCCGCCAATGCACCCAGCGTGAATCGTTGACTCCTTTTTGCAACGGAGGACGTGCGGTGACATCGACATCTCCCGGGTAGGTTCCATCGTTTTCAAATACCATAAAGCCCGTCTGCTCAAACAGGTTATACAATTTTTTGATGTACTTCTGCCCCCACGCACTGGTGATCGCCGGGCAGCGCCCGTGGGCGTTCTTCATCCCCTTGGGTGGAATGATGTCATTTCCCTTCCCCGCACTACGCGAGGAGTAAAGTGAATAGCTTCCCAGATGAATTCCCTTCTGCAGAGCGTAGTCGTTTATCTTTTTCCACTTCGCCAGATAATCCGGGTTGTCATTCTCCGAATTAAAACCGGAACCAAAAGACAAAATCACCATCTCAAAGCCGGTTGCGGCCGCTTGATCAATGGCATTTTTCACCACCTTCTCATTCGACGATTTACAATGCAGCATCAGTGGGTTCTCCGTCACCCATGGAGCGACGGTGCGATACATGCGCTTGAGCGCCAACCCACGTCGCTCACGGTCTTCTGAATCATACACCAGCTGGAACATACGGAAGCTTTCAAAGGTCTCCCCCTGTTCGATTGTCTGATCCGGACCGAACGTTGGCTGCACTTTTAACAGGCACGGGTTTTGCTTCGCCCAGTTCACTTGGGTAGAAAAACTTTTGTCGGTGAGCCAATGCACGGTGTGCCGGTTGGCGTTGCGTTGGCTCATGCCACCAAAGGCCATATCGGTCTCAACATGCAAACTTCTCGGCGGGCGAACGGACACACCGTCGCGAACTTCCACCTGGTTGTCATACTCCACAACCGACAAGGTTTCGGCACAAAAGCGATCCAGATTCACGGGTTTCCCGGTTTCATTCTTCACTGTAATCCACTTACTGAAGGCTGGCACCCCATCATAGATTTCATAATGAACCGAAACGGTCAGGTTTCTCAGCATTTTTTGTTTTTTTACCAGATCATCCAATCGGCTGCGATCAAAGCCGCCATACATTGCCACCTTGTTCACCCGGAGACGAACCAACTCGCCCTGCCTCCCCCGATCAGCCGTGCCACCATCAAGCGCCATTTTACCTACCCGAAATGCTTTTGCTTTTCCAAAGCTCTCCGGAATGGTCACCGCACGGTAATGCTTCCAGACACCTCCCTCTTGCTGAGCATCAAACAGCACCTTATCGTCGATCAATCTCGCTCGGAGCGTGATGGGCTTACCGACGTCGACCTTTTCCTCGCCGCTAAGATGTGGGTGCTCACGCTGGCCGTCATACATACCCAACACCGGCCGGTTGACATTGGCCAAACCTCCCGGCCGTATGTTCAACTTCATCACCTTGCCATTTTCAAAGACCAGACCAATACCCGGCCCCCAACTGGTCGAGCCATCGGTTCCCGCATGAATCGTCGCTTCAACCACCTCCACCCCCGCTGGCAGCGGACGCTCCGCAAACACCACCGTGTCTGGCAACGTGTAAATCTCGCCTGCTTTGCCCTCATTCTCAAAATTGGCCCGGGCATGGGCCTTGGTAGCATGCACCTTCCATGCCGCATCCAATACCTGAAACTCATCCACCAGAAGCACAGGCCGCCCAAAGTCGGAATCCACCAACACATCGTGTAGAGACAGTTCAGTCTGAGACTCAGGTAAACGGTAATCCAGACGAATAGTTTTCCCCTTTGGCGGCCAGACCGCATCGGGAGCATGGTGGCGCACCCGCTTCCACTTCAATCGAGGTTCCGGCTCCCCGGTTGCCACATTCACCAACTGTAGGGCACCCTCACGCGGCTTCAGGTTTTTCAACCACGGCTCTGTCAAAAAAGCTTTGTTTTTCTGGCCATCCGCGCCGCCGATGGCATACGGAACTCCATCCAAGGTGACATAGCCTTCCGGCTCCACCGCGCGAATCACCGATTCACCTGTCATCAGGTTCGTATACTCAACGGTCGTGCCCAGCCGAATATCAATCGAACGCGAAAACAATCCATTGCTGAAATTCAGCCGACCAGCTTGCCGGTCTTTGGTCACTTCGGCGACAAAGGCCTCGTTTTTCAACAACCAGTCGGATTCGAGCTGATAGTTCGCCGGCACTTGCGCCGACAACGGAACAAACATGGGAACACATACGGCACATAGCAGCAGAGTAAAACGGGAAGAGGTCGTGGCGCTAATCATCATGATTCTACCTCCATCAACAACAAAAAGAACCTCGACTTGATATCATTTTGATGAAAAAGGAAATCCTTGCGGCCATCCACTCATTATGTTAGATCTTCGCTATGGCTGCAAAACGAACAGTGCTGGGGGAATTAGGAAATGTAGTGTTGGAATCGGCAAAAAAAGTCAAAGACCCGATGACCAGCAAAGATAAACGCAAGGAATGGCTTGAGGTCATGGAAAAAGCCTCCGCCGCATACGCCGCCATCGATCAAACCGGGCAAGATCCGAACCCCAATTAAGTTTTTTATCCAAAAATGAACATTTAATGACCAATTAACTTTTTTTGGTTAACACGCAGGGGGGAACCCCGTATGCATTAGCCACTGGTATCCGCTGGACTCCATTGCTATGCACCCATTCATCCACGACGACTTTTTACTCACATCCCAAGCGGCACGGGAGCTTTACCACGGCTATGCCGTCGATGAGCCGATCTTCGACTACCACTGCCATCTTTCCCCCGCGGATCTCGCCACCAACCGAAGGTTCAACAACCTTACCGACATCTGGCTCGAGGGTGATCACTACAAGTGGCGAGCCATGCGTCTGCACGGCACCGAGGAGCAATTCTGCACCGGCGACGCCGGGCCATTTGAAAAGTTTCAAGCCTTCGCTGCCACCGTCCCCCACACCCTGCGCAATCCGATCTACCATTGGACCCATCTGGAGCTCGCCCGCTACTTCGGCATCACCACGCCTCTCACCCCTACCAGCGCCAAGTCGATCTGGGAACAAGCCAACGATCAGCTGCAGCAGGAGTCCCACACATCCTGGGGGATCCTCGAACAACAAAACGTGCGCTTCATCGGCACCACCGACGATCCTACGGATTCACTCGAACATCACATCACTCTCAAGGACTCAGACTGCCCGGCCACCGTGGCTCCGACCTTCCGTCCCGACCCGGCATTGGGCATCCAACAACCCACAGCTTGGAACCACTGGCTCGACCGGCTATCTGCCGTTGCCCATTCAGACCTCCATCACCTGGAAGACCTAAAAAGTGCACTGGCCGGACGGATCGATTTTTTTGATAGCGTCGGCTGCCGGGCATCCGATCACGGGCTGGAACGCTGCCCACTCCGCATCGCGGATGACGCCGAAGCCGATCTCAGTTTTCAAAAAGCGAGAAATGGCAAATCACTCAGCGCAGATGAAGCCGAAGGCTTTGCCGGCAATCTGCTCACCTTCCTCGGTGAACGCTACGCCGAAAAACGCTGGGTGATGCAACTTCACCTCGGGGCCATCCGCAACGTCAACACCGGACTGTTCGAAAAACTCGGACCCGACATCGGGTGCGACTCGATTGGCGACCAACAACAGATCCCCTCCCTTGCCCTCCTGCTCGGAGAACTCTCAAAGCGCCAGGCGCTTCCCAAAACCATTCTCTACAACCTCAACCCCCGCGACAACTACGCCTTCGCAAGTATGTGTGGCAATTTCTTCGAAGGGGGCACCAAGGCAAAGGTCCAATTCGGCAGTGGCTGGTGGTTCCTCGACCAGTCCGACGGCATGAAGTGGCAGCTCAACGCCCTGTCCCAACTCGGCCTACTCTCCCACTTCATCGGTATGCTGACCGACTCCCGCAGTATGATGAGTTTCCCTCGCCACGAATACTTCCGCCGCCTTCTCTGCGAGCTGCTAGGCCAGGATATCGCCGATGGTAAGATCCCTCATGATATCGGCATGGTCGGCGAGATGGTCAAAAACATCTCCTACTCCAACGCCCAAAACTACTTCGACTAACATCTCCTTTTTTCCAAGGCATGAAAAAAACATCCTCGAACATCATTTCCAGCAGCATTCTCGGCGTCCTGCTCATCTGCATCATTCTGGCCATCGTTTCGCGCAGCCAGAACCTGCCGGACCGAGGGACGTTAAAATGCGCCCACTCGCTACCAGCGAACCACCCGGTTCATCAAGGCATCGAGTTCATGGGACAACGACTGGAAGAAATCTCAGACGGAAAAATGAAACTTGTCATCTTTCCCTCGGGCCAGATGGGAGACGAAACCCGCTGTATCGAACAAGTCCAGCGCGGGTCACTCGCCATGACCAAAACCAGCACGGCCCCGATGGGAAACTTTGTCAGCTTGATGAAAGTATTCAGCCTTCCCTACCTTTTTGACGATGCCGACCACTTCTGGGAAGTTCTCGAAGGAGAAATCGGACAAGAGCTTCTTCAGCGCCTCTCCGTAAGAGACAACGGCAAAGAAAGCGGATTCACCGGCCTCGGGTATTTCGACTCGGGAAGCCGCAATTTTTATGCCACCGAACCCATCCGCACACCCGCCGACATGGTGGGGAAAAAATTCCGTGTGATGCGCGACCCCGTCGCCATGGATCTGGTGGAAGCTCTCGGCGGCTCCCCCACCCCCATCCCCTGGGGTGAACTCTACACCGCCCTGAAACAAGGCGTCGTGGATGGAGCGGAAAACAACCCTCCCAGCATCACATCCTCAAAACACAGCGAGATCTGCAAGCACCTCACTCTGGATGCCCACTCACGTATCCCGGACATGGTTGTCGTCAGTGACCGGGTCTGGAAAAGATTAAGCGCCCAAGAACAACAATGGCTGAAACAAGCGATGATTGAAGCCACCGAATACCAGCGAAAACTCTGGGTCGAAGCCACACAAAAATCCTTGAAAGCCATGGAACAGGATGGCGTCAGCATACTAACGGTCGACACCACCCCTTATCGGGATGCCTGCAAGCCGGTCATCAAAAAATACGCCACCGGTGATATCAAAGACGTTTACGACAGAATCCGGGCAACCCGAAAATAATCCACCATCACCATGCAATCACTCAACCGCATCTTACACGCGATCCTCACCTGGTTTTCCATCGGGGTGTTTACAATCCTCATCATCGATGTCGTGCTCGGCGTCGGATCCCGCTACCTTGTAGGCAACCAGATCCGCTGGACGGAAGAGCTCGCCACCTTCCTCCTGGTCTGGCTGGTCTTCTGTGGCGCCGCCATTGCTTACCGCGACAACGCCCACCTCGGCATCAACCTCCTCATGACCAAACTCCACCCGGGAGCAGCAAAAAAACTACGGATCGTCGCCCTGATCATCGTGCTCTTCTTTACCCTTGCCGTCATGGTCGTCGGGGGAATTCAACTCACGATGGAGCGACTTCACTTCGGCCAAATGATGTCGACGCTTGGCATCCAAAAAGCGTGGCTCTACCTCTCCGTCCCCTTCAGCGGAACCTTCATCGCCTTGTTTAATATCGAAATGCTGATCAACACCATCCAATCGAAAACAGAAGGGAGCGCCGACGCATGAGCCTCGCCATCACCATTCTACTGGTCCTCTTCGTCGTTCTCCTGGTGATCGATATCCCGATCGCCTTTGTCCTCGCCGCCGTTACCGTCGTTGCAGCCTGGGCACTGGGGTATGAACAAGTGCTCGTCACCGTGGCATCGGATATGGCCTCGGGACCGGAGAGCTTCACCCTGCTCGCCATTCCCTTTTTCATTCTCGCCGGTGAGCTTCTCGGTGCCGGAGGACAGGCGCGCCGACTAATCGACTTTGCCTCTGCGCTGGTCGGACGTTTCCCCGGTGGACTCGCTTGGGTGAACACCCTGACCTGCATGCTCTTTGGCGCCATTTCCGGTTCAGCAGCAGCAGCCGTGTCATCGATCGGTGGTACTCTGATCCCGGAAATGAACCGGAAAGGCTACGACCGCGATTTTAATATCGCGCTAACCACCAGCTCAGCCACCACCGGGCTCCTCATCCCTCCCAGCAATGTCATGATCGTTTATGCCGTGTCGATGGGGAACGTCTCGATCGCCAAGCTGTTTATGGCCGGCATCATCCCTGGAGTCCTCGTCGGTCTGATGCTCATGGTCATCAGTTATGTGGTGAGCCGCAAAAAAGGAATCGTCCAAGGATCGACAACATCCGAAAGCGTCATCAAAAGCGGACTAATGGCATTGCCCAGTCTGATGTTGGTTGTGCTCGTTCTCGGGGGGATCATGGCGGGCATTTTCACTCCGACCGAAGCTTCGGCCATCGCCGTTGTCTGGGCCTTTCTGCTTGCCGTTGTCTTCTTCCGCGAAGTCAAGATTGTGGAGCTCAAGGGCATCATCTACCGGGCAGCCAAGACCACCGCGGTGGTCCTGCTATTGGTTGCCGCCAGCCGGGCAATGAGCCAGTTCCTCACCACCGAACAGATCCCTCAGATGTGCAGCGCCGCCCTGATCGGCATGAGTGAAAACCCGGTTGTCATCATCCTGACCATCAACGTCCTGCTCCTCATCGTCGGTATCTTCATGGACATGACCCCAGCGGTCTTGATCTTCACCCCGATCCTCGCTCCGGTAACCGCCGCCCTCGGCATCGATCCGGTACATTTTGGCATCATCATGATCACCAACCTCTGCATCGGCCTGTGCACCCCGCCCGTTGGAACCTGCCTCTTTGTCGGCTGCAGTGTGGGTAAGGGAAACATCGCGCGGGTTTCACGTGCCATGATCCCCTTCTACATCGCCATGATCATCGCCCTGATGCTGATCAGCTTCTTCGAAGAGATCTCGCTGTGGCTTCCCAATACCTTCGGCTAAACCCCTCCACTGAGCACAACATCGTAGGACAGATTTTCAATCTGTCGGCAAGCTTGGGAACACGAATCCCTTGACCTGCCGCTGAGCACAGCTTGTCGACAGGATACAATCCTGTCCCACATTCCTAACGGACACACTCCGATTAGCTCTGAACCGCACCACCTTGAACCACACCACGTGCAGTCAGTTCCTTATCCAGATAAGTCTGAACCGCAGCCTTACGCATCCCCCAATCGGGGGCAATCAACAGATCCTGCTCTGCCACGCCGAACAGGCGCTGCACAACGATATCTGACCGCAGACGCGGCAGAAAATCAGCCAAAAACTCCATGTATTTTTCGAGGCTGAAGACCGGAAACGGCTCCTTTAGATATCGCGCCCCAAGAATGGATCCCTTCACCACGTGCAAGTGATGAAGTTTGACAAAACCAACCGCAGAGTGGCGATTGACCTCCTCTGCATAGGCCAACATTTGCTCGTGACTCTCCCATGGGAAACCAAAAATCATATGCAGGCACACGTCCATCGGTGACCCTTTCAATGATTCCAGCACCCGAACCAACTCGGCATGACTGCAGCCCCGGTTGATTTGCGCAAGGGTGGACTCATGAATCGATTCCATCCCCAACTCCAAATCCACGGCATAGCGGTCAGCATAACTCTCCAGCAAGGCAATTTTTTCCGGGTCCAGGCAGTCCGGCCTGGTACCAACCGACAAGCCCACCGTTTCCTCCGGGTTCACAGCCAAGGCCTCATCGTAGAGCGACTGCAGTTGATCCACCGGAGCATAGGTATTGGTATTCGGTTGAAAATAAACGATGAATTTTTCCGCGCCGAACCTTCCTTTGGCTCGGGCCATACTGGCGAGCAACTGTTCTTTTAAACTTGGAAGTGAACGCGTCAGTGAGGGGGTAAATGAATCCACATTGCAGTAGGAGCAGCCTCCATACCCCTTGCTTCCGTCACGGTTCGGGCAGGTAAACCCCGCATCGGCAATCACCTTGTAGACCCGCTGCCCGCCGAACTTCTTTCTCAGCCACGGGCCGTAAGCGCGGTAGTAGGGTTCCACAACTTCGACCTGCTTGCCCGACCGGGTCTCACCCGTTCCGGATATGTTCTCTTGATCACTCACCTGATTCACTGATGCACCGGAGCCCCTGATTGCGCAAGCCCGTGCTAATTCACGGCACCTGAAAAGCAAAAAAAGACCATTATAAAACCAAGCTCAGGTTCTCATTGAAGACCTCCAGAAAACGAATAAAAGTATCAACACAATGAATATGCCAAGCGCCACACCACCCGCACTCCCCGCACTCCCCAAACGTCACACCCTGCAAGAGTTTATCCACGCCACGACCCAGAAAGATCATGGCCAGGGGCTTTTCGAACTCGAAACCGAGCGCCTTCTCGAACTCAACCTGAATGGAAAGGTGCACACCAAAATGGGCTCCATGGTCGCCTACCACGGACAAGTCAAGTTCACCCGCGAAACCCTGCTCAGCCGCGGAGTCGGCAACCTCTTGAAAAAAGCAGTCTCCGGTGAAGGGGCACGCATCACCGATGCCGAAGGCGTCGGCTCCGTCTACCTCGCCGATGCCGGTAAAAAAATCTCCGTCATCGAACTCAGCAACGAAAGCATCGTGGTCAACGGCAACGATATCCTCGCTTTTGAGCCAACCATCCAATACGACATCAAAATGATGAAACGGGTCGCAGCCATGCTCAGTGGCGGCCTGTTCAACATCCGGCTACAGGGTAGCGGTCTGGTCGCCATCACCAGCCACTACGAACCGCGCACTCTGATTGTCGAACCGGGCAAACCCGTCGTCACCGACCCCAATGCCACCGTTGCCTGGAGCGGCTCACTCGAACCTCAGATCAAAACCGACGTCAGCTTGAAGAGTTTCCTCGGCCGGGGATCAGGAGAATCCTTCCAAATGCTCTTCGAAGGCTCCGGATTTGTCACCATCCAGCCATACGAAGAAGTGGCTTACCAAGCTTCTTCGTAATCTTCTTCTTTATTCGCCAACTCATGTGTCCGTATGGCATACGGACCTTGAGGCAGGATTGACAAGCGATTCCGAATCTAGCAAATTACCGGCATGTTTCGCATTCCGGTAGTCCGAACGGTGTTAAGCCTCTTTACCTTGGCTTCTTGCCTGCCACTGCACGCGGACACCTTCACCCTGAACAATGGTAAATCCTTTCAAGGCTCGTTACATAAAATTCAAAACAAGAAGGTAGAAGTCAAGCTACCCGACGGCCGCCACGGCACCGTGCCATTAAGCGCCTTTTCCAATCAAAGTCAGAGCAACATCAAACTCTGGGCACGCCAACAAGGAGGAAACCTCGACTACGCCTCGTGGATCAAATGCCCGGACAGCGCCTTTTCCAAAGCCTGGCCACGCACCGTCTACGGACCAAACACGCCCAGTGTTCAAATCCTCCAACAAGAAAGCAAACCCGGCCACTACGCCTTCGCCAGCGACCACTACCGCTTTGTGTGCGACGAAAAGCTCGATACCCAAACCGTGCAAAAACTCGCCACCTTGTTTGAGACCACGTATCTCTACAACATGCAACTGCCCCTCAACATCCCGGGGCAATACAAGAGCAAAGGGCATAAGTTTCCTATCTACCTCTTCGGCCAGTATGAAAACTACCTCCGCGCCGGAGGCCCTCCCGGCTCGGCAGGTGCCTACCTGCTACGCAGTCAGTCCATCATCGTCCCACTTGCCACCGTCGGTGTCTATAAATCGGGGAAAAAGTGGAAATACTTGAAAAGCAAACAAAGCTCGGTGCTGAGCCACGAGATCACCCATCAGCTGATGGAAGGCATCCTCTTAGCCCCCTGGTTTATCGAAGGCAGCGCCGAGTATATCGCCAACACCCGCTACACCCATGCCGCCTTCCACGTCTATGGCAGCAAACGCCACATCTTCGACTGCGTCATTTCCAAAAAGGTATCCAAATCCCACACCAGCAGAAAACTCGGACCCAGAGTGAGTATGCCACCGCTGAAAACCTTCATGAACCAGTCCTACCAACAGTTCGCCAGTGGCAGGCAGGTCAACCGAAACTACGGAATGGCCCTGCTGCTCACTTACTACTTCTATCATGGCGACGGCTCACCGCAGGCCCACAACATCAAAAACTACGTCAAAGCCATACAACGCGGGAAATCCGAAAAGGAAGCCCAGAAAGCGCTTCTCAACGGCCGCAGCTACGAGTCCGTCCAAAAATCCTTTGCCTCCTATTGTGCCGCCAACGGACTGACCGTCGAATTCAAATAATGGATATCGGAGAAACAAGCCTGAACAAAACTCCGGCAGACTGACACCCTGTCCGGGCTGCCAGCCTGCCGAATCGCTTATTTGGAGACCTCTAAAAGGTCACAGATTTTGTCACCTCCCGTATGGGAAGCATTCACCCTCTATGATGAGGGAAATTGGTCACGCACCATCACGTCGGATAAGGGCAATTGCCCTGGACGTGGCCAAGCCGGTTTAAGGGCCTTACCCACCGTGATCATAAAACCAATGCAATGGTCGTCCGGAAGATTGATCAACTTGGCCACCGCATCGGGGTCAAAACCGATCATCGGGCAGCTATCGTATCCCATTTCCCGAGCCGCCATCATAATCGACTGACCTGCCATTCCACAGGAACGCATCGCTTCGTCGCGCTGCAACTGTGGCTTATCCGCATAAAAAGGCTCAATCATCGGCACCAAGATGTCAGCGGCCTCTTTCGGTGCATCCTTCCAGTAACGGGCTGGGTCCTTGAGATGAGCATTCAAATCAGCACACAACAAAATGGTAATCGAAGCCTCGGTTACCTGGGCTTGATCCCAGGCTGCCGCCCGAACCTTCTGCCGAAGCTCCGGATCCGTGAGCACGACAAATCGCCAATTTTGAATATTAAACGAGGTCGGCGCCAAAATGGCATGCCCAATTAACTGTTCTATTTCTTCTTCAGTCATCCGGTGCTCCGGATCGTAGTGTTTCACAGAGCGTCGGCTACTTATGGCTTCAAGAGTATTCATCGTGGTTTGCTTTCAATCAATGGGTTGTTTGTTACAGGATATGTTAGAACTCAAAACCAACTCAATCGATACCAGTCGGCTTCAATAACCCAATACATCTAAAGCAGCATTGGCACTTGTCAAAAAAAAATCCCTGTCATGCGCCCGATCGCAACCATCAACCTAACGGCCATGCACACGAACCTCACATACACTCGGAAGACAGAGAATGGTTGCTCCCTTTCAGGGAAATGAAAGAGAGCAACGTGGCAGGCATTACGAAACACATAAAGTAACACTGCCAAATCCAAAAAGATGAATCCCTTCGGACACCACACAACATCACTGACGTATTGAAGACCCAAATACTTCTCACGTCAGTCATGTTGGCGGTGTCCCATAGGGGGGAACTTTGATGAAGGGGGGTAAGAATCGAGCCGTCATACAACGGCTTATTCCGGGGGCAACATCTGCGCATATTATACTGACTCATACGCATATTTTCTCGGCAAAATATCTCAAAAAACCGTCAATTCGTCTCATTTCTATGCATTTTTTATAATTTGAGTGGCCTTCCCCCTTGCCACAAGCCCAACCATTGAGGATCATCCAAGCTTATGGAGTTGATCCCTCATACTCAATTTTCAACGGATATGGTCCCCGAAGAGCATCGATTCGATGTCTGGCGGGACTCCATCTCCGTGCTCTTTGATATCGAACAACAAAAGCAGGATCTCAAGCGCCCCTTTGACGCACATCTTGACGCCTTTATGCTGGATCAGGTCATGCTCGCCCGGACTCGCTCAGAAGCAGCCTACTACCGAAGAAAAGCCAAAGACACCCGCAGCGACGGCATCGACATGATCATGCTGCAGCTCTTCATCAAAGGCGAAGTCGAGTTCTGTGCGGGAAGAAGCATTACCCAGCTTCAAGCCGGCGATATCGCCGTCTACGATCTTAGCAAGCCAACCAACAATTTTAATACCAGCTTTGATAATCTGTCCGTGCTTTTCCCGAGGGAACTCATCGATGAATACGTTCCCTCCGCGACAAACTGGCATGGACAACACCTGCCACGAAGCAACCCGATGACCAATCTGCTGCGTAGCCACATTCTCTCACTCTATGAATTTGGACCGACCATCACCATCGAGGCCAGCCCGGGCTTGCAACGTTCACTCCTGAACATGACAAGCACCGCCTTTCAGGCATCAGCGGAAAACATGCATCGCTCAGCTGAGATCGTTGCCGCCACCCAGCTGCAGGAAATCAAAAAATACATCCGCCAACACCTGGCCGACCCCAACCTCACTCCGGACAACATCGCCAAAGCCTTCGGCCTCTCCAGAGCCCACCTCTACCGGATCACCGATCCTCTTGAAGGGATCATGCAATACATCCGTCACCAACGCCTCAAACGTTGCTGGAAAGAACTGCAAAGCCCACGGCAAAGCCACCTCAGCATTACTGAACTCGGTTTTAAGTGGGGCTACAATGATGCGGGAACCTTCACCCGAAACTTCAAAAAAACCTTTGGCATGCTTCCCAAGGATGCACGGGCCCTCGGAGCCCTCAATAACCATCAGGCAAGCGCCGAAAGCCAAGCGGGCAACGATGCTCCCGACCGCGGATACGAGTCCTGGGTGCGTTCACTCGCAGACTAGCCCTCGCCAGAGACACGCTCCGTCACAAGCCCAACAAATACCAATCCTCTGCAAACCAAAAAACCGGGGGATTCACCCGATACCAACATCCTATGCGCATCCTATCCGCATCCTATCCGCACCCTATCCGTAGGGCGCTGACACAATGCGTGCGTGTGACTTCAACGAGCCCATCTTCGACCTTGCTCTCAACAAGTGCCTGACTAGACTCTCAGGCCATGCTCAAACGCCTCCACTATTTCATCTGCAGCACTCTGCTTCTCAGTGCCCAGCTCACACTGGCTCAGGAAACCACAACCCGGGTCTACATCGCCAGCGGCCAGGACGGGATCTACAGCTGCGAACTCAATCAAAGCGAAGGAACCCTCACACCTCCGATCCTGAGAAGCAAACTCACGGGTGCCGGATTTCTAGCGTGGCACCCTCGGCAAAACCGCCTCTATGCAACGGCCACACTCGATCCGGCAAAAAAAAAGCAGGGCCAATCTGGAGGAGTGATCGCATTCGCCCCCCAAGCCGACGGCTCACTCACTGAACTCAACCGCCAATCCACCATGGGTCGTGGACTCTGCCACATCAGCACCGATACCTCGGGTAACATGCTCATGGGTGCAGACTACGGTGGAGGGCGAGTCGTTTCCTTTCAAATGCAGAGCGACGGCCAACTCGGCCGCTTGACCTCCATTCATCAGCACAAAGGCTCAGGCAGTCATCCGAAACGCCAGACCCGTGCCCATGCGCACTCGATCTACCCGGGGCCAGAGAACCGTTACGCCTACGCCGCTGACCTCGGGATCGATCAGGTAATCCACTATGAAATGACACCGAAAGCGGGAACCCTCAAGCGCATTGCCGATACCAAACTTCCGTCCGGGTCCGGACCACGCCATATGAAGTTCGGCAAAAATGGAAACATGCTCTATGTCCTCAATGAACTCAACACCTCGGTTTCGGTTTTTAAAAGAATCAAGGCCACCGGAAAACTAGAAGCACGTCAGTCGCTGAGCATGTTTGCCGATGGGACCGACAACACAGACATGACATCCTCGGAAATCCAGATTTCTCCAGACGGCCGCTTCCTCTATTGTGCGACACGTGACCTCAGCCAACAACAACGCGATGCCATCAGCGTGTTCGAAGTCCAAAAAGACGGCCTACTCAAACGTATTCAGACCATCCACCCGGGCGTTTGGTTCCCACGCCACATCCAGCTCGCCCCCTCAGGAACGTTCCTTCTCGTAGCCGGACAACGAGGCAATGAAGTATCGATCATGAAAATCGATCAAGGCAAAGGCACACTCAAGGAAGCGCACCAACGCATCCCGCTCCCCACCCCGATGTGCATCTCATTCCAACCTTGAATAGGCCGAACTCATTCAAAGTAGGACGGATTTTCAATCTGTCGACAAACTTGGCAAAGAACCTAACATGCACAACTCATTCCCCGACCGGCCGACAGGTTAAAATCTGTCTTACCACATCCGCCAACACAGCGGAAAAATTACCGGGAAACAGCAGCTTTGCATTTCACACACAACCTACCGTCACCTTGGTCCACAGATAAAATAGATCCCATCGCATCCCGCATATTGCATTCAGGTTCAGGGCAATGCGGCAAACCAAAGGTGTGCCCGATCTCATGCGTTGCCACTCGAACCAAACGCTCGCGAAAGCGCGCCTCATCAGCGCCTCTGGCCCGCAAGCGATACGTCGATACCACACAAGGGCTTCCCCCCATACGACCGAGCCCCAAAATCCCCCAGTCCTGATGCTCCCCCTTACTTGTTGAAATATCCTTATGGGTCAAACCAATGATCTTGTCATACTGAAATCCAGCCACACCCTCCAGATACGCCAACAACTTTTCTGCGCGATAGCGCGACCGCGGTGGATAGTAAGCAGCTTGAGGCAATGGCTTCACAGCCAGAACCTTCACCACAACAGCGTAGTCGCTTTTGATCTGCTTGACGACGAGCTTCGTCAACTCAGAATCAAAACCTGCAAATGGCAATACCGCCACAACGGGCAGTTCCGACTTTCCCTTAACAAGCTGATCTTTACCGGATCCAGCACCATGGCTCTGAGCCATCAGCGGCGGCAACAAAGCCAACACAAACAACACCGCCCTGGCTATCAAGCTAAACATAATGAAACCTATACCCTCATAGAGGGTAGCTGTCGAGATCCCAACAGAACTAAAACATCTCCAACTGGGAATCCTCTTTTTCATCCACCAAGCGGACGCCCACGCCAAACAAGCGGACTGACTTTCCTTTGCCTCTGGCCCACGCATCGGCCAAGAGAGCAGTCAAGACTCCCTCATCAAGGTCCGGGTTCGCTCGCTCCGCGGTCGTGCGTGAAAAATCTGAAAACTTCAATTTGACCACCAGAGCCCGAATCTTACGATTTCGGTAGCGTCTCTGCAAACTTTGCCGAATTTCTTCCATCATTTGTTTCATCCACGGAAGCAAGTCATCCACCCGATTGACATCTTCAGGAAAGGTGTGCTCTTTACTGATCGACTTCCGAGTGCGTCTCGGTTTGACCTCCCTCTCATCCCTACCGCGACAAAGATCATACAATTCCAAGCCCCACCTGCCAAACCGACGAGACATCTCAATTTTGTCCAAACCCTGTAAATCACCACAACTTTCCACACCGAGAGCGTGAAGCTTTTCCTGCATGCGCTTCCCTACCCCCCATAGCTTGGCCACGGGTAAGCTCTGCATAAACTCATCAATCTGATTTACTTGAATCTCATACTGGCCGTTCGGTTTATTCCAGTCACTCGCGATCTTTGCGAGCATCTTATTGGGTGCAATCCCGGCCGAGGCCGTCAATCCGGTCTCTTCAAAGATTTGAGCCCTGATTTCTTTTGCAATCGCCGAGCCCCTACTCTTCCAGTGGCTGACATCCAAATACGCTTCATCCAATGACAGAGGTTCAATCAACTCAGTAAACCGGCCAAAGATCGCCCGTATCCTCGCCGATTCCGATTGGTAGAGTTCAAAACGAACCGGCAAAATAACCAGCTGTGGGCAGAGCTTCAGAGCTTTAAACCCAGGCATCGCCGAGCGGCACCCAAACTTCCGGGCCTCATAGTTCGCCGTGCAAATCACTCCACGGGGGCTACCGCCCCCTACGGCAACTGGCTTACCACGCAACGACGGATCTTCACGCTCCTCAATCGCAGCGTAAAAACAATCCATATCGATGTGAATGCACTTCTCCATCCGCAGAAAAACATGCAACAGCCTCGCACGAGCGTAAAGCCGATTTGATGGCCACCTTTTGGCAAGAGTGCCCCTAGACCGATCCTCCTCTATGACAGGTTGAGGGGACCCGCATCTGCATTTCTTTCGCGCTCAGCCATAATCAGCAAGACCGAAACACTCGCCTTCTTTCACATGAAAAGCCCAACTCTCAGCTAGTTTCAAACGGTCAATGAAACATTGTTTACCGAAAACAATTGACGCAACACACCCTAACACACTACCTATCAATAATCGATTAGATCTAACCTCCACAATCATGAAAACCTATATTACCCATGCTACAGCCGATGTCCCTGACACACGCGACCTCATCTATCAACCTTCACTCAAACAACTGTCCGGAGAAATAACAACACCGGAGAATCTCCACATTCGAAACCAGGGAAAAGAAGGAGCCTGCACCGGCTTCGCTCTCACAGCCGTCATCGACTTCCTGAACCAAAAACGCAAATCCGATCTGCGGGTCAGTGCGAGGATGGTTTACGAAATGGCGAAAAAAAATGATGAATGGCCGGGTGAAGACTACGACGGCTCCAGTTTGCGAGGTGCCATCAAAGGTTGGAAAAACATGGGCGTGTGCAGTGAAGACCATTGGCCATACCTCGTAAACGGAGGTATCGACTACCTGAGCATTGATGCGGCTAAAAATGCCCGCCACAACACCATCGGTGCCTACTACCGTCTCAAACCTGACATTGCACACTTCCACAGCGCAATCAACGAATCTGGCATCATCGCCGTTTCCGCCCGGGTTCACCGTGGCTGGCAATCGCCAAAGAACGGAGTGATTGAACGAAACCCCATCATAAGCGGCGGGCATGCCTTTGCCATTGTTGGATACAATGATCGTGGATTTATCATTCAAAACTCATGGGGAAAACAATGGGGGGATCAAGGTACGGCCCTCTGGTTATACGAGGACTGGATTGACACCCTCATGGATGCATGGGTGGTCAGCCTGGCCCTTCCTACCCCTCAAATCTTTGGCCTGGAAGCCCATGCATATAAAGGATACCAAGAAACCAACGCTCCCGCTTCCACATTAACTAAAACAGTCAACCGTGCCGAAATCGCTGGACATTTTGTTCATATCGATGATGGCCAGTACCACGACAAAGGACGTTATTGGAGCAATGCCGCCGATGTCGAGCAAACCGCCCAACACGTAGCTAACAGCAGTGATTATGATCATGTGCTCTTTTATTTCCACGGCGGACTCAACTCACCCAAAGCTTCTGCGCGACGTATCCGTGCGATGAAGGATGGATTCAAACGCAACCGCGTCTATCCATTCCACATCATGTATGACACCGGACTGATGGAAGAAATCAAGGACCTCATCCTACGCAAAGGCAAAACCTCCACAGAACGGGTCGGAGGTTTCTCAGACTGGACCGACCGCTTTCTGGAAGGACTACTACGCCGCCCGGGAACCATGGTCTGGGATGAAATGAAGCAAGGTGCCCAATCTGCCTTCACCTCCAAAGGCGATGGACTGGACAGCCTGAACCGCTTCATCAAACACCTCGGAAAAGCATCTCCCGGCAAAAAGAAAAAAATTCACCTTTGCGGTCACAGCACGGGAGCCATCGTCATCGCCCACCTTCTGCGGGCACTGCAGAATAAAAACATCGAAATCGCCACCTGCTCATTACTGGCCCCAGCGGCATCGCTCAAACTCTTCCACTCCCACTACCTACCGATCTATCAAAAGAAACGAAAACTTAAACTCAACAGCCTTGAGCTCTATCTACTACGAAACCATCTCGAGGAGGACGACCATGTTGCAGGCATCTATCGAAAATCGCTGCTTTATCTGGTTAGCAATTCCTTCGAACACGACGGCAGGGAGACTCCCATCGTCGGCATGGAGAATTTCGTCAAGGAGATCAAGTCCTCAGGTGGACTACCCAAAATCCACTACTCCAATGGCAATAGCGGCAGCACAACACGCAGCCGATCCCACGGTGGTTTCGATAACGATACCCGCACCATGAACCACGTGCTGAAATCCATTCTCGGCCACAGCGTCAAGTTGCCATTCAAAACAGACGATCTCGATTTTTAGACATTGCCCCCATTTGCTGAAA
Source organism: Oceaniferula marina (assembly GCF_013391475.1). Lineage (NCBI taxonomy): Bacteria > Pseudomonadati > Verrucomicrobiota > Verrucomicrobiia > Verrucomicrobiales > Verrucomicrobiaceae > Oceaniferula > Oceaniferula marina. Next base: position 865,446 of record NZ_JACBAZ010000002.1, on the reverse strand, counting down.
AATAAATCACCCGGAGTCACCGCTTACAACGGTGACCCTGATCCCCCCTCCTTAGATCGTTTCGATCTCCGGCCACCCCCCCGGACCACCATGGCTCACCATAACGACAGTTCTAGCGGCCTTCTTTTGCCCAATCTTCTGATCATCATCATGGTCAGTTGGGGGATCATCTCGTCCAGCGAGCCATTGAATACGTCCCGCCCGGATCGTGGCTTACACGCTAACAATCATACCCACATCTCAGCCCGTGCATGGGAAGACCCCTTGACAGCGCTGGAGCACTTCCTCGATAAAAACGACCGTGCACATACGTTTTTTTCCTCGCATAACGAAAACGATGCGCCAAGGGTTGACGGCAAACCCATTGCCTCCATTCAACAAACAATCGCTGAATGGAATCAGACCATGACCCCCACCCTTGGCTTGATCATCACGGTGCCTGATGGATTTTCTGCCAAAAACACCGAGCGCAGACGCAGGTTACGCTACTCAGCACTGGCAGCGATCTCGGAATCTGCGAGCTATATTCCGGAGCAAGGCAGTCAACTGCATTGTAGCTATTACGACACCAGCGAGACAAGATGGGCCATCCCCTATGAAATCATTAATGCCACCCATACCGTCTGGGAGTGGAGGTCTCGCAAATTTAACAGCGTGATGATCCTCTATGTCAACGAAGGCTACTTAGAGGAATCGGCTTATCATCAACTGAGGACCTTTGTTGATAAGATGACACTGGCAGCGGAATCGTGCACGAAGCACGAAAGCAGTAAACCATCGCCACCTCCAAAGTTCGCCATTATCGGCCCCACATCATCCGGTCAATACGACAACATCGTGAGTGACGCCACATTTCACGATATCAAACGTCAAATAGAACCAGATGAACCGCCATTCAAAACCGCCGTAACGATGTATGCGTCCATGCCAACGCGGTCGACCAATCAAACCAGAAGCTATGTGCAACGCAGGATTTATGACGAATTCCACAACACGCCACAGATCCGGCAATCATTTATGGCAGCCATCCAGCGACAAGGGCTGGCCACTGAAAAAACCAATCTCTGGAACGGCATCCGTAACTATTGGTCGTCTCTTAGCAAACATCGCTACGATTTGAATTTTGCCGACTCATTTCTGATCAAACGTCTATCCGGAGATGATTTTTCAATCTGCTCAGCCTTGGTCGCTGAACTCAAAAACCGCGGAATCGATCCCAGCTCGCCGGAATCTCCGGTGCTACTCATCACGGAATACGACACCCTGTATGGAAAATCCCTTCCCCAATCGTTTCGTCAGGCCGCATGGTCAGAAACACTCGGCCAGGACAAACGTAACCAGGTAGACATCAAGCACGAACAACAAATCCGAACCATCACTTACCTCAACGGTCTGGACGGTCAGACCAATCACAACTCGCATAGTGGAACAACAGATAAAAACACCGACCTGTCAGAAATCCCTTGGGGAAACTCCCAATACGACTACGTCCGGCGCCTGGTTTCACGCATCAGGGACTTGGAAACAGCCCAAGGGAAACGCTTTGCGGCCATTGGAGTGTTAGGAAGCGACGTCTACGATAAGCTTCTCTTGCTCAGAGCCCTTCGTAAACCTTTCACCCATGCTCAGTTCTTCACTACAGACATGGACGCAACTCTGCTCTCACCCAAGGAGCGCAAGTACACGAACAACCTAATCGTCGCCAGCCCCTACGGTCTGAGTTTACGAAACGCCCTTCAGCATACGATTCCCCCATTTCGAGATACCTATCAAACAGCAACGTATCTGGCGACCTTGGAAGCCATTCATTATTTCAGCATGGTCAGGCATGGCGAACGCATCAAGCTGCCACCTGATGGCGAAGAACGAAGAAGAGTGCCACTACCGGCTGAAAGAAATGTTGTTCGCGTCTATGAACTGGGTAGGCAGGCCCCCCGGTTACTCTCGTGGTATCAAGTCGATGACGTCAGTGGTGAAGGTGCTCCCATCGCATCTGATCCCAATGATACGGGGCTCGTTGCCTTCCCAGGTTGGGAAGAAAACAGCGCAGAAAAAGAACTGAAGGCCCAGCATGCCATTCCCTTTTTCATTTTCATGTATGCTTTTTTCTGCATTCTCATTATTTCGCTAGGCAAACGAGGGATCAAAAACCACCCTCAGATAGAGATTTCGAGACTATCCGGAAAAACGTCCTACATTTGGACCCGAGCAGCGCTAGCTTCTCTCTTTGGCTCGTTCGTCCTCCTAACCACACTCTTTTATTTCATTCACTCACTCAGTGGCAACGCGAGCGAAGAGCCCTTTGCCCTGTGGGCCGGAATCAGCATCTGGCCCAGCGCCGTGATTATGGCGATGACCAGCACCCTCTGCGTATACTGTGTATGGAAAAGCTGGTTTGACATCCAATCAGCGCAGCTCAGATGCGAATCGCAGTTTCTCTCATTATTCGAAAACCCGACTCCCGTTGATCACAAAGTTGAAGCAAGGCCGAGATTCCACCAGCTGCAGATACTTTTCAGGAGCGCCCTTGTCTGGTTTCCCTTTATGATCAGCTCCGGTAAATCAGCAAAGGAAGATAACCTTCCCACCCTCTGGCACAGATTCCTTATCACGGGAAGCCAGTCGCAACGACTTCTCCGGTCCTTTGCCTTTACCCTCATCCTGGCAGCGTTCTACATGGCTATGACCACCTACTGGAATAGCCCAATCAACCCCGCAAGGGGAAGTGGCAGCCGCATCTGTTTTGAATGGGTGCGCATTTCGTCCTGGCTCTGCCAGTTGTTTCTTTTGTGTTATGTTCTGGATGCCCATCTCCTCAGTCTCCGTATTCTACAACATATCAAACAGTGGCTGCGTGGATACAACTCCCCATACATTACATCTGAAAAATCGACACAACCCAAGCTCACATCCAACCATCACCCTTACGCAGCCGAAGCCAATAACGATCCAGGAGTATGGGAATCCCAACTTGCGCAGATAGCGACGGCACAGGTCAGAGCAACATGCCCGACCGTCTACTACCCCTTCATCGCCATTTTTCTTCTCATCACATCCCGCAACGCCATCTTTGATCATTTTGATTGGCCACTATCACTCACCTTGGTTCTCGCTTTTGCCATCGTCATTCTGGTGATGATTTCTATCATGTTACAACACAAATCCTCATCGATACTAAGCATTGCACGATACAGGGTCACCCTCGCCCTGCTCAACGATCAATGCAAGGAAGCGCCACTGCAAAAAGCCTCAAAAATACTCGAAACATCCAAAGAGCGAACCTCCCTCGGCATTATCAACAATCCCTTGTTCAAAGCCATCCTCCTCCCGCTCGGAGGTACTGGCATCTTCCAACTTATCGAAATCATCGCCCCCTCTATCAAAGGCTGAATACGAGACTACTTCCCACGAAACTTGCGCGGCGTTGTCTGTAGATGTTTACGAAAAATAGAGGTCATGTACTCCTGGCAATTAAAGCCGGACCGCTCGGCTACTTCAGCAAGTGAGAGCTGGGTATGAGCTAACAAATCACGTGAAATGCGTAGCTTCTCCGATAAGATCACCTCGCCCACGGTCCGGTTAAACCGCTGACGAAAACGCCTCTGTAACACACTGCGGGAAAGACCTGCAGCCGAGGCCACTTCATCCAAAGCCACCCCCATCGCTGCGTGCTCACGAATATAATTCAACCCCTTCACCAGCGCCTCATCATCAACGACCATAAAACCACTGGACAAGCGTTGGTGCAATGTATGCTGGCGAACTTCAATGGTACGTTTCTCCATCGATTCCCCCCGCATCAATCGTTCGAGAAGTTCTACCGCCCGGTAACCGACGCGTGAGTGGTTAGGTTCAACGCTACTCAACCTCGGGCGACATAGGTTGCAAAAGGGTTGATCATTATCCACGCCAACCACACTCATATGCTCGGGAATGGATAATTGCAGTTGATGACAGGCCTCAAACACAATCGGAGCAAACTGATCACTGGCAACCATCAAAGCACTGGGAGTGCGAAGACTCGCCAACCAATCCTTCACCCAACCTAAATTGTCATTCACCGGTTTGGGGTCCGACTGATTAATCAAACACATTCGCACCGGGTACCCCTGTGCTTCAACCACTTCACTAAACCCTTGCTGCCGCTCCATCGACCAGCGTTCGTCCTCAAGTCCGATAAAACCAAAGTTCCGGTAACCACTTTCCAAAAAGTGTCGCGCCACGGTGCGACCAATTGCCCGGTCGTCACACTTGACCAATGGCAAGGGCGATTCTGCGACATTTCCAAGTACGTCCACCGTAGGAACCCCCTTCGAAAGAATCATATCCAACAACTCCTTATTCGCAATCCGTGCAATCATGCCATCACCCTCCCACTGCATGATTGCCGACGGCGTCAAGGCTCCAAGGGGGCCGGAGTGCTGAAACGCAGACCAATTGCCGCGTTCATCCAAAAACCGGGACACCCCGATCACGATCTGCCGCCCGGACGCCAGTGAAGTTTCGGAAAGAATGGCAATGCGCTTCATCTCTAGTGACCTGATTCCTAAATATCACACGAAGATATTACCAGAACGAAATCACGGAGACCGTTGATTTTACAAGGATCGATTTTCAAAAACGACCAGCACAGGGAGAATCAGGACATTGCACGCATCTTCTGGACCTTGGCGTAGTCTTCTTCGCTCAAGCAGCATGGATCGGCAGCCACCCAGTGGTCTTTATCGATTTCCACCAATGACAAATCCATACCAACGGTTTCTTCATAGCGCGGGTGTTGGATTCGGTGTCCAAAGGCCGAACCGGCAGGAGGGTCAATCGGTGACGGGATCTCGCCCTCCAGGTGCACACGTTGATTTGCCTTCTCGGGATCAGGTTCAGGAATCGCCGAAATCAAAGCCTTGGTGTAGGCATGTTTCGGGTCTTTATAAATCACATCGGCATCTGCCAATTCAACAATTTTTCCAAGGTACATGACGGCCACCCGATCCGAGATATGTTTTACCACCGCCAGATCATGGGCGATAAACAGGTAAGCGAGGTTCATTTCCTCCTGCAGCTCCAACAGCAAATTGAGCACCTGACTCTGAACCGACACGTCCAGAGCTGAAACAGGTTCATCAAGAACCATCAATTCAGGGTTTAAGGCCAAGGCTCTGGCAATCCCGATCCGCTGACGCTGACCACCGGAAAATTCAAAGGAAAACCGCTGGGCTGCACTCTTAGGCATCCCCACGCGATCCAGCAAACCTTCCACCATATCCTTGCGCGTTGCCTTGGTTCCAATCCCCTGAACCTCCAAGGGCTCGGCAATAATTTGCCCCACCGACATCCGCGAATTCAACGACTCCGCAGGGTCCTGAAACACCATCTGCATGTTCCTTCGTATCGGACGCAACTGGGACTGGGACATCCGTGTGATGTCCAGACCTTGGAAACGAATCGACCCGGCGGTCGGCATCGTTAGACGCACAATACTTTTTCCCAAAGTCGATTTACCACACCCCGACTCTCCAACCAGTCCCAGGGTTTCCCCGCGACCGACATGAAACGAAACGCCATCCACAGCCTTCACCGCAGCCACCTGACGCGAAAACACCCCCCCCTTGACAGGAAAGTGCATCTTCAAATCTTGTATTTCTAATATCGGATCACTCATGACGCTGATAGGCTGGAGACATCGACACATTCAGGGCACGCTTCCACCCAATGGTCTTCAAATATTTCAACAAAAGGAGCCCGGGTTTTGAGCGTGTCACCGCTGCGCTCCATGCGCTGGCAAAACCGACACCCGGGGACAAAATCACTGATCGCTGCCACCTGACCTTCGATGGTATTGAGCCTCGACTTGCGTGGCGTCTCCAAGGTGGGAATCGCCTGCAGCAAGCCTCGTGTGTAGGCATGTTGGGGAGAAGAAAACAAAGTCTGAACGGGAGCTCGCTCCACCACCCGACCGGCATACATCACAACCACTTCATCGCAGTGACCGGCAATCACTCCCAAGTCGTGAGTGATCAAAATCGTAGACATCCCCATCTCGGCCTGAAGGTCAGCCATCAACTCAAGAATCTGCGACTGCACCGTAACATCCAGAGCCGTCGTTGGTTCATCCGCAATCAATAAATCCGGCTTACACGCCAGCGCGATGGCAATCACAACCCGCTGCCGCATTCCACCCGATAGTTGGTGCGGGTATTCCATCACCCGTTCTTCCGGAGCGGGAATCCCCACCTTCTCCAACAGAGCTACCGATTCCTTCAAGGCTTCGCGCTTATTCATTCCACGGTGCAAGATCAACGACTCACTAATCTGCTTACCAATCCGGTGTACCGGATTGAGAGCCGTCATGGGCTCTTGGAAAATCACACCGATTTCGCCGCCTCGAACCTGGTGCATACGCTTGTCACTCGTCCGAGTCAGATCTTCACCTTTAAATAACACCTCACCTCCTAACACATGCCCCATCGGCTTGGGTAACAAACCGACAATAGACATTGAGGTAACACTCTTACCACAGCCGGATTCACCAACAATCCCGACGGTCTTTCCTTTGGGAACCCGGAAGGAAACACCATCCACCGCTCGCACCCAATCACCGTCCTCCATCCGGAAAGCCGTGATCAGATCTTTTACTTCCAACACATTCTCACTCATTGCTCATTCCTCCTTCCTCACGGGCTTCTTCTGATTTTTCCTGCGTCACAGGAATTCCATCCTTAAAATCATCGATCACCACTTGCACTTCCGGGAACGTTTTCCCAAGCCGCTTTGCTTTGAGCGTTTCCTGTTTGATTTCCTCATCAATCCAATAACAGTAGCTTTCCAGAGGACTGTAAACAATGGGAACACAGAAAGGGGTGTCCTCGGTGTCCGGCCAACGCAACCAACGCCAGGAGCCAACCCGGACAAAGTTCGTCACCCACGCAGGTGAAAACAGGGCTTCGTCATGGATCAATTGCTGGGCTTTCCACGAGTTCTCCTTCACTTCCTCAACCGTTCTTGCGTAACGCACACCCTTACAGTATTTGTCCATGACAGGGTTGGAGTAGCAGTTAATGTTATTGGTCTGCGGCTTTGGTTCACCATTCGAATCGAAGGCATTTTTTGAGAAAAACGACTGATAATAACGAGGAAATGGTGGGTTGGTCCCCCAGGCCCAGATGCACATATCGTGCTCTTTTTTCATCACCTTCTTGTAATACACCGTCGATTCCAAACCATCGGCACGAATATCGAGCCCTGCCTTTTTTGCCTCTTCCTTGAGCACGGCAACGAGCCGCGGGTAATAAGCGACATTCGGATAACTCAGATTTACAGCCAGGCGTTCGCCGCTGGGTTTACGCAAGATACCATCGCTTCCCTCCTGAGTATATCCGGCCTTGGCAAAATGTTCACGCGCGCGGATCACTGAAAACTGCCGGGCTCGCACGTTCGGGTTGGTGATTTCGCCAAAGCCCACACTGAACTGCTGCAAGCGCGCATAATCTCCCCTGAAAATCACATCAATACACTTCTGCCAGTTCAGGGAAAAATCCACCCCTTTGCGTAAATCCAGGTTTTGGAAAATCGGGCGGGCGACATTCATGTATGCTCCACGCGGGCTACGCGGAAATTGGTTATAAAATTGATACCGTTCGATGTAGCCATCAAACACGGGGTCGATCTCCGACTTTTCATACCAGAAATTGGGGCGGGTCAAACCAAACACATCAAGCTGGCCGGCCCGAAACAATTCAAAGGCTTTGGATTCATCCCGGATCACAGTGAAAACCATTTTGTCAGGGTTAAAGCGATTACGGTAGTATTGTTTATCCTTTGCCCACCAATCCTTGTCACGGGTCAAGGTGATCGAAACCCCTTTCACCACATCCTTGTCCTTAACATAGTAAGCTCCGGTGTGAGGAGCCACCTTCCACTGATAACGATCCACAAAGTCGGGGCCATAATCTTTGAAAAAATGTGAGGGGGCCGGTGCCATCGCGCCATAGTATGGCATCAACGGTTTTTGCTCGGGCAAGGTCACTGATAAATATTTTTCCCCATAACTGGCGACCTGGGCAAACTGCTCACGATAGTATTGTTTCTGAAACGGGGCGGAAACGTAATCAGACACCCGAATGTAAATCGAGACCATGTAATCTTTGACCGGAATCTTGTGGCCATCGTTGTAGCGGGCATCCGGGTCCAGCTCATAATAAACCGTATGACCGTCCTCACTCACCGCCCAGCGCTTGGCCGTGCCGGGAATGATCCTGGAGGTAATCGGATGGAGTCCGATCAACGCCACTTCCAGGTTATCGTAAATCTCCGAGCGAAACGAGTTGTTCGCTTCCTTGCCAAACTGACGAACCGTTGCCGGGAATTCGGAAATGTAAAAATGAAAACTTCCCCCCTTGCGCGCACGCGAGTCTCCAATTTCAGGTTGTCCCGAGCCATCTTCCCACTGCAAGCCCTCCGGTAGGTCCGTTTCTTTTTTAAAGGCAAAATAATCACCAACCGATTGGCGATACTCAATGCGGGCCAATTCACGGCGGGCATCAGCAAGTGAATCCTTCAGTTCTGCCAGCTTCCGCTCATCGGCGCCAGCCTGCTCCTCACTCAGGGAATCAATTTCCTTCTTCACCCGGTGCCGCTCGCCAGCCAGCCAATTCTTGATATAGGCGTTGTATTTCGGAACAAACTCATCAAACCCAAAGGTCCGTTCCACCTCTTCCTGCTCTTCGCCACAGGAGCTCAACAAACACAGGCTGATCAGGGCCGCACCCGCTTGCCAAAGGTATTTCCATCGCTTGCTCATTATTTGTAATAGGTGAATTTTTTGGGGTCAAAGGCTTCCCTTACCGCCTCACCAACAAAGGTGATCAAGATCAACAGGGAAACCAAACAAAGGAATGCCGAGCTCACCAACCAGGGAGCGGAAAGCGTACTCAAACCATCCTTCAGCAAAATCCCCCAGGTAGCATACTTTGGCGGCAGTCCAAAACCCAGGTAATCCAACGACGTCAGCGCCATAATCAATCCCGAAACCGAAAAGGGAACCAAGGTCACCAGGATCGCCACCGCATTGGGTAAAATATGTTTGAAAATAATGCGCGGAGTCGAGCACCCGATCACTCGGCTCGCCGCCACATAATCACGCTGCTTCTCTTTCAAGGCCGCCGTCCGCATCAGATAGGTCATCCCCATCCAACTGAATAAGATCAAAATCAGCAAGATCACCCCCAGCCCCGATTTCTCTTTGATCTGCACCGGAACCGAGGAGCTCACAATGATGATCACAAACAAAAACTGAATGTTGGAAAAAATCTCAATCAACCGCTGAACAAACAAATCAAAGACCCCACCGAAAAAGCCCATCAAGAGCCCAACGGTAATCCCGATCAGATAGATACAGGGGATATAAAACAAGGCCGCTTTGAAGTTCACCTGTAGCCCCCCGTAAAGATACGCCAAGACATCATACCCCTGGGGCGTGGTCCCCAAGACATGACCCATCTTGAAACTTGGCGGCGACGGAGCATAATAAATAATACTCAACTCCGAACTCTCAGCATCCAAAAACTCCTCCTTGCTGCCCTCACCACTCCAACTCTCAGACTGCAACTCACCCTGACGGTAATTGGCACCGTAAATTCGGTTATTCTCCCGGTCCCAACCATCGGCAGCCCCCTCCTTGAGCCCCTTGCGGTAGCGGAACCGTAGATGCATCCGGCCGGGTTCATTCAAATCATAAATCCGGGCTGCGAGACCATTGTATGGTTTACTGGAGCTCGGATGATACAGCAGGCCATCATCTCGCACTTCCAATGCCATGGTTGGGACCGTCACCGTGTCTTGGGTCGGAGCGTAAGGCACCAGAGGCATCAACACCCAGTCGTCCCCTCCCTTTGCCTCAAAATGCTGCTTCAATCGACGGAAGTTTGCCGGCGACTCACCGGCCTCCCCCTCCAAGCCAAAATCCTTGCCCTTGAACTGGCTCTGGACCAAGGCCGGACTATGCCACTTCCCATCATACTTCACCAACAAGGCATCATTTCCAACCAGCAAGTGGTCAAGGGACGCAATCACCCCAAGGACAATGATGGTGAGAAATGCCCGGTACCCTCGCTTGATCGAACGAAAGCGATCAATCCGGCGCTGTGTGATCGGTGTGAATTGAAAATCACGGGGAAAACGAATCAGCAGAGTTAGTCCCATCACCACACTCAGCAACACACACACCCAGCCAAACCAGGGAATGATTCGCGCATCCGCCATGGTTCCCAGATTCCAATGCAACCAGGCAATCTCCCTACTGGTTTCAAACCCCCAGCGCAGTGTCGGCAACTTAAGCCCACACAACTCCCCGACAGCCGACGCCAAGGCGCCCACTATAAAAATCCATCCGATTTTTCGAAACATGCTGATTAGTGAAATTTGATGCGAGGGTCGACCATCGCGACAATGAAATCCGACAAAATATTACCCAGAACCATCAGGAATGCTGAAATGGTCAGGGTTCCCATGATCACGTAATTATCCCGATTCGTAATCGCCTGATACTGCAACAAGCCAAACCCCTGAATATCAAAAACCTGTTCCACGAGCATGCTCCCGCCGACAAACATCGTAATCAGGCCACCCAGGCTGGTCGCAATCGGAATAAACGAGTTACGGAAGGCATGTTTGAATACCGCCGAGCGGAAACTCACCCCCTTGGCCACCGCCGTGCGCACGTAGTCCGCAGCCAGATTGTCCATCAGGTTGTTTTTCATCATCATCGTCGTGTAGGCAAAGCCCCCGATAATATAACAACTCAAGGGGAGAACCGTGTGATGCGCCAGATCCTTGACCTTCTCGAAAAAACTCAAATCCTCAACACCGGGGCTCATCAGACCAAACAAGGGAAACCATCCGAGCCGAGCACCCAGATACACCAAAAGTAGCGCCCCCAATGCAAAACCAGGGATCGAGTAGCCAACAAAAATCATCACCGAACTCGCGTTATCCAGGAAGGTCCGGTGCTTGATCGCCTTGACGATCCCCAACGGGATACAAATACCGTAAATGATAATCGTCGATAAAAGACCGAAATACACCGCAATCGGAATGCGGGCTAAAATCATGTCCGACACCTTGTCCTGATACGTCGAAGAGCGCCCGAGATCCCCTTGCACCAGCCCGGCAAAGCGGGTTTTGAACACCACCGCACGTGCGGTTTTTTCCGGGGCCGATCCCACATCCTTGAAGTTTCTTCGCGCCCAGCGCTCTGCCCGATCCTTCGGGCTGTCCACCCGCACACTCCAGCCGGATTCGGAAACCTTTTTGCCGTTATCGAGAAAATAAGCATCCTCCAAGGCGTTGCGGTCCACCTTAACCTGACGACCCGACCCCTTGAGCACCACCAGCGTTTCATTCTCGGGGTCTTCAATGACGGCGGCGCCAATGGTATCCTCTCCGCCTTCCTTAAAATCGGCCTTACTGATCTGACGCTCACGCGGAGCCAGGCCTAACCACTGAAAATACGCCACCACCACTGGTTTGTCATACCCGTATTCCTCCTCCAATTCTTCGAGTTGCTCATCGCTCAGCCCCCCTTGCTCCTTGTCTCCGCTTGAGCCCTTCGAGTTTTCATCCACCTGACTGGCCTGCTGCATCGCCCGCTCCATCGGGCTTCCCGGCATAAAACGGGTCAGGGTAAACACAATCAAGGTCACTCCAAACAAGGTGATCGGAATCAATAGGAATCTCCTGATAAAGTACGCTTTCATGGTGGTTTCCCCACCATCTGTGGGAATATGACGAGGGTTCTAGGGCACAAAAATTCACATAGCAAGCACCCAATCCACGAAAAATGATCCCCTCATGAGAATAATAATTCCTTTTGCCGTTTACTCATTTTGAGCAGCCTCTTCAGCACGGGCTTCAGCCAAGCGGTAGAGCTTCTTAAATGCCAAGAGACCAATCGGAGTCAGCGCCGCCGTTCCACCGACCCACCACCAAATCATCTGATGATCCGGGTAGTAGCCGTAGATGCCATCGACACCGAATTCCGGTGAATACTCAGTCAGCAGCATACCTGCCATCGGCCCGACAATAAACTTCGCCCCGAAGTAAGGAAGGTAGGAGAGAGAAATATACGACCCCTCACGCCCGGGAGGGGCAATCTCCGCGGTGAACTGCATCAGGCGCGGCGACCAGATTGCCTCACCAATCGTAAACACAATGACAAAAAGCACCATCGACAAATAATAGGGATCCCGGTTACCCACCGGAACCTCCAGCCAACGTTCATACACCACTATCCCAAACCAGGTGTCGGCCAAGCCGGCAAACACCTCGGGAGGAAGCACCACAAAAACCACCGAAGCCACCGAAACAATCGTGCCGACCAAAAGCAGCCAGTAAGAACGAACCTTTCGGGTCAAATACGCAACCACCGGCACAAGAAACACAATCAGCAAGGGGTTCAACACCCCGAACACATTCCCCACCAAAGACCCCTGCCCGAAATAGCGGATACCATAACTCGGCCAGGTAATGTGGAAATGAAAGAAGGTCAGGCGCGCAAAGACCGTGATCCCGATCAACAAGATAAACACCCAGAAGGCCCGCTGGACAAAATTGTCGCCAAATAATTTAACCGAACCAACCACTCCGCTCCGCAAGGAAGATACGCTCCGTTGCCACATCGAACCCTCAGCACCGTCCGCCTCATATCCTCGCTCCTTCTTGTCGGGAAACTTCACACCGTGCTCAGTCATCTCCACACCGTCGCGCATCCACAGGATTGCCAGCAAGTCGGGAAGGTTGATGAAAAATCCAATGCCAAACAACACCTGCCAGGTCGACAAGGTGTCGCCGAGGAAATCAACACTCCCCATTTCCCCCATACGAATGCGCACCACATCGAAAATTTTCGCCCCGACCGCCCAGCCGACATTCATCAGCGTGTAAAACAAACCAAAGCCCAAAGCGGCCCCCTCGATCGTGGTGAAGCGTTTGATACCCACCGACAGCACGGGCCCGGTGATCGCGACTCCAATCCCCAAGGGAATAAAACCAAGCAGAGTCACCACCCAAAGGTTATCGGAGAATGGCATCACCACCCGGCTGATCAAAAGCAGGACACTACCAATCAGCAGGGTTTTTTTCACCCCGATGGTATCGCAAATGGCACCCACCACCATGGTAACGGCCGTCACAACGGTCGACCAAGTACTGTAATAGGTTCCGGCACCAAGGTCACCAAGCCCCAGGTCCTCACGCAGGTAGAACATAAAGGTCAACTGCGCGGCACCATAAGCGCTGTACTCGGTAAGCTTGGTGAAAAACAAAATATACAACTCGCGAGGTGATCCCCAGAGCCCTTTGACATAGGAAACGATGATATACAGAAAGCCAAGCAGCAGGGCCAAAACAAAAACGGCTAATACCATATCCAAGGTGTCGCCCCGTCCACCGATCACTCGGCTGAAAAATGAATCCGTTGACTGAAAATCCAACACCTTGAGACCGTCCGCCGTTTCCAGAAGTGCCACATAGAATGGCAAGGAAGCTCCTCCTTCAACATTGAGCACCCCGTTTAATTTATAACCACCTTCGATTGCGGTTTCCTCCCCCCATTCAATCTTCCCATCCTTGAGAAAACCTCCCTTTACCATATCCGCATGAAACGCCTCCGCATCCCGCTCTGCTTGCATGAGCTTGCTTCCGGAATTCCAAGCTTCCTGTTGTTTGCCGGATTTTAATTGTTGTATAAAATGCTCAACAAAGCTCACACCTCCAAGTTCACGCACCTTGGGCCGCTCGATGTCACTGATCAGGCGTTTACCATCACGTTCTTGAAACGAAATTTTCACCGCTCGGCTACGAGGTTCCCAGTTCTTCACATTCGGGTTACGCTTGTCATCCACGGTGATAATCCCCCAGAGCACGGCACTCGGCTCGGGCTTTTTCTTTGCATCCTTGTCTGACTTCATGGGCTTGTCAGCCTGAGGACGAATCCAGCGAATCGATTGGACGGGAACCACCCCTCGCATGCGCAAATCGTGAATATACTGGCCGGCCTTTTCCTTATCACCCAACTGATGGCGTAGCCCTTTCTGATCATCATCGCCCTCTTTATCCAGCTCGGCGTTACAGGTCATCCCGATGATGCTATCCGGCAAAACGGTATCTTCTGGCACCGGCTTGCTGGAAAGATGCGAACTTAACCCTCCAAGGAATGTCTCCGCCACCTTCTCAAGCTCAATCTCCCGCCCCTCGGTCTGTTTTTTTTCAGCGCTATCAGGTTCGGCTGCAAGCTCAGGCTCGACAGGAATCTCCTTTTCCACTCCCTTTTCCATTCCCTTTTCGGGAACCTCAACCTCCTCAGCGGCCGGATCAGGGGCCCCGGATTCCTGACTCCGAGTCTGACTTACGGCAAACAATGCCCCAAAAATCAACAACAGAGTCAAGGTGTATCGAAATCGGCGTGTGTGACGGATCAGATCAACAAGTTGTTTCATGCTCGACCCATTCCACATGAATCATGCCGGCAAACAAGGTTCAATTTCCCATCATGTCCCAATACGAAAAAAAAGACTCCACATTCCAGCCAAATCAGACACGCTCACGGGGATGCTTCGGCACCTCATGTCATCACTCGCCACCCTCTGCCTGATCAGTGCCACCGCCCTGATCTGCAGCTCCTGCGACCAACGCAACCGCATCGAAAAATCCAACAGCCGCCAAATCCTGATCGTCTCCAACAGTGCCGAGCCCGCAGGACTCGACCCCCAAACTGTCTCCGGAGTCCCAGAAAACAACATTATGCGAGCCCTCTTCGAAGGCCTCTGCCTCGAACACCCGGAACACGACGGCCAATCACTCCCCGGAGCGGCAGCCAGCTGGTCATCCAATGCCGATGCCACCGTCTGGACCTTCCAACTCCAACCCGACGGCCACTGGTCAGATGGCGTCCCTCTGACCACCGATGACTTTCTCTTTGCCTACCACCGGTCACTCCACCCGGAATTCGCCGGCAAATCCGCATCCATGCTCTACTTCATCCAAGGGGCCGAGGCCTTCAATAAAGGCGAAGAAAAAAGATTCTCCCAGGTCGGCGTCAAAGCGCTGGATTCCCACACCCTGGAAATCACCACTCACAGCCCCACCCCCTTCCTGCCAGAGCTCACCAAACACTTCGCTTGGTTTCCGGTTCCCAAACACGTCATCCTCGCCCACGGCGACATGACCACCCCCTACAGCCGCTGGACCGACCCCGGAAACCTCGTCTCCAACGGCCCCTTCCAGCTCAGCGAGTGGAAATTCAATTACTACATCGAAGTCCGAAAAAACCCACACTACTGGGACCGGCAACAGGTTTCCCTCAAAGGCATCCGCTTCCTCCCGATCACCAACACCTACACCGAAGCCCGGATGTTCTACGACCAACAACTGCATGCAACCTACGGGCTGGCACCGGAAATGATCGACTACTCAGCACAGCACCATCCCAAAGCCCTGCACCAGGAACCCTATCTCGGAACCGCCTTCATCCGCTGTAACATGGACACCCCGGCCCTAGCCGACCTGCGTGTCCGCCGGGCACTGGCCTGCGCTATCGATCAACAAGCCATCATCGACAACATCGCCAAGGGCAAACAACAACCAGCCCATGGATTCACCCCTGATTTTGGAAGCTACCAAAGCCCCAAAGTGATCCGCTTCGACCCGCAAAAAGCACGGCAACTTCTCGCCGATGCGGGCTTCCCCAACGGAAAAGGCTTTCCCAAACTCAACTTACTGACCGCTGATCGCGACCTCGCCAAGCGCCTCAGTGAAGCCTATCAGGATATGTGGAAAAAACATCTCGGTATCCAAGTCGGCATCCAACAACAAGAGTGGAAAACCTACCTTGTCTCGCGTCGCAAACGCAACTACGACCTCTGCGTGAGCTCCTGGGTCGGCGACTACCCGGATCCCAGCACCTTTCTCAACATCTGGACCCAAGCCAGCAGCGACAACCATACCGGCTGGCACCATCCCGAGTTTGAGTCCCTGCTCGCGCGCGCAGCACGCGACACCAACACCGAGAACCGAAACCGCACGCTGGCCCAAGCCGAAACTATTCTACTCGAACAAGCCCCCATCCTCCCTGTCTATCACCTCACGACCAACTATCTGCTCCACCCCTCTGTGCAAGGCTGGCACCCCCTCATCCTCAACAACCACCCATACAAGTTCCTCAAACTCACTAATCACTAATCACTAATCACTAATCACAAATCACAAATCACTAATCACTAATCACCAATCACAAATCACCAATCACAACCCACCCATTCCCATCAAAACCATTTTCCATCGCCTCGGCCAAGGTCTGATCATTCTTCTCTGTCTGATCACGCTGACCTTTTTTCTGGTCCGCATGATGCCCGGTGATCCACTCACCGATGAAAAGTCGCTACCTCAGCATACCATCGAAAAAAACCGCGCCTACTACCGACTCGATCAGCCGGTCCCCATTCAGTATCTCCACTACTTGAAAAACCTGAGCCGTGGCGATTTCGGAGAATCCATGTCCAAAGTCGGCCGACCGGTCATCGACATCATCCGCCACTCCTTTCCCGTTTCACTCACCCTCGGGGTCTCGGCCATGGCCATCGCCCTCGGCATCGGGATCCCGGCCGGTATTCTGTCCGCTCTCAAGAAAAACTCGCTCTTGGATTACGGCACCATGGCTGCCGCCATGTTCGGTATCAGCATCCCCTCCTTTGTCATCGGCCCGCTACTCGCCATCGGTATCGCCAGCCACTCCAACACCTTGAAAGTCGCCGGCTGGGGCGACCCCTTCGACTGGCTCCTGCCCGCCATCACCCTGGGGCTCGCCACCGCAGCCTACATCGCCCGGATTACCCGAGGTGGAATGCTCGAAGTCATCAATCAAGACTACATTCGAACCGCCCGAGCCAAAGGTCTTTCCCCAACCCGAATCGTCATCAAACACGCCCTGCGCGGAGGAATCATCCCTGCCGTCGCCTACGTCGGCCCCGCCTTCGCTATGCTCATCAGCGGATCCTTCATCGTCGAAACCATCTTCCAGGTCCCCGGACTCGGCCAGCACTTCATCAATGCCACCACCGCCCGCGACTACAACCTGCTTCAGGGAGTGGTTCTGCTCTTTGGAATCTTAATCGTCCTCGCCAATCTCGCCGCCGACCTGGCACTGGTCGCGCTGAACCCGAGACTGAGAAACTCATAATCCCCCAGGACACCCACGACCGATGGAAAAGACAGACACTTACGCCGGCCAATCACTCTGGCAAGACGCATGGCTTCGTCTCAAAAAAAACCACATGGCTGTGGTCAGTGCCTCCTTCCTCCTGCTCATCTTTCTGCTCTGTTTCATTGCCCCCATCCTCTTCACCTTCCAGGACCCAAACGCTCAGGAACTCTCCAACACCTTCGCACCTCCCGGCAAGAACCACCTGCTCGGCACCGACCAATCCGGCCGCGACCTACTCGCCAGATTGATCTTCGGCGGACAAATCTCCCTGCTCGTCGGCTTCATCGCCACCGCAGTCTCCCTGGTCATCGGTGTCGCATGGGGCGGCATCTCAGGATACGCCGGCGGCCGCACCGACACCCTGATGATGCGTACTGTCGATGTCCTTTACGGTCTCCCGTTTCTCATGCTGGTCATCCTCTTCTCCTTGCTCATCTCCGAACACAGCAAGGGCCTGGCTACCATCATGGTTGCCGACTGGGGGGTCGATCCCGAAACGGCCAAAAAGACCACCAACCTGGTTCCACTCTTCATCGCCATCGGAGCGCTCGGCTGGCTCACCATGGCTCGCATGGCCCGAGCCCAGGTCATCTCGATCAAAAACCTGGAATACATCGAAGCGGCTCGTTCCTTAGGACTCTCCCACTCCCGCATCCTGCTCCGCCATATTCTGCCCAACATGATTGGCCCGATCATCGTCTACACCACCTTGACGGTTCCGGGGTTCATCCTCTACGAGGCCTCGCTCTCTTACCTTGGCTTAGGCGTCGAGGCCCCCAACAGTTCATGGGGCATTCTACTCAAAGACGGTGCCAACTACCTCGAAACCCACCCCCGCTTACTGATCATCCCCAGTATTCTTTTCTCACTCACCCTCTTTGCCCTCAACTTCCTCGGTGATGGCCTGCGTGATGCGCTCGACCCCAAAGCGGCAAAAGATTAATGGTAATATCAATGAGGAAAAGTAACTGATCATATTTTCGAGCTGATTTTGTTTTTCATCAAGGAATGACGAAGGAGTGGTGCGTAGAGACCCATTCAGCAACAAATTAACTGGCACCTTCATCAAAGCGACTGAAGGGCAAAATGTTGTTCTATCCACGGCTGATTGAGACCAATCAGCCCTACCCACAACCGTATACCAGTCTGTAAAAGGTTACACCTACCCGACACCCACGGACCTCTGACGCATTTTTAACAACCTCGAACCTGATAACTGATAACTGATAACTGATAACCGATAACTGATAACCGATAACCGACAACTCCGATAACCGATAACCGACAACTCAAACATCACATCTCCCTACGGCCCTGCATCGCGCGCATCAGGGTGAGTTCATCCGCATGATCAAGTCCTCCCCCCGCAGGTAAACCCTGGGCAATCCTGGAAACCTGGCATGGCTTGGATGCGAGTAACTCCGCAAGGTAGTTCGCAGTCGCTTCTCCTTCGACATCGGCACCCAAGGCGAGAATCACCTCCACGCCAGGTTGGGCATCAATTCTACGCAGTAAAGGAGCAATCCGTAAGTCATCCGGGGTCACATGGTCCAAAGGTGAGAGCTTACCTCCCAAACAATGGTAATAACCGCCAAAGACCGACGCTCGCTCCATCGGCAACACATCCGTTGCCTGCTCGACAACACACAGCAAGGAGGCATCTCGCCCCGAATCACTACACACAGGGCAACCTTCGTCGGTGGCAAAAAATCCACATTCGGGACAGGATGTCACTCGTTGCTTGGCTTGGCAAAGCACCTCGGCCAACTCCAGCGAATTCGATCGATCATGCTGCAAGAGCCACACCGCCACCCGCTCGGCTGACCGGGGGCCAATCCCAGGCAAGCGCTTCAGTTCGGAAATCAGCTCAACCACCGGTTGGGGAAATCCAGCCCTACCCATTCGCTCCTCCTTTCACAGCCTGACGATCCAAATCCCGGGGACGGTATTTAGCCAAGGCATCCTTCTCGTTTACCCTATCGGGATGCTTTCCATCCCCCGGTTTTTTATTCTTTTTCACCTCAAGGTGCTCTTGAAAAACCTCAGACTCATCAACTTTCTCCACCGCCATGGCAGCTTGCACGGAGGGAATATCCGAGCATTCACTCTGGGCAAGCTCAGGTGTCGTGACTACTTTCTCACTGGCATCCGCAGGAGCTTGTGTCGGAGTCTTGTAAGCGGAACTCACTTCCAGAATCGATTGGGGAACGACCGCTGCATGCGCCGCATCACAAGGCATCACATGGTGCCGCACATACATCATACTGCAAAACCAGGTCCAAAAAACACCCACGGCTGGTAAAAAGGGAGAAAAATACACCTCCCACACCGCCATGGTAGGCACCATGGATAGAACCAGAATCAACATCGTCACCCCTAACAAAACCCTCCTCCAGGTTCCGTGACTATCCAAAACGAAAAAGGCCAATGCATAACAACACGCAGCTGTAATCAGTATCTGCATCCAGAGCGGCCACTGCGAGGGAGCTTGACCATGAAAAACCGGAGACATCAAGGCGTCCAACAACTTCCGGTCGCCAGCCTTGAACAAGCCTACCAGCTCCATCGCGACCGCCAACCACACACCGACACTACCATAGAGCAAGCACGGGCCATCAACCCGGCTCACCTGTGAATGTGATGAATGATGATGCACCATAATTTCAGCTATTCTTTGTCCTCAGCTTCCTCTTGCTTTTTCTCAGGCGCCGCCTTTTTTCTCGACTGCTTGGCCTCGTTTGCATCGGCATACGATTGCACCACACGGTTGCTTAAAAACGAGTCTGCATCCTGCACAGCATCCACGCCAAGGGTAAATTCATCCACTCCTGTGTTTCCTTGAATCAGCTTTAATCCAAACTGATAGTCTTTGAACCGCTGCTGACAAAGCTGTAAAACGCTCCGTCCCTTGTCTGCAGCCTCGGTCCCCAACAATGTGACCGCTCCCTCTTCAAAGCTCAGGCGAATGCCGTGCTTTTCGTAAAAATCACGAGCATACAAATCCACTTCCTCTTTAACCTTGGCGACGTCGATCCGCATGCCCTTTTCACGGCAGGCTTCCAACACCACATCAGGGGTATCGATCAGATCCCCATTAATTTTCAATTCACTAACCGCGGTCCCGGGAAGCTCAAATTTAAAATCGCGCAACAAACTCTCACAGACCGTCATCAAGGCCCGGGCTCCGGTGTTTTCCTTCTCAGCGCGCTCAGCAATCCGCTCAATCGCGGAGTCCTCAAATGTGGCCTGGATCCCATAAGCCGCGAATTCACGCTCATACTGGCGCAGCAAGCTCCCCTCGGAATGCTTCATGATGTTCACAAAGTCTTTGGCTTCCAGCTTTTCACACACCACCCGCACCGGCAGTCGGCCGATAAATTCAGCCTCAAAACCAAAATCAATAAAATCCTGGGTATTCACCTGACCAAACAATCCCTCATCCAGAGGGTGGTCCACGACATCGGCGCCAAAACCAATCTGCCCGGTGCGAAGACGCTTTTTGACCACCTTTTCCAAACCGGAAAAAGCGCCACTAACAATAAACAAAATATGGCGCGTATTGATCGTATCCTTCCCCTGATCCTTGCCATTCTGAAAATCCATCATCGCCATCATCTGCCCCTTCATATCATTCGGGTTGCGAGCAGCCACCTCGGTTTCCTCCATCAGTTTAAGCAAGGTGGTCTGAACTCCGCGCCCACTGACATCACGCCCCATCGAACGGCCACCGCCACTGGCAAGCTTGTCAATTTCATCGATGTAAATGATCCCATACTCCGCCAACTCTATGTCCCCGTCGGCTTTCTGCACCAGTTCCCTAACCAGGTCATCGACATCACCACCCACATACCCGGTTTCCGAGAATTTGGTCGCGTCCGCCTTGACAAAAGGCACGCCGATCATCTCGGCAATATGTTTTACCAGATAGGTTTTACCCACCCCGGTAGGACCGACCACAATCACATTTTGTTTTTGATACTCGATGCTGTCGGGAATTTTCCCATGTTCCTGCTCTTGCCCCCGCATGAACTTCGCATGGTTATAGTGATCGCAGACCGCAATCGACAGAGCCTTCTTTGCCTCATCCTGACGAATCACAAAGCGATCCAAATGCGCTTTGATATCGCGGGGCCGGTAATTAAAGTCAAAAAGAGCATCCGCATCCCGAACCTGAAACCCGGAATCCTCGTCGGCCGGCTCCTTGCTTTCTTCCTCCCCACCATCAAAGGCTGGAAAGGGCATGCTCACACCGCCACCTAACTTGCCGAACATATTTTGCAGCATTTTTTGCAGTTCGTCAGCATCCGGAAGATCCTTGTCCTTTTTATCACTCATGCGCGCGGAGTATCCACCAGCTCCCATAGCCACGCAACAGAAACTTCTACCAATCCATGGCCAATTTTTCATTCTATTCTCAAAATCCTCCGGCAATCCGCGTGAATATCTTAAATTCAGCATTGCACAGTCAGAAAATCAGACTAAAAAAGCAGTCCAGATTTATTATTTCTGAAAGAACATGAGCACTGAGCGGTACGAAATTAAGGGTAAAATCGGAGAAGGCGGAGTTGGAGCGGTTTACCACGCCTATGATACTCATCTCAACCGTGATGTGGCCATCAAACGGGTCTTGGCCGACGGTGGCTATGAAGATCAGGAAGACGCCACCAAAAGTCTGCTGAAAGAGGCCACGGCCCTTTCATCAGTCCAGCACCCACACATCGTCACCGTTTACGACGCCGGCATCGACTCTGACGGCCCCTACGTTGTCATGGAGCTGATCCACGGCCGCACCCTCGACGAAATGGTCGAACGCGCCACCATGACCTGGGACGACCTACGCGAAGTGGCCCTGCAAAGCCAGGAAGCCTTGATCGCAGCCCAGGATCTCGACCTGGTCCACCGGGACTTGAAACCCAGTAACATTATGGTCTGCTGGTTACCCTCCGGTAAATTCCAAATCAAAATCGTGGACTTTGGTCTGGCAAAGTTCTCCGCGGCCCCCTCTCTTCAGACGATTGCTCATGGCGACGCGGTGTTTGGTTCGATTTTCTTCATGGCTCCCGAGCAGTTCGAGCGGATCCCGCTGGACAAGTGCACCGACATGTATTCGATGGGTTGCCTCTACTACTTTGCCCTCACCGGCGAATACCCATTCAATGGAGACACGGCCGCAGCCGTCATGGCCAGCCACCTCCAGCATCACGTCACCCCCCTTCACGAACTCCGCCCCGACATCCCCAAATGGGGAGCCGACTGGATTATGTGGCACATCGAGCGTGAAATGAGCGCCCGTCCGCAGGATGCCCGCGAAGCCCTCGGACGCTTCCTACTCCTCGACCAACAGTCGACCCAACCGATCACTGTTTCCGCCGACAACCCGGATGCAGCACCCGCTGGAGCCCCAGCCGCTGGAGCTCCCAAGCTCCTTTTCCCCGAAGCCGGCACAGCAGCCCAACCAACCGCTGCCACCTCACCCGTCACCCCTCAAACCTCAACCCAAGCGGTCAATCCACTGACATCACAGCAACCGATTGCTCCACCCAACGCAACCCAGAACGTCCACACCGCAGCCCAACAGGTGCAACCCGCCGCTCAGCCGGCAACCGGACCACAACTTCAAGCAGCCCAACCCATCACCGGTGGACAAACCGCCCAACCAGGAACGGCTCCCCAGGTCGCCCAACTCGGCACCGGACCACAACCTCCGCAAGCGGGAACCGCCGCACAGGCGGGTATGCCACCACAGGCACAGGAAGCACAAGCCGCGGAAGGCATCGTCGTGGAAGCACCTAAAAAAGGGCTTCCCCCCGTCGCCAAATGGACAATCATCGGTCTACTCGCACTGGTCATCATCGTCACCGGCGTGGTCATCAAAGATCAGCTCGACAAACGCAAGGCCGCCAAGCTCTACACCAATGCCATGGCCGACGCCAAGGAGCTCTATGACAACGGCAAACTCCAGGATGGCTTCAAGCTTGACCAGAAAACCCTGCAAATCATCCTCGACCGGGCAACAGACATTACGTTCGCTGAAAAAGAGCGCACCACCCAGCGTGCGGCTCTCGCCTACGCTGTCGGAGACAGCTTTGACGCCGATGCCATCATCGTCGAACACATCACGACCGTCAGAACCGATCCCGGCCTGCGCTCCGATCTGTTCAAATACGTCATGACCCGACGCAAAAAGCCATCCAACATCAAGCCGTTGCTCGACTTTGCGCTCGAAACCAAACACCCGAACGAGGCCACCCAGGCCATTCTCGCCGCCAAATCCTCCTGCGAGGGCCCCAGTGCTGAAGACTACCTTGGCGATTTCCTCTCTTTGTTGAAAAACACCGACAACGATGGTATTCGCAGCGCCACTGAAAGTGCAGTTGCCAAAATCATCGAAGAGTCCTCAAGCAAAGAAAAATTCGGCAACATCATCAATAACTCCTACATCTCTACATTGGACGACACCCCGGCAAAGTATGCCTTGCTGAGACTGCTCGCCTTTGCCGGAGGAGAGAAAGCTGGATCAACCGTTGAAAAAGCGCTCAATTCTGACGATCTCGCGATGCAAAACGCAGCGATCGCCGCACTCGGCAAATGGGCAGATGACTCCCAGTTCGAAATACTCACCACCTTCATTGATGAAACCGACAGCACGGACTTACGCAAAAAAGCCTTCACCAGTGCCTACCGCTTCCTGACCATGGATCGCGACCGCGACCCTGATGACCTGGGCGACCTCTGGCGTTCTCTCGCCGACACCGCCACCTCATCCAAGGAAAAAGTCCGCATTATTCAGGGGCTCGCAAATCAAAACCAGAACTGGGCACTCGTCATCCTCGATAAATACATTAAAGACAGCAACGACGAAGTCATCGACAAGGCAGAACAAGCCAAAGAACGCGTCGAACGCAATATCGACAAAACGAAGTAATTCATCCGGCTAACATTTTTCATTTGACCTACAGGCCATCCCTCGGAGTATAATCCGAGGCGTTGGCCTTTTTTTGTGCAACACTCATGCACTAGACATCATAGCCAAACTTCAGAGCTCAAAGCTGCGACTCGAACCTCCCACCACCCAACCAAGGCTTGAAGAGCTCGCATGCATCCATGTTTTCCTTCCCAGCCTTTCCAGCCTTTCCAGCCTTTCCTTTACCCCCGTATCACCCATCACTCTGCACATGCCATGAAAGCCACATGCCACCTTCGTCACGCACTCCTTCTGAGTCTCTCCCTCAGCGCCACGAGCCCCCTATTCTTATCCTGCGGAGAAAAAAACACCTTCGCCCCTCCCCCGCCTACCCCGGTCGGTGTGCAAACGCCTATCGTGCGTGACCAGATGACCTACTTCGAGTTCCCCGGACATCTCGAAGCACTGCAAACGGTCGAACTCAGAGCCAGAGTCAAAGGCATCCTCAACACCGTCAGCCCGGATTTCAAACCCGGTCATCGCATCAAGGAAGGCACCGTCGTCTTTGGCATCGATGATATCCCCTACCAGGCCGCCTTGAAAGCAGCCGAAGGCAACCTCGCCAAAGCCAAAGCCGATCTCGATATTGCAGAAATCACCCTGCAGCGACGCCAAACGGCCGCCGAAGCCATTTCAAAGATCCAAATTGACGCCGCCAAAGCTGACGTCGACGCCGCCAATGCCTTGGTTAAATCTGCCGAAGCCTCCGTGATTGATGCCAAGGAAACCCTCAGTTGGTGCAAAATCACCGCTCCAATCTCAGGACGTATTTCCGAACTCGAGGTCGATCAATTCAACCTGGTAGGCAACAATGAAGCCACCCTGCTCAGCACCATTGTCCAAGATGACACCCTGCGGGTCTACTTTGATATCAACGAACGAATGGCCCTGCTCTACCTGAAAGACCGTAAAGCCATGCAGGCCAATCAACCGGGATCGACCCAGGTAACCCTGACACTCGCAAACGGAACCCCGTATGAACATCCGGCCACCATTGATTATGCTGACAACAAACTGGACGCCGACACCGGAACCATCCGGATCCGGGCCATTGTTCCCAATCCCGAGGAAAAACTTGCCGACGGGCTTTTTGTTAAAGTCAAAGTCCCCAGCCCGGCCTCCAGTAAAGATTCCGTCCTCATCCCCGCAATCGCCATCCAGCAAGACCTCGGTGGACACTTCGCCCTCATCGTGGACAAAGACAATAAAGTGGTTCGCAAAAACCTGACTCTCGGCGATAGCGTGAATCGACTCCGCATCATCAAAGAAGGACTGACCGGTAAGGAAAAAGTCATTGTCCAGGGGCTTCAGCGCGTTCGTGAAGGCATCGTCGTCGACCCTAGTCCGATGCCCCCGGCAGAACCTGAAAAGGAACAGAATACCAAGGCCGCTTCTGACAAGCCCAAAGCTGAGGATGCTAATGCCAAAGCTGCAGGAACCGAAAAAGCTCCGAACAACTAACCCCCTGCCACCATCATGTTCAGTGAGTTTTTCATTCGCCGGCCGGTCTTTGCAACGGTCATCTCCATCGTCATCATCGTGGTCGGTCTGGTAAGCATGCTTGCCCTGCCGATTGCGCGCTATCCAGACATCGCCCCACCAACCATCTCCATCACCGCCACCTACCCGGGTGCGGACGCCGCCACCGTATCCGACACCGTGGCAGCCCCCATCGAAACCGAAGTCAACGGCGTGGAAAACATGCTTTATATGTCGTCGGTCTGCGGCAACGACGGTATGATGGTCCTCACCGTCACCTTCCAGCCGGGAACCGACCTCGACACAGCCAATGTGCTCGTCCAAAACCGGGTGACCCTGGCGGAAGCCCGCCTGCCCGAAGAGGTCAAGCGCCGTGGCGTCACCGTGCGGAAAAAGTCCTCGGACATTGCCATTTTCGCCGCCATCACCTCACCAAAGGATCCTGAAACCGGCAAAAGCAAGTATGATGCCGCTTTCCTCTCCAACTACGCCTATCAACAACTGCGGGACGAAATCGCCCGGGTCGACGGTGTGGGTGACGTCCGCGTGTTCGGCGTCGGTCAAACCTCGATGCGACTCTGGCTCGATGTCGATAAACTCACCATCCGGGGACTGACGCCCTCGGATATCGTCGCTGCTGCACGTGGGCAGAATATGCAGGTCGCGGCCGGAAGAATCGGAGCTCCGCCGGCAACAACCGGGACCGACCTCGAGTACATTGTCACCACTCCGGGACGACTACTCACTGAAGAAGAGTTTGGCAATATTGTGCTCAAATCCACCTCGGACAAACGCCTCATCCGGATTAAGGACGTCGCTCGTATCGAAGAGGGCTCGGAGAGTTACAACTTCAGTTCGACGGTCAACAATGAGGCCTCGGCCGCTCTTGCCATTTACCAGATCCCTGGGACCAATGTCATGGATGTGGCCAATGGGGTGAAGCAACGCTTCGAGCAACTCTCGGCAAACTTCCCCTCCGGGGTTGAGTATCGGGTCATTTACGATTCCACGGATGTGGTTTCGGCCTCGATCAAAGAGGTGGTTGTCACTCTGTTTGTAACCCTGCTACTAGTGGTGCTGACCGTCTACATTTTCCTCCAAAACATGCGGGCGACCATTATTCCATCGGTCACCATCCCGGTCTCTCTGGTCGGCACCTTTGCCGTGCTTCTGGCGATGGGCTTCTCGATCAACCAATTCACCCTCTTCGGCTTGGTGCTCGTCATTGGTATCGTGGTCGATGACGCCATTGTGGTGGTGGAAAACGTGATCCGCCATATCCACGAAGGTAAATCTCCGCAGGAAGCGGCAATCGTTTCGATGCGTGAGGTTTCCGGTCCGGTCATTGCCACCACCCTGGTTCTGTTGGCGGTTTTTGTGCCCACCGTTTTCATTCCCGGTATCACTGGCACCTTGTTCAAACAATTTGCCATCACCATTTCCATCGCCACCGTCTTCAGCTCGATTAACGCCCTGACCCTCAGCCCGGCGCTCTGCTCGATCCTACTGAAGAAAAACACCAAACAGCCGGGCAAACTCTTTGCTTTCTTCAACCGAGGTGTCGAAACCTCCACCAATATCACCGCCCAGGCCGTACAAACAGCCATCCGGCGATCGTTGATCGGAGCTGCCGTGTTCTCGGGCATCGTGGCTCTTGCGGTGATGGGGTTCGGCAATATGCCCACCAGTTTCGTGCCCCAGGAAGACGAGGGATACTGCGTGGTCAATATTCAGCTTCCAGATGGCGCCTCATTGCAGCGCACCGATGAAGTCCTCGCCGAAGCCACCAAGCAAATCCTCGAAATTGAGGGGGTTGAAAACGTTCTGGGTGTCGGCGGTTACTCCATGATTGACGGGGCCTCAGCACCCAACTCGGGCATGATGTTTGTCGTCTTCAAAGATTGGGAGGAACGTCCTGTGCCAGAGCAACACCAGAATTCAATCATCGGCCAAATGAACCAGCGGCTGTCCGGCATTGGCGAAGCCATCGCCTTTGCCTTCCCCATGCCTTCGCTACCAGGATTGGGAACCTCCGCGGGCTTCACTTACATGCTCCAAGACCGGCAGGGAGCCGGAGTAGCGTCCCTGCAACAGTCCGCCATTCAGGTCATCACCGATGGCAACTCCCAAACCGGCCTGCAGAAAGTCAACACCACCTACCGAGCCACCGCTCCGCAGCTCAACATCGACATCGACCGTGAACAGGTCAACAAACGGGGAGTCAAACTCAGCGATGTCTATGACACCCTGACCATCGCCCTCGGCTCTTCATATATCAACGATTACACCAAGTTCGGCCGGGTCTTCCGGGTCACAGCCCAAGCAGACACGAACTTCCGCATGGAACCTGAGGACATCAAAAACCTCAAAGTCCGAGGGGCCAATAATGCCATGATCCCCATCGGAACCTTTGCCTCGGTTGAAGAAGTTCTGGGGCCACAGACGATCACCCGATTCAACCTGTATCCCGCGATCAAGATTAATGGTGAAGCCGCCCCTGGTTTCAGCTCCGGTGAAGCACTGAAAATCATGGAAGACCTCTCCGATAAGAGCCTTCCCACCACCATGGGCTACTCCTGGACCGACCTCTCATTCCAGGAGCGCAATATCAACCCACTCGCCATGGCCGGCATCTTCGGCTTCTCCATCCTGATGGTTTACCTCGTACTGGCAGCCCAATACGAAAGCTGGAGTATCCCGATCGCGGTCTGTCTCTCGGTCCCCACCGCCTTGCTCGGTGCCGTGATTGGTCTGAATGCCCGAGACATGACCAATAACATCTACACCCAGGTTGGTATCGTCTTGCTCATCGGCTTGGCCACAAAAAGTGCCATTCTGATTGTTGAATTTGCCATGCAGCAAAGGCAATCCGGCATGAGTACAATGGAAGCTGCGATCAGTGCGGTTAAAATCCGATTTCGTGCCGTTTTGATGACCGCCTTTTCCTTTATCCTTGGCGTTCTCCCCCTCTTGATTGCATCCGGAGCCGGGGCCGAAAGCCGCAAAGTTCTCGGAACCACGGTGTGTTTTGGACTTCTGGTTGCCACCATCGTCAGCCTGGTTGCCGTGCCGATGATCTATGCCATGATTCAATCAATCAGCGATAAAATCTCGGGTAAAAAAGAAAAAGCATAAGCTTAAACGCATGTAGAGTGACCACAGCCACCCTCGGAGTTTAAACGAGCCCGAGGGTGTCGACCCCTGTAAAAACCTAGGGTTTTCGATATTTGGGAGCCATTTGTTTTTTTCGAAAAATTGAATTTTTCGATTGCCACTCCGCCAGCGAGTGTTCACTATCCAAACACGATGAAAAAAGCACTTACGATCGCAGCAGCAATTCTCTGTACAGCATCCGGCGTGATGGCTGATATTCAGGCATCCCCTGGATCCACCTACACCTCTACCCGTAAGCTGGGTCGCGCCCTGAGCAACATTATCTATGGAGTCGTTGAGATCCCTGAACAAGTCGTCCGTAAAAACGAAGAACACGGCCGCAAAGCTGCATCCACCTATGGTGTAGCCGATGGCACACGCCGCGCCTTCAAGCGTCTTGGCTATGGTTTCTACGAACTGTTCACTTTCCACTGCCCAACCTACCACGGAACCTTCAAACCACCATACGAGCGTTGTGGTGAAGATCACCGTATCGAGATGAACCCAAGTGACGGACTCTCTGAGTTCCCACCATCTCTGGGAGCTGAGGCATTTATCTATTCACGTGTGCAGAAGTTTTAATCTTCTAGCTCGTCGATAGAACGATTCATTAATCATTTCAACCCGCCCTGATCACTCAGTGGCGGGTTTTTTTATTTGTTGGGTTGATTATTCACCGGATCAACGCCACATAGAGGTGGCCACTGGGAATGAACCCGCCGTCGAGGCATGCCCACCATCCCAGAGTGCCTGATATTGCCCCCTGCCAGTATTTTTTACCGACCAGCTATGAAACGCAAATACCTCAGACTGGTTCGGCGCGCTTACCGCTATCTCAGACACCCCCACATTCGCAACCGACCGTGGCTGTTGGCCCTGACCAAACCGCTCTACAACCGGGAGCTCTGGCACCCGTGCCGCTACACCGTAGCCGGGGGACTATCGATTGGCCTTTTTTGCGCGATGCTCCCCATCCCCTTCCAAATGTTGCTGGCCGCCATCTGGGGGATGAAAGCTAAAATAAACATCCCGATCGCCATGGGAACCTGCTGGGTATCCAACCCGTTCACCCACCCACCCTTGATTGTAGTGCAAATCACGTTTGGTCACTGGATTCGGCAATTTGTCGATATTCCAATGCCGTTTGACAAAGCAATGCAGATCAAATTCCTCAACCTCAATATCACGGGAAATCCGGCCGACTTCTTTGTTGGATGTCTCGCCATGGCGGTAACGCTCAGTCTGCTGGTCTACCCAATCGTCTATGGCATCTCTGCTTTTTTACCGAACCGCGGGAGGCGTCTGAAAGCGATCAAGCAACGCCGCAAAAAATCCGTTTAGCAAGAGCTGAGGCTGCTCACTGGCGCACAATATTCAATCGGTAAAAACGGGGCGCGGCGGATCAGCCTCGCCAGCCCTGCCGACACCTTCACCAGCAACAAGACCGCACCACGCCGGTCCTCCAACGGCAGCCGAACCCCGGCGTGAATGTAGCCGGTCGCACTCAAAGGACCATTGGTAAACAAGCGAACCAAGCGATACTCATAGCAGCCCCCAAGCTGCACCTCAGTATCTTCAAAGCTCAAATCCGAGGTTCCTAATACCAAGTAGTAAACAGACGGGACGATAGCCGAGATGAATGAGTTCTTTGGCAAGGCGCGACGAAGGAATGGTGCGGGCACCATGACTAAGGAGAAACAAAGCCAAAGGAGTCATTCATCCGGAACTCTCATGGATCACGCAGTGCTTTTCCAAATACCTCAACAACGATCAATCGTCTCGTCTGTTTTGCGGAGTGGTATAAAGTAGCCTATTCAGCTCCCCAGGCTTTCCCGGCCACTCGCCGATAGAGTTTTTGATGGGAAAGGACATAAGCCTGACTGGTCGGGGCACTCCATTCCAAACGAATTTGCGCAGGCGATTCCTGAACCGTAGCCGTCAACAACACCGTTTTGTCCTGATTCGACAAGGCCCACAGAGCCGGGGACAGGCACAAAAGCCACCCCGTCACCATCACACACACACTGGCAATCCCCCTCATCACGAGAGGAACCATAAAACATTCATGCCGAATGGCAAGCCGGTCAATTCATCGAATTGGGCCTGGAAGAGGAATCACGCATCACTTGCGTCTTCGCTCTTGGAAGCATCCGCTTGAAGCACTTCAGGCTTGGGCTCTGCCGGTTTTGTATCAGCCGGTTTAGACTTGGCAGACTTAGAATTGGCAGGCTTATCCTCGACCTGCTGAGCTACGTCTTTGACTCTTGCCGGGGTCTTCACCGCGGATTTTTTATCCGCTTTGGCTTTCGTCGGCTCATCCTTGTCCGGCTTGGCTGGCACTTGTTGCTTAGGTGTTTGTTCTTCCTTCTCCTTGGCTACTTTTGCCACCTTCTTTTTCTCCGGACTGCGGACCTGCTTCGCCTGTCTCGGCTTGTCCTGACCGCGCCGCAGCTGAATGGACTCTTCACGGGTATAGATTTCAGCGACCCGAAGGCTACGGCGAGCCAACTCGCGAGCATCCTTGTCTCCAATCAAAACCAGTCCCTCTTCGTTCACCTCACCTACAAAAATTTTCCAAGCGCGTTTTGCGACCAAATCCGAATCAATTTCGGTTTTTTGTTCATCCTGTGGCTCTTGTTGACGGCCGCGGTTTCTGCCGCGCCCTCTCCGTTGCTGCCCCTGGTTTTGATCCGATGCTGTATCTGACCCGCCATCATTTGAAGGCGATGTGTCGCGCGCCTCAACGTCCTTGTCGGACTTGGAGCCTTTTTGGGTGGCTTTTTTAGCGACCCGGACATTTTTTTTCATCGGGCGGCTTTGCTTTTTCGCAGGCCCGCCGTCGCCACCCTCGAGTGGGAGAGATTCCTGCTCGACCACTTTGTTTTCAGTGGCAGAGGGAGCAGAGGATACCTCATCGGCAGCCTGCTCCTTCTTTTTAGTTTTTTTCACGCCCTTACCTTTCTCACCAGACGTCTTGGGGGCGGATTTTTTACTGGGAGATTTTTCAGGGGCTGCAGACTCATCAGCTGCAGGTTCGGGCGTAGTAGATTCTTCGGGCATAAAATAGATTGGGTGTGCACCCAACTACCTAGCAGCAAGGGCGATGTAAAGAGGAATGCGTCACAGAAGGGAAACTTGCTCTCCTACTTCCAGTTCACAATGTCGTCTGCGCGCTCTTTTTTGGTGTCGTTTCCAGGCCCGCCTTTACCATCAGGACCCAGGGACCATAAATCGAAGTCACTTGGCGGATTCATCATATCCACATCAGCTCCGGAAGGATCATGGCGATAAAAAATCTCCTGTCGCTGACTATTATCATCCGGATCCATCCAGGCATCGACAATCACGTAGGTGCTACCATTTTTACGCACATTGTATTCCTTGGTTCTTGCCTTCTTGGCAGTATAAGGAAGCGGAGAGGTCAACGTATCCACATACACGGTGGATCCCTCATCGGGTTCTCCGTCCGGTTCGTAGCCACTGCGCACCCTGACCTGCTGGCTACCCGAGTCAAACTCAAGCTCTCCATCACCATACAAAGCGATATACACCTGCTCAGAGCTGTCTGACAACCCATCACCCTGTGGGAAAAAGCCGTTGTCAGCGCGGTACTGCTCCAACCCGGCTCCAAGGCTTTGCATAAATACCTCGGTCCGTGAAATTTCGGCTTTTTTCTGGGCATAATTCAATCCCCCGACCGTCATGGCCGCCAAGACCATGATAATGGCAATCACAGTGATCACCTCAATCAAGGTAAATCCTGACGAACAACAAACGGTTTGAGATTGAGTCCTTTTCATAACATTGATTTTACAGGCTTCTGATACGAGCTTGGGCTCACGCGCGAAACGCGGCCCATGGGGCGTCAGCCAGACTAGCCTGCCTGACTGTCCACGCCTTGGATCATCTTAATCAGAGGTAAGAACAATGCAAATACAATCGTTCCCACGACCAATGCCAGGAACACGATCATGATCGGCTCAAGCACGGAAGTAAAAGCGGTCACAGCGGTATCAACCTCGTCATCATAGACATCGGCAATCTTGAGCAACATTTCAGGCAACTGACCGGTTTCTTCACCCACATCGACCATACTGATCACCATGGCAGGGAAGATCTTACTCGATTGCAAGGGGGCCACGATGGACTCACCCTCTTTGACCGCTTCATGCACCTTATCGATGGCATTGGCCACCATCACGTTACCAGCCGTGTCACGGGTAATCGTCAAAGCTTGCAGAATCGGGACACCGGAAGTGACCAACGTTCCCAATGTCCGGGCAAACCGAGAAATGGAACTCTTCCGGGTCAGGTCGCCCAAAACCGGAATTTTCAGTTTAAAGGCATCCACGGCAGCGCGTCCACCCTTGGTGTTCGACCACGCTTTGAACATCACCCAAAGACCGGCAAGAACGAGGAAAATCCACACCACATTCGGCAAACCAGCCGTTGAACTCATCATTTTTTCCGATGAGTTAAACACCACTCGGGAAAGCGTCGGCAGTTCACCACCTTGGTCGGCAAACATCTCCTTAAACTTCGGCACGATGAACAACATCAGGAAGATCAAAATGGCGACGGCAATGAACAAAACAATCACCGGATAAACCATGGCTGAAACAATCTTATTCTTCAGCTTGTCCGCCTTTTCCATGTACTCGGCCAAACGAGTAAGAACAACTTCCAGAACACCACCAAGCTCACCAGCCTTGACCATGTTGACAAAGAGCTTGTTAAAGATTCTCGGGTGCTGGGCCAAACTCTCCGAGAACGTTGCACCGGTTTGCACCGAGTCCGCCAAGGAATTCACCGTGCTACGCAACACTGGGTTGGGCTCCTGCTTACCAAGCACCGTCAACCCACGTAACAAGGGAAGACCGGAGTCAATCAATGTCGCCAATTGTCGAGTGAAAATCATCAACGCCTTCGGTTTAATCTTTCCGCCCGATTTAGCAGACTTCACTCGCTTTTTTCCGCGGGTCTTACTTTTTGCCTTACCCGTGGTCAACGAGCCCTTACCCTCTTCAACTACCTGGGTGGGATACAGCCCCTGGGACCGCAGCTGCTGGATTGCGTCAGCCTCACTTCCAGCAGATACACTGCCGGTCGTCTGCTCACCCTTGGCGTCGAGCGCGATGTATTGGAAATTAGCCATATTGTTTGTGATGTTTAGAAATAAGATTAAAAAGACTGCTCAGAATATCGAGCTTAGAATTCAAGTTTTTGACTTAGGTGTATTTGAGAACTTCCTCAATGGTGGTGTTCCCTTCGTAAATATTTCTCAAGCCATCTTCACGCAAGGTTTGCATACCCAACTCGATCGCTTTCTGTTTCAGCACCACAGTAGGTGCCCGGTCCGTGATCAAGTCGCGCAATGAATCTGTCACATCGAGCAATTCGAACAGGCCTCGCCGTCCCTTATACCCGCTTTGGTCACAGACATCACAGCCCCGTCCGGTATAAAACTCCTTATCGCCAAGCTCGTGTGAAGTCACACCCAGCTGAGTGAGCAAGGCCTCATTCGGCTCATACGCGGCACGACATTCTTTACAGATCGTCCGCAACAAGCGCTGGGCCAGTATCCCTTCAAGAGATGCCGCCACCAAAAACGGTTCGGTCCCCATGTCGATGAGTCGCGTCACCGCACCCGGAGCATCGTTGGTGTGTAAGGTCGACAGCACAAGGTGTCCCGTCAACGACGCCTGGATCGCAATCTGAGCCGTATCCAAATCGCGAATCTCACCGACCAGAATCCGGTCGGGGTCCTGTCGCAGAAATGCCCGCAGGATACGTGAAAAAGTCATCCCGATCGCATCGTTCACCGGAACCTGGATAATCCCGTCAACGTCATATTCCACCGGATCCTCAGCAGTCAACAGCTTCGAATCAATCGTGTTGATCTCCTTGAGCGCCGCATACAGCGTGGTCGTCTTACCGGCACCGGTCGGACCAGTGCAGATGAAAATTCCGTTGGGTTTGCGAACCGTCTCATTGATATAATCAAACACATTGGGAGGCATCCCCAACATGTCCAGGTTCAGATTCACGTTACTACGGTCCAGAACCCGCAACACAATACTCTCGCCGTGCTGGGTCGGCAGCGTGGAAACACGCATGTCCACCTGCTTTTCACCAACATGCTTCACAATTCGCCCATCCTGAGGAACACGCTTCTCAGCGATGTTCATATTCGACATCACCTTCACGCGTGAAAGGATCGGCAACGCCAAATGCGCTGGAGGTGGAGCCATTTCATACAGCGCTCCATCCACCCGATAGCGAATTTTAAAATCATTTTCGAATGGCTCAAAGTGAATGTCGGATGCCCCTTCGTTGATCGCCTGATACAAAACCAGATCCACATAGCGGATAATCGGTGCCGAATTGGCCTCAGCTTCGACATCCTGAGCACTTTGGTCCGCGTGTGGGTTTACTCCCAGCTCAAGCTGTCCGAGCACATCATCCATCGCCTGCCCCTGGCCGCCATAGGCTTCATCCAGCTTTTTCTCAACAATGTGATCGGGGGCAATCGCTAAAAACACCTCCCGCCCCAAGGCAAAGCGCAGATCCTCAATCACTTGCGGGTTCAAGGGATCAACCAAACAAACAGTCAATCCCTCGTTGTCCACATTAACAGGCAAGGCCCCATGTAACCGGGCCATCCCAGAAGGGACCAGAGCCAGCAATTCCTCGGGAGGATCGTAGCTCGCCAAATCAACCATATTGACGCCAAGCTCGTTGGCAATGATCGGCCAGATATCATCTTTTTCCTGAATGACTTCGTAGTCGGCCAGAATCTCGGCAATCTCCTTGCCGCTGTTCTCGATCTCCTGAATGATGTCAGCTGCAAGATATTGATCAATCAAACTACGATTGATAAAAATATCGATAAGTTGTGAATTATCCATGAAAGGTGTGTAAGCTTATAATTATTGAAACGTCGGCGCTGGTCTCAGATCAATCACTGTCTGACATCGTGACCCGCATCACCTCCGATGCAGAAGTACTCCCCGCCAACACCTTGCGAATACCGTCTTCGCGCAAGGTCCGCATACCGAGTTCCCTGGCCCTACGACGCAATTGCGGCGAAGTGAGCTCCTGGTTGATCAAGTGCCGGACTTCATCATCAATTTTGAACATCTCAAAGATGCCCATACGTCCTTTGTAACCCATCTCGCGACAGGCTTCACAGCCTTGGGGTCCCCTGATGTCACTTTCCGCCACCTGTCGGGCATCCAGTTTCAAAGTCCGCATTTCGCGGTCCGACAAAATAGCCGATGTCTTACACTTCGGACACAGTTTGCGCACCAGTCGCTGGGCAATAATCGCACGCACCGCGGAGGCGACGAGGAAACGCTTCACTCCGATGTCCGCCAATCGGGCAACGGCGCCCGGGGCATCATTCGTATGCAAGGTGGAAAACACAAGGTGACCGGTCAACGCCGCCTGAATGGCAATACCGGCGGTCTCCGCATCTCGAATCTCACCAAGCATGATCACGTTTGGTGCCTGACGCATCATGGCTCGCAAGGCGGCAGCAAAAGTCATTCCAATGTCCGTCTTCACCATCACTTGGTTAATACCGGGAAGCTCATACTCCACCGGATCCTCCACCGTGATGATCTTACGGTCCGATGTATTGATCGTATTCAAACATCCGTATAGAGTCGTGGTTTTCCCCGAACCCGTCGGCCCGGTCACCAGAATAATACCATCAGGCAAACGAATCAGTTTCTCAAATGTCGCCTGATCATCAGAAAAGAACCCGAGCTCAGGCAATCCAAGCATCAGTGATGTTTTATCCAAAATCCGCATCACGATGCTTTCACCGTGGTTACTTGGAACCGATGAAACACGAAGATCAACCTCTTTGCCAGCCACCCGGATCTGAATCCGACCGTCCTGGGGAAGACGCTTCTCCGCAATGCTCATGGTTCCGCTCATCACCTTGATCCGAGCAATGATCGCAGGGTGCAGCTTTTTGGGATGATTATCGATTTCCACCAACTTCCCGTCGACTCGATAACGAACCCGCAAAGTAGTCTCCATCGGTTCAATATGGATATCACTGGCGCGCATTTTAAACGACTCCAGCAACATCGATGAAACCATTTTAATGATCGGCGCATCATCCGCCGTCACTTCCTCCTCCCCCTCGGAACCAACCACCGTAAAGCTTTCATTGGCAGCATCGTCGGAAACCTCGCCCCCGTAATTCTGGTGAATCACCTGCGAAATCGCAGATAACGTGGCCACTACCGGGTTGATTTCACGCCCGAGCACATGAGGCAAGGTATCCAGCACTTCAAAATCAAGCGGATCAGCAACAGCAATCGTCAAATAAACACCGTCGTCCTGAACCGGAACGGCGCGAAAACGCTTGGCGACATCCTCCGGAACTTTCTCAAAGACATCAGGTGGAATCGGCCAGTGCGCCAGGTCAATATACTCCATGCTCGAGCTCTGGGCACATACTTGGGCAACCTGATCTTCCGAAACACGGTTGTCTCCAATGAGGCGTTCCACAACGCTCTCTCTGCCTCTTAACTGACCACGGATGGCATCAATCTCCTCGGCCGTCACCAACTGGGCTTCGGTCAGGAGTTCGAGAAGGTAATCTTCGTTAGAATACACAATAAAATCTTCGCTTAGGTGGTGGGTTTTTAAATCGTTCAAACAACAACTTCCGAACGCAATACCCGGAAGCCATCAATGACACACTGGTCAAACCACCACCCTCCGTCAAGCAGACTTGT
The DNA here is from genome assembly GCF_013391475.1 of Oceaniferula marina. Taxonomy (NCBI): domain Bacteria; kingdom Pseudomonadati; phylum Verrucomicrobiota; class Verrucomicrobiia; order Verrucomicrobiales; family Verrucomicrobiaceae; genus Oceaniferula; species Oceaniferula marina. The sequence continues at coordinate 827,843 of NZ_JACBAZ010000002.1, read as the reverse complement.
CCGAAATTTCACATTCATCGGCTGGTGAAATTCAATGTAATGACAAGCGGATTCGTTCAACACTTGTCACGGTAATTACTATGCCAATCATGATCCCCGATCAGCAGCCCGGGCAAAACAGCCATCTCTTTTGAATATCCATGCTTCCCGCGACTAAACACTAACCCCTCTCACTCCGGGATTCCATCCAGCGCCCATACAAGGAACTCAGAGGAACAGCGGACAGACCATGCGCAAACACACTGAGAAAGACCGTCAAAATCACCACCGAAAGCATCGGTTCATAACCATCCCGCCCCAAAACCCCAACAAACATCAACATATACAAAACCGAGGCAATTCCACGCGGGCCAAACCATGCAATAAAACCAATACTCGCCCAATCAATCCTACGCCCCGGCTCCAGATTTGCCCCCAACAAGCTCACCAACACAGGCACCATCCGAATCACCGTCAAACTCAAAACCGCATACAACAAGGACATCCACGACCAGTGCTCCCAAGCAATGGGAACCAACACAGCCCCGAAAATCAAAAACACAAACAATGACAACAGCTGCCCCTCAGCCTCTCCAAACTCCTGCAAGCGCTCCCTCACCACACGCGTACTGGTCCCCAACATCAACCCTCCGAAAAATGCCGCAATAAAACCATTTCCTCCAACCTTTTCAGCCAAAGCATACGAAACCAAAGCCAAGGAAATCGAAGTCAAACGCTGAAACACCGAGGTCATCCACCCACGCTTCACCGCCCCATCCACCAACCGTCCTCCAATCAACCCAACCGCCGCTCCAACCAAGGGTCCATAGAAGAGTTGCTTCAACGCAAAACCACCCCAATACCCGAAATCAAGCGTGCTATCCACCCCTGCCCCAATGGCGGCCATACAGGCAAGAATCGGCGGCAAGGCAATCCCATCATTCAAGCCACTCTCCACTCCTATCGAATCACGCACCGACGCCGGAACCACCTCACTCGCAACCACGGCTTGCCCAAGGGCAGCATCCGTTGGAGACAACATAAAGGCCATCACCGCGATCAAAGGCAACGCCATCCCGGGAAACAAACACTGCCCGATCAAAAAACCAGCCAGCATCGTCAACGGCAAACCAATCCCCAACAACCTCAGCGGAATCTTGTATTCCCGCTTCAAGGCCCTCAAATCAATCAACGAGGCATCCGTAAATAAAATCAGCATCAAGGTCAGCTCCGCGATCACCTGCACCGATTCCGAATCGGTTTCCGCCTCATACCAGGCAAACCCCAAAGGCCCCGCCAAAACACCAACAGCAACAAAAAACATTGGAGCCGTCACCGGAGACCGACTCGCCACAGCCGACACCAAGCCAAACAAAAATACCAATAACGCGGCAAAAAAGATCAATTCATCCATGGATAAGTACAGATCCTAGCAAACTCCCCCCCAACTTCCAACTTCCAACTTCCAACTTCCAACTTCCAACTTCCAACTTCCAACTTCCAACTTCCAACTTCCAACTTCCAACTTCCAACTTCCAACTTCCCGCTTGCCAGCATTGCTTATCTGCGGTTAGTTCATAGTATGAAGCTCAAGTTTTGTGGTGCCGCCGGCACAACGACGGGATCCCAGCATCTGCTGGAGGTCAACGGAAAACGCATCCTTCTCGATTGCGGACTCTATCAAGGTCGACGCCACGACGCCCACGAAATCAACTGCTGTTTCCCCCACTTCGACCCGAAAACCATCGACAGCGTGGTTCTTTCCCACGCCCACATCGACCACTCCGGCAACCTGCCCAACCTTTGCGCCAAGGGCTTCAATGGTAATATTTTCGCCACCTTTGCCACGCGGGACCTCTGCCAGGTCATGCTCGCCGACAGCGCCCGCATTCAAAAATCCGACATCGACTGGCTCAACAAACACCGCAAACGCAAAAACCTCCCTTTACTAGAGCCTCTCTACTCCGAACGCGATGCCGAGCAATGTTTGAAACAATTTGTCAACGTCGGCTATGACCGCCCCATGCTCATTGCCCCCGGTGTCACTCTCCGCTTTTTCGATGCCGGACACATCCTCGGAAGTGCCCAGGTGCTACTTGAAATCGAAGATGAAGACGACGGCCAAACCAAACGTTTCCTCTTCTCCGGCGATGTCGGCCGGGGGGACAACGATATCCTCAACGACCCGGAAGTCGTTCAGAACATCGATTACCTTCTAATGGAAAGCACCTATGGTGGCCGCGAGCACGAGCATGGTGCCAGTGCGGATGACCGTATTTGTGATGCCATCAATGCCGCCATTAAACGTGGTGGTAAAATCATCATTCCCTGCTTCGCCGTCGAGCGAACCCAGCAAATTCTCTACGTCCTCAACCAGCTCTTCGAAGAGGACCGCATCCCGGACATCCCCGTCTACGTCGATAGCCCGCTCGCCGTCAACGCCACCGAAATCTTCCGCCTCCACCCGGAGTGCTTCAACGATGAGGTCAACGAATTCCTCTATTCCAAAAGTAACCCATTCGGCTTCGAGGAACTGGAACTGATCCGCTCGGTCAAAAAATCCAAAGAACTCAACAGCAGCGACCAGCAGGCAATCATCATCTCGGCTTCCGGTATGTGTGAGGCCGGACGCATCCTCCACCACCTGAAAAATGGCATCGGCAACCCGAAGAACACCATTCTCTTTGTGGGCTACTGCGCCGAAAACACCCTGGGATGGAAAATCCGACACCGCGAACCGACCGTCAAAATCTTTGGCGACCCCTACCCGCTCAAGGCTCATGTTGAGATCATGGATTCCTTCTCCGGCCACGCCGGCCACTCCGAGCTCATCGAATACTTCCAAAATATCACCGGCAGCAAAAAGCAAGTCTGGTTGATCCACGGCGAAAGCAGCCGATCCGAGGCCCTGCAAACCGCCCTGCGAGAGGTGCACGACGGTCAGGTCGACCTCGGTATCCTCGGCGAGGAAGTGACATGCTAATCCAGGCAAAGCCGTAAAAAAAAGACTTGCTTTCACGGGTAGTGCGGGCTAATCAGTCGGCCCGCAGCCGAGGGCTCAAAAGCCTGCCGACAGCCGCGAAACCATCCAACGCGCGATTAGCTCAGGGGTAGAGCGCATGCTTCACACGCATGATGTCGCTGGTTCAAATCCAGCATCGCGCACCATCTTTTTCCGGCCCTTGCTTCAGCAAGGGCCATTTTTTTGTCTTCATTGGAAAAGTCGATTATTCTTTTTGATATCCAAAAGCGGAAAACTCCCCAATGCTAAGTTTGCCAGCCGGATCTGTGGCAATCACCCGCAGATAACGGTATCCCTTGTCTACATTCACAAACTGCTCCCACATGTTGGTCGGATGACTGGTGGTTTTGTGATACCAGGGAAGGTTTTTTCGCTCAGCCAGCACCACATATGCACTGAACTCAGGATCGTTGGAGGCTTGAATCTCCAGCATTCTTCGTCCATCAACTTCATATTGATCCTGACGAGGAAGCATGCTCAGGCGCTGGATAACATGCTTACTACCCAAATCGACGGAGAACCAACTTGGACCATCGTTCTTGTCGCTGGCACGCCAGAAGGACTTCCAGTTACCATCAATCGCTGCTTTAGCTGCATGAGCGCCATCCAGATCCGATGAGCTTTTACATGGTCTCCCCTCGGCCAGATTTTTATGCCCGTAAACCCTGCGCTCAAGATGTTTGTATTCCGGCTGCAAGCCTGCACTAGCCATGATTTTTTGTGCCTCTTCGGGCCATTCATCATTCTTCACCAGCGTATGGTGGGAGACTCCTCGAGTCACCCGGTTGTCTGAATAATTGTGATGAACCGTGGATTGAGCCTTTTTATAAAAGGAATACTTCGACTTCGAGTATCTGCTGACGTTCTTTGTCCAGCTTACTTGATAGGAATCGTTATCGGGATAATACTCCATATTCACGTTTTGATTGGCATATAACGAAAGGTTCTCCATGACCAAGCTGCCGGGGTAGCGTCCATGCATGTAGATGTGTCCACCATCACCGATCCCCCACTTGTGACCGGCAAAGGCTCTGGATACTTTATTGTATTTGTATTCGATTTTTCCAATTCGAGGGTGAATAAAACCATCTGAGCCTCCCGCTCTGGCGTGCAAACCAGTGTATGCAGTGTCGGAAATATCGTTGTGGTGCACCTTGCACTCATAGGCCGTGAAGATATTGATTCCCGTTCCTTGCCAGTAGTCGCGCCCGGTATTGCGTACCACGTTGTTCCGAACCATCGTGTTGGTGCAAATAGATTCGGGCGGGCATTCAAACAGGTGAAACCACCACCGACCAATGGTGATACCTGCACCGGTGGTGTCGTAAGTCAGATTCCCTTCGATAAGCGTATTGTTACAACCTTCATATAGCTGGATACCACAGGATCCCATATTACGTATCGTACAATTCGCGATGGTGACATGGTCCGCATAGTTCACTACCACCTGACCGGGAAACTCGCTGGTATAAGTCCGGTAAATTTCAGCCTGACTCAAGCCGAGATAATGCTCCTTGGGGTCGGACCAGTTTCCACACTGGAAAGTTATACCATCAAACTTAATATGCCGGGCCCGCCGCATGGGTGTCCCATCAACCTTGACTAGGCACTCAACCCGCGGTGCATACACCTCGGCTTCATTGATATCGCCATCCACGGTGCGAGGGTAGTAGTAGACCAAGTCCTTCTTCTGATCCAGATACCACTCACCAGGCTCATCCAGTTCCTCCAAGGCATTGATGATAAAAAACTGCGTATTCGGCTGTATCCGATGCCAGGCTGTCCCTTTCAAAAACGCAGGTTGCTTCATCTTCAAGATCACTTCATCGTCATCACACGGGATCACGTCCTCCAGGGGGGTATCCATAGTCTTGAACAACTCCAACCACAACAGCCGAATATCCTCAGGATTGGTGTAATCTTCAATGGTCGACTTATCGATGTAGATACCATCACGAAATGCCTTGGTTTCCGGATTATTCCACCATTCCTTGCGACTGCTGCTTCGTATATCGCTCGTGCGGGCCCGCTCTGCTCGGACACCATTGACGTAGAGTTGGGCAAAGTAGGGGGCGAAACCATCGGACGATAAGCTTTGTTGGGAATAAAAGCGGGGGTGCAAGGGCAGAATACGATTCCCCCTGACCGGACTCTTGGTTTTGACCGCTGCCTGCTCAGGCACCGACGCCACAAAATAGGGTTTGCCTTTAACCGGCTTCCACCCTGTCACTCTACGCCCGCCACAGATGATCGGTTCTTCTTTTTTGTAAGCCTTGTAATTCACACTATGCCCATTGCTCCCGGAATCCCGATCATCAAAGTACAGGGTATCATCCAGTTCGTAACGCCCGCCCCGTAAATACACCGTGACATCACCTGACATCTTCACGTTAAGCTTTTTCGCCCGAATTACATCACGGGCCCTTTCAATTGTTAGGAAGGGCTTTTCCAGAGAGTTACCAGAGTTTGCATCATCACCATCCGGTGAAACGTAGAGATTTACATCCCCGGCACATGCATACCCAACCAGCAACAGCGACAATAATGTTAGAAAATAATATTTCATGATATTTTATTCAATGTTGAGTGAGCATACTCAAGCTCCGAGCTACAACGACCTAACTCACCTTGCTCTTCGGTCAGTCAATGACTGTAAATCCCTTTCTTGAAAGTCTGTCATTCTCGTTGCTTTGGTGTATTCGACCTGCTCAGCCGCCGTGAGGGATGCTGTGCCCCTTGGCGTCATCGCCTGCACGATCTTGTTCATCATAATGAACTCCAATGATAATAACACACACAAACCACATACGGGCAATTGAGAAGTTTTATATCAACAACATCCCGGCGTCCAGATTGAGAACAAGGCGAGTGATTACACATGCTCCACCATCAATTCCAACATACGGCTGTACCGTTTTACCGAAGCTCCCATCCCATCAACAGGCACCATCCCGTGATCAGCCACATAATGGCAATAGCTTTCATTATAAATCGTCGCGCATTCCGGACGCTGGGACAACTCCCGCCACTCACTCCACGCGCGGTGATAATCCTCAAGGGCTTTTCTGATACGCTTGTCATCCCTCGTATGCGAGCGCGTAGCCTGCTCCCCCAGCAAGATGACGGTCCAACCCGCATGGATCACCTGCTGGTAAATACGACCGTAGGTACATGAGGTCCGGATAAAGGCCTGCCGCGACGGGTCCGCATGATTCACCTGCTCTGACAAAGACTCAATGCGCTTCCATAGGCAAACGGCCTCAGCCGCCTCGGCCAAAGCCGGCTCGACATTCCCCGCCTCGATCAGCGACTCCACCGATTGCTTCATAAATGGGGAATCTTGCTCGAAACCACCGAAATACTCGTCGCGGGACCAGAGCGTATTGATATCTCCGCGCATCCCGGTTACTCCCCGAACCACAGCCATGGCAGATAGGTTCAGTATTTCAACCAAGAGCTCACGCGAGGGAGAGTCAAATCCCAGATCCTCTAATACCGACTCGGTCACCTGTTCGGTCGGCAAGCCGGGGTTCTGGGCCCACTTTAGCAAGACGCGGGCGTTGATATCACACCACAACTCATCCTTGATGTAGGGGCCTTTCCATCCTCCTCCGCGGGACCAAGTCAAAAGACCAGCCGTCTGGGGCAGGCCTATTAACTGGCGAACACTGCGAAGTTCACCCGGTGCCATCAGATGTGCATACTCTTCAAAACCGTCAATCACCCCTGCTGCAATAAAATTGGGGAACGCTCCTTTACCCTCATATTCGCGCTGGCACTGGATCTCAACCAATTGCTTATGATTTCCTTTGCCAAGCGGAGGACTGAACGGATGGGTTCGGTGATAGTCCCCGATACAATGTTTGATCACAAAATACAGTCCGGGATGAGGCTCGATCCTGTTGGTTGCCTCGACGTATGGCTGGGCGCGCTCGTCAATCCCACTCATCCATGTCCGGTAAATCAGTTGCTTTCCATGTTTAACACAAATCTCCTCACGCAGGAGCTGCAACAAGGTCACATGACTTTCCACACCATCAACAATGGGATCACCACCCGTATGGTGAGGAAGATTGTGAAGGTAGGTTTCTCCCACTCGAACCACCAGACCGTCAAGGTCGGGGAACGTTTCAAAAATTTCGCGAATCTGTGTCCGCAGAACATCCTGCGTAAAGGAACTCTGAATGTTGGGTCGAACCTTTCCTTTGACGTCAAACGGGTCGTCCACTTCGACGTCTGTGGTCAACTCCTCCTGATAACGATCAACTAACACCTTGGGCAACACCACAAAATCCGTCCACGCCAGACAACTCAGCCCTTGCTCTTTGGTTCGCTTGAGATCTTCTTGCAACCGTTTGGCGTAGTCCCTTGTCCAGAAGAGTCCCTCCGGGTGCGAGTCCCACAGATCGGGAAACATCGACCTTAAACTAACAGCAGCCTGAACATGGCGGTCGAGGACCTGACCAGTATAGCCTAAGCCATTCAAATAGGTGGGATCCAGATAGGCACTTTCGAAACGTGTCTCACCTGGGTTATGGTGAACGTAATCCAATCGCACATCCATAGGAGCTGTCTTACCAGTATACTGAGTCATCATGTTACGTAGAAAAAATCAATTGATCAGAAATCGGCTGGGGAACTTACTTTGCCACCGGGTAACCGTAGGCGTTTAACTCGGCCAGATTGAAAGCGCCCTGCTTGCCCCTGACCTCCAACAAATACTCCGTGGCTGGCGCATACGACTCCACCTTGGTCATGTCCTGATTCGGAGTAGCCGGGTAGACATTGAGATTTTGTTTCAGCCTGTGGTTAAGCCTGTGCCTGAAGTTCAGGATCAGTGGGCCATTTGCACTCGTTCATCGAAACCTTGAGGATAAAGAAAACCTCTCCATCATCTCACTGAAATTGACGGAGAGGTTGGCGGTGAACCTTGAATGCTCTTGCTATTGGCGGCGGCGGAGAAGCAGCGTAAAGCTCCCAAGGCCGATCAAGGCAGCAGAGCTTGGCTCGGGGACGGCCGTAGTAGTCACAGCGAATGCCAGATCATCATTCCCACCTGAAATACCTGTACCTGTTAGTGAGCCTCCGGCATATGGGTTGTTATTCAGGCCATACATCGGCGCGAGTGCCCAGCTATTTCCCGTATTGGAGATCCCATCCATCGCAAAGTTGTTTGAACCCGCATTGAGCGTGATGTTTTCTCCGGACAGATCAAACTGCATCCAGTATACTGGCGAGCCGTTGCCGTCGGAGCCAACACCGCTGAAATTGTTTCCATCCAAGGTGATGCCGGCTCCCGTGTAGTTGGTGCCGTTCACCTCCAGGGTCATAGTCAGCGTATCGCCATTTTCAAATGCATTGTAGGCGATGTATATGGAATCCAGCACACGCTCCTCCGCTAGGGTGAAGGTCTGCGTAAACCTCTCAACATCCCAGCCGAATCGACTAGTGGTGGCCCCGGTATATCCAGTATCGGACGCCCCGATCATCGGCGCGGTCCCTCCGTTGTCTGTCACATCTGCTGCGGTCAGTGCCGCACTGGCATTGCCTACGGCAAACGCCGTCAATAGAATGTTTAATGTCGTTTTTATGTTCATTTCTTTCGTGATTAATTGTTGAGATTGCCATCATGGCTAATGACAGTGGCGCTATATTGCGCTGACAATCACCCCAATAATACACACGAAACGCTAAAGAAACATATCAGCGTATTGTCAATTTGTTTCACGTTCCAAATTTTCTGATAAAAACGACACGTATTCTCATTGCCACAAGAGGAAGATGCGGGAGAAGCCATGCCGAGCCGTGTAAATCAGGGTCAGTTCCGGCTGAGAGGCTTTGCCTTCAATTGGTTGAGTTTTTGCTTCATTTGCCGGGCCTTCTCCGGATGTGATCCGTAGAGGTTGGTCGATTGTTTTTTATCGTCCTTAAGGTGATACAACGCTGCTTGATGTTGATGATGCTGAACACCTCGATCTTTGGAAAACCACTTAGGTTCACCGCTAACATCCCCAGTTTTGGCATCGATAAAAAGCCAGTCCCCATACCGTAGGGCATAGTGACCTCGATGGCTGTGATGAATGACATGGCTCCTTACTTGCTTGGACCCGGTCTGACCGTAGAGCTGAGGAAGCAAGCTTATGCTGTCTTCGCCAGCGTCCTGAGGCAACGCCTGTTCTGTGATATCAGCAAACGTGGCCAGGATGTCTGTCAGACAGACCAATCCACCCTCGGTACCACCTGCTTTGATTCTCCCGGGCCAACGGAGGATGAATGGAACGCGGTGACCACCTTCCCATAGGTCGCGCTTCACACCACGCAGCCCCCCCATACTGTCATGTTGATATTGTTTAATCCTACTGTAAGCACTTTTTTCCGGACCATTGTCTGATGACAGAATTACCAGCGTATTCTCCGAGAGTTCATGACGATCAAGGGCCTTGAGGACCTCACCAAGGTAATGGTCGATTTCAACAATAAAATCACCGTATGCTCCGGCTCCGGACTTACCGAGAAACCTACTGTGAGGCACAATGGGTTCGTGAGGGCTTGGCGGATCCCAGTAAATAAAAAAAGGATGTTTAGGCTGGATACCAAATTGATTTACCTTCTCTTTTTGGGCATAGGCCTCGATATACTCCACCACTTTTTTGGCGCTATCAGGAAGCCAGTTGCGGGCATTAGAGTGCTTGAGTTTGGCGTCGACGGGCAAACCGTTTTCCATCTGGTGTTTGCAGAACACACTGATCTGTTTCTCCCCATCCAATGGAAACAAGTGAGTCATACACCACGAGTAATCAAAGCCGAATCGTTGAGATCCCAGCAATCGTTTACGTGGGAAATCATACGCATCCCGAGTGCCTGGCTTTGCCCCTGGTTTGAGAGCCTTCGAATAATGATGCCGCATGCCCCACTTGCCGATTTGCGCAGTATTATACCCCTTCTTCTTGAGAAGTGAGGCAAGAGTAAGGCGACCATGTTCGATAAAGGTATCCCTGAATTTGGCACCGTTCCCGAGACCATCCTTACCACGACGCCATGGATACCGCCCAGTCATCACACCATATCGACTTGGCCCGCAAATCGCAGCGGGGGTATGTGCATCCGTGAACCGAATTCCCTCTTTGGCAAGACGATCCATATGCGGAGTTTGTATTTTGGATTCCGGGTTATAACAGCTCACATCCCCATACCCCAAGTCGTCAAGGTAGACAAAGAGAATGTTGGGAGACCGCTGCCCCCCCCATGCGCTGGCCAAGAGAAAACAAAAATAGGCTGAGCATAGCAAAACGCGCATAGGCAAACCGATTGCGGAAACACACATATCAAACCAAACAATCGACGTGCTATACTCAGCCTATGAAATAAAAGATGACATGAGAAAATGACGTTTCTACCTACGTCGACGATACACCAAAGCCAAGCCGCCAAGGGCGATCAAGCTGATCGAGCTGGGTTCGGGAACAGCCGCGGTGTACTGGGCCGAGACCTCCGTTGGGCTCAGAGTTCGGTTCCAAATCGCAAGCTCGTCCACCCCTCCCTTAAACTTACGCGTGCTGCTTGCAACCATTTCCTTGCCGAAACGTGACTCGTTGATCGTGAAGGAATCAAAGGTCGCCGTGGTCGTGGAAGCTACGACCGATCCGTTGACATAAACAGTGATGGTTCCGTCGCCCGTCCCGGTATTCCGGTCCCAAGTGAAAGCCAGATGGTTCCAGGCGTCTGCTGTCAGAACTGCGGAGCCAGAATCTAATCCAATATTGTCGAATTTAATTCCGGCGGTTCCGTTTGTTCGGGTGTATGCGCCGATCATGCCATCCCCGGACCCGCTGAAGCTTGAGGCTCCGCCAGTCCTGCGGGAAATGAGATTGGTCTGTGTGCCATCTCCAGTGCCGTCATTGAACATCCAATATGAAAACGAGCCTTGATCGCTGCTCCAGCCGGTGGCGACCCCAGTCAATGTGCCGCTAGTGTTGCCAGGCGCCGTCGCCCAAGTATTAGAATCTAGAAATCCGGAGTAACCACCTGAACCCGTTAGAGCATGCCCAGTGGATACACCTACACTGCAACCATTCAAAGTTAAGCTACTACCTCCTTCATTGTCACTCAAATTGTCCAGCCGGTAATAGGCCAACGGGCTCTGCCCATCGACTACAGAAAAATACGACGCAGCTTGGCATAAGCCAGCCAACGCTGTCATTGCGATACAGGTCATCAACGATTTCATAATATGATGTTCTAATTTTGATTCATAAGCATTATGATGCTCTACATACGATAAATGACATTTCCCCTTGAGAGTCCATCTTGATAAATTGTCAATTTGTCTCATAGAGACTCAATGTTTGACTCACAGTTCATCTCACACCCATGCAGCGAAGACAAAAAAGCGCCCGGATCACTCAGGATCCGGACGCTAAACACACAATGAAATTTTAAACGGCAGATGATTTACTTGCGTCGATACATAACAAAAGCCAAACCACCGAGGCCAAGCAATACCGTCGACGAAGGTTCAGGCACACTGCTTAATTCAAATCCGTTGAGTGCCACAAAGCGGTTCACATTGCTGGAGCCGGTATTCCCGGCGTCACCGAATTTATTGGCGCCCGCATGGAAAAGGAAAATCACATCATCCGCCCCATTCGCCGTAAACGTATTATCAATTGTCACCGTTGCCGGCCCAACGGTACTCCCGCCTGGCCCCTGACGAGCGTCGTAAACCGGCCCATCCTGAAGGTTAATGTAGGAGGTTCCACCGTTGACGCTACCTTGCACATCTATCCGTGTCACAGTATTCCCGTTCCAATCTCCATGAATCGTGGTGAGGTCGTAGGTGCCTGCCTCCAGACCACTGAAGGTAAGGACCAGATAATCCCGGAAGTCGTCGGTTGAAACCCAGTCTTGCGAAAGGGGGTTGGCTGCGGCTCCAGACCACACACCGGTGCCCGGATTCTCTCGGTCAATCCAGCGTGTATTGCCGTCATCACTGCCATCACTATTCCTGGCATCGATCGACACCTGAAAAGAATCCGAACCCAAATTCAAACTGGTAGCGGAAAGATCAGATCCGTTGGAGCCACTGATCGAAGTGTAGCCAGACGCAGTCCCAGATGATCCGCCGTTCACATTGAAATCAACTTTGAGGGTCGCAGCCTGAATAAGCGGCAAACCCAGGATGCTGACCGAAATCAATCCCGTCACAAGGGAACCTTTGCTACTATTTTTCATACGTTTCATCATTCATTTCATTAGGTTGAGAACGATATACCAATTAGACAGCATTTGGCATTACGGCCATCTCAAAGAATTGTCGATTTGTCCCAAATTTGATTATCTATGTCCGGAGATAAGCAAGGATTCGTGCCCACATACAAACCAAGTACCTACCTTGACCCGACATACCGATGCAGGCTGCAATCAATCCATTTATCTTTGACGGAGCAGTAGCCTGATAAATTTTTTCGAGCCTTCAGCCCATGCCTCGGGATCGGCAGTCCGATATGTTCTCGTCTCTCTTCCGTCACCTAGATTCAATCTCGCCACCAAGACCAGGTCTGGCTCGCCCTCTCTCCAATCACGCAAGTCTTCAGAAATTTGAGGGGCATACAACACGTCATCGGCAGCCAGATTGCAGGTGAATGAAAAGGTCAGGTACTCAGCCGTGGTGCCTGTCTCGGAGCCATCATCCCATACGCCATAACCCGCACGGGGCAAAGAGTCCGGCGAAAAAATCAAATCACTCCCCCCCAGCGCATACTCCAGAAACGCCCCCAATCCGTCCCCGTCACGATCCTCGGCCGGGTCCCCCACAAACGATGAGGAATCACTGCCTGAAGGTGTCCCGTGAAGGGCGACACTCGCGCGCCAATTCATGGGAGACCCATGGTCAGGAGCGCTTTCAGGATGAATCAAAACTAACGAATACCCTCCTCCATCTGCTGATTCCGGCCATGGAAACTGGTCGCCATAGCTAAAGTTACGAATGGTGTCACCCCCGGAACCCAGTAGTATGATTTGTTCTCCTCCGTTGGCCAGTTTGCCCTCATATTGACCCACCACGGGGTGGCCAGCACCATAATATTGCTCAAAGGCAACCCGGTCCTCAACCACTAAACAACGCTCCCTCGGAGCAAGGCGCGTCCCCTCAGGGAAGGTATAAGTAATACCAAGTGCAAAGCGCACTCCCGAAAGGTCAATTTCTGCGGTCGAGGAAATATTCATCAATTCAAGATACTCGTAGCTCGTTCCATCCAATGGATGATACATGATTTCGGACACAACCAAATTGGAGGCAGACGCGGCCTGCCCCATCGTAAAGTCAGCCTGGACAAGAGCCGACCACTCACCCCCGCTAAACGCCCGGGCTTGCAAACGAGCCGAATCCAACAGCTCAAGTGATTGGCTCCCTGCCATCCGCTTGACCCCGACAACTTCCACATCGACACCCAGATCAGAGCTCCCCCCACCGGACTGATGCACCTCAATGGCCAACACATTTCCCTCACGAAGGAGTTCTCCCGGCTTGAGCTCATAAGAAAAATCGAACAGAGCACTTTCATCACTCCCACCGACCCCTTGGGTGGCAACACTGGAAAAGGTCACCACGCCGGCAGGCATGTTACTCCGGACAATTTCACGTCCGTTCAAATACACAATAGCCCCGTCGTCTCGACGCAAGCGAATCCGCAAGGATTCAATTTCTGAAACCTCTTCCACATCAAAGGTTTTACGAAAGTAACTGGTCAGATGTTTATTTGTCGCGTCACCACCATAACTAATCACAGTGTTGATAACCCCTCCGGTCATCACCCCATAACCCAAAGGAGCCGGCCCTTCACTCCATGCGGCATCATCGAAATCAGGGTTTTTCCAGTCGGTCTGATCATAATCAGCATGCCCGTAGATGATATCGCTCGCCCCCAGACTTTCTCCCTTATCAAAGTATTTCCAGTCGGAAGATGCCAATGCAACGAGGACAACCTGGTCATAGTCACCCGCCAGAAATTGTGCAGCAGGGGCAACCGCCCCCCCAGGCAGTCTGGGATCAGAACCATCCAAGGTATAGTAAATGTCGCCAAGCTTAGCCGTAACGTCCAACAAAAACCCCGGATCAATATCTCCGCCATGCTGGCTCAATACAGGGGCATCCAAGCTGGGAAACAACTGGTTCGCACGCAACTCCCGAACAATCGACCTTGGGTCATTGGGGTCGTGTAAAATCGGAATATAATGGTTCAACACATTCTCTAACTCAAGCAACCAAGAATCCTCACGTGTAAAGTAAATGTTAGGAGCATGGGGTGCCGGAGGATAAGCGTCATGATCAAGGTCGTCCAATGGCGACGGCTGGCTAACAGATGCAGATCCAGCTGTGGTATCCTGGGTATCTCCCCATCTCGCCGATTCTGCTACAATCGCCTTATCAATCCATGAGGCGACTTCATTATAACGAGCTCGACTCGATTCTTCGCTCAGGGCTCCACCATTGAACAAATGCTTTTGAACCCGGTCAGCAAAAGTCATCAAAAACTCTTCATTGCGCCGCAACCTTTGGAATGGTGCCGCCCCTCCTGTGCCATTATCATAGCGGTTCCAGGAAAACTTATCCAATGCAATTTCCTGATCCCAGACAAAGAAGCGGTAGCGGCCGTCCCCGGATACGGGGTTCACGGCGGCGTAACCATTGTGATGCGGCCAGTCTTCGGCATCCGCATAAAAATGCAGGAGCATGTAATCGATATAATTCTCTATATCAAGGAACGGCTGAATCTGTTGATACGTCTCAGGTGTTTCAATGGCCCCATTGGCTATACTCATCAATTGCTGCCAATGGTCACCCGGACTCGAGAAGTCAGCATAGACCTCCCAATCCTCTTCTTTCCCGCCCAAATGGCTAGCAAAGAAATCATCCTCCAAGCGTTCCGTCATATTATGCAATCCGAAGTATAAGCCATTCACATAGACGTGAACGAAATTTCCATAACTGGATGGCTGCCCCATGTCCCGAAAACTCTCTTTCATCCACACATCCCTGAGATACTGGGAATCATTTGGGCGATACCGACTCGGTGACCAACCCGTAAGCCCCCATGAATCTGTGAAACAGGCTCGCAGGACCAATTTGTTGAATGCATTTACCGGAGAGTCGGCAAACAAAGGGAAGTCCAGTTTCGGAACGCCGACCTCCGAACTGAAGGTTAGTCGCATCGAATGCTTTTGCATGCGAGCCGGGTTCCGGCTGGAATTACCGTGGATCTCCACCTTGCAATTTTCCTGAAAGCCTTCGCCACCATCGGGTAAAACATATTCGACTGAGCATTCCCTCTCCCAGCGATTTAAGGGGTGCGAATAAATACCGTTGGTGCTGCCCAAAAAATCATCAGGGTCCATGGTAATCGAAACCGTGGGAATATCTAGCAGAGCGTCGTCCACGCCGTACCCCAGCAACGCCCCATCCCGAACTCTCGGGTCCATCGCATAATCAGCGGGAGCTGTCGTCCATGTAGCTGGCCAGCCCGGCGGGGCGGCCGGTTGGTTGACCACATCAGCCACAAAAAAATAACTATGGGAATCAACATTAGTCGAAAGCCAACCACTGCGCACGGCAATAGCCCGCAGAGTCGTAGTGGTTTCAATCGAAATCGCTCCAGTGTAAACCGAACCATGACTAGCACTCGGTTTACTGCCATCCGTCGTGTAGCGGATCATCGCTCCCGGAGTGTCGCTCTCAATCGTCACATGAAAGGGCTGATCATAAAATCCACGATCCACAGAGAATCGGGTATCTTTCACCACCCCCGCAAAATGAAGAGCGCTGTTGAGCTGGTTGGGGGTCGGCGTCGATGCATAACCCCAGGTTCCGCTACTCGGATGGCGGGCATAAGAAACATCTCCGAACTGCTCGGGGAAAGCCGGGGTCATCTGATCATCAATCACCTGGCCTTGCGGCCGGACCAAAGCGAGGTACTCACCAGCGGCAGACAGCTTGAAGTTTGTATGAAGGTATCCACCAGGATCCCATTCATTTTTACCGGAAGCCATCACCAGCAAATACCCACCCGCAGGAATATGCACCTCGGGAAACGTCCACTTGTTCAGCACACTTGCATCATCGGTCAGGGTGTAGCCGACAAGGTTAACAGCTACGATATTCGGGTTGTATATCTCAATCCAATCCTCACGGTTCCCGTATCCGTCCTTCACACCGGTTTGATTGTTTGCAACAAATTCATTGATCGTCAGTGCAAGCGCCACATCTGGAAACTGATCAGCATCGGTAGGCGATGTCCCCTGGATAATTTCCAAGGCGTCCCCATACATGTCGCCATCCGTATCCTTCAAGTTGGGGTCGGTCACCGAACCATTGGCCGGACTCACCTCATCACCATCCATAAGACCGTCTCCATCTGAGTCCGCAAGATTAGGATCAGAACCTGCATTGTCCGCATCGACAAACTTCCCCGACCCATTCTCCATATGGTCGGCCAGGCCGTCCGCATCCGTGTCACTCAGTGTTGGATTGGTCCCCAGCGCCTGTTCCTCCAGATTGTTCAACAGATCCTCGTCGGAATGGTCACTACCACGCGCTGCGGACAGGGAGGGGAAATACTCCAATTCCCAAACATCGTCCAAGCCATCATCATCCACATCATCAATCACCACCAAAGCAAACACCTTCTCATAGCTATTCCCCTCCCGGTCGGTGGTTTGAATCTTCAACGACAACGTTGATCCGACGCTCTGCAGTGAGCGATCGGTGAGCAAGGTATTGCCCTGCAAGCTGAAGAGCCCATTATGATCTCCTCCCGCCCCCGGGGCAAATGTGTAGATGAAGCCATCCTCCTGATCCGGATCCTGGCTGCTCAAGACCCCGACAAGCGAGCCTATGGCGGCAGCTCTGTTCACGAGCCTTGAAGAAAGCTCGATATGATAAGGCGCATCTTCAGCGATCCTGTCGCCCACTTCCAAGCCATTGATAAACACATTGTGTCCCGAGGACCGGGGCGACCCGACCAAGCCCTGAATAGCCACTTCCCCTTGCGCATCGCTTGTCACATGAAACGAAACCGCGTAATCCCCCAAGGAAGCAGGGTCCGGGTTATCCGGGAAGGTCAATTGCTCTCCATTCCAAAAACCGGTGGCATTGCCCCCCGTCAGATCATCAAAAGCCCATACAGTGATGGGATATTCGGAGTTCGCCTGCAAACCGGAGAGGGTGATGCGGATCCCCTCCCCAGGGGAATCACTGCCGCTGGCAAACACAAAATCGTTCCACATGGATGCTTCTGCTCCCCCTCCATTCAGATCCCCGCGGTCACGACTATCCAAGACCACAGCACCAACAGGATCCATGCGTATCGACACCGTGCCATCACTACCCTGGCCGCCGGGAGCCGCCGCCCACCCTGGCTGGGTGGGGCTCCCTCCGGAGTTGATATCAAAGCGCACCGGAGCCGCATCAACTGCTATACAGCAGCTTATGAAAATCCAAACTATATTTGGCAATCTAAGCATTTCTCAACTTCGTCGAGGCGTATCGAATCATGTCCTGTCCATCATCTGGTCATCTGAAAAAAATCATCACGTAAACTTCATACCATGTACCGCTAGCGTAGGCTATTCACTTTAGTATCCGCATGGTTTCTGATGTGTCGTTTGAATTCCTTGGTGTAGAGAGTGGACAGCTTGTTGTATTTTTCGGGTAGTGCCTGATATCGTGCCCAAGCCGCGTCGTACTGGCCAATCCACTGCTTCACTCCAGCTATGTCTTTTCGCGCTTCAGCGTCAGAAAGGTAGACCAACGCCCGGTAGATTTCGTAGAGGTAAAGTCCGTAGTAGGATGAGGACACCGCAAATTCGCGCGTTTCCTCATCGGCCCACTGAATTCCCTCGGCCAATGAAACCACCTCTTTCCATTTACGGATCGCCTCATCTTTCTGTTTCAAGTTGCGTTGCTGCTTTTCCGCATCTTTATGTGCGGGAGGGTATCCGATCCCCTGGTCCCGTGTCCACCACGGATTCATATCGCCCTGGATCGAATTGCGTCCTCTGAGCACGGCATCGGCCGACAAGAGGCACAGTTTGCGAAATTTTGTAATGTCCACCCCTTTGAGTTGAAGTCTTTCTTTGGCATACCGGGCGAGCAAAAATTCCTCAGATTTCGATGGATCGGCAGCCCACTGAGCCATCACCCAGGCGTTGACATCACACCACATTTCGTTCGTGATATAGGGACCGTTCCAGCCCCCTCCGCGCGTCCAAGTCCAGATCCCGGCAAACAGATCCGGCTTGGTTTCGACCAGTTCACGAATACTGCGCATCTTACCCGCCGGCATGTCCTGGTATTCCTCAAAGCCCTCGATCACGCCATGTGCAATGTAATTCGGGTAAGCGCCCTTGCCCTCGTATTCACGTGCACACTGGACTTCAATCAGCTGCTTGTGACGCCCCTCGCCAATCACCTTGCTAAATGGATTGGCCCGGTGGAAATCGCCCTCGCAATGTTTGATCGCGATGACCAGCTTGGCATGAGGCTCCACCCCCTGACTCACGCGCTTATAAGCCGCCAGGTTCTTGTCAAAGCTCATCCAGGTCCTAAACACCAGGTCCTTGCTGCGTTTCACGCACACCTCCTCACGGAGCAACTGCATCAGAGGGATGATGGTTTTTTCAGGGCTCGTCTTATTCCGGATGTGCCCCCGGTGATACGGGGCATCATGCAAATACGTCTCTCCGATCCGCACGACAATCCCATCCAGATCCGGGAACTGATCAAACATTTCGCCAATCTGGGCACGTAAATATTTCTGGGTCTGCGGGTGGCTCGGATCCCCGTAAATTTTTTCCAAACCATACTTGTTGATTAGTTTTTTTGGGAAAAGCACCAAGTCAGCCATCGCCATCGTCTGAATACCCGCGGCACGACAACTCGCATGCTGCTGCTTGATCCGCTTGGCCTTGGCATCCACCCATGCACGCTCCGCGGAACCCACCGGGAAAATTTCAGGGTCAACCGACTCCCAGTTGATCGCCAGCGTCGGGGAATCAAACAGGTAATACACCTTGCCGTTGAAGCCCATCTTTTTGATCACCTCCGGCTTCTCATAAGCTGTCTCATATAGTTTCTCACCCGGATTATGATGCACCATATCCAGGATATAATGATCCTGTTGCGAATCTTCTGCCCCGCTACAAGCCACCCACCCAGCCAGCCACAGACCCATCACGATCGAACGCATTCTCCTGATTATCATCTGATTAAATTTACGCTTATTCAATATCATTTGTCATTGGCTAAAAATGGCCGTCGTTCCACTATAGAACAACGGCCACCTCTTTGATTCACCAAACACAAGAGGCGGTATTTTCAGAGCCTTCAGACAGCTGAGCCCGACTCTCCTCTTGATTTTTTCCTTACTTACGCCGGCGAAGAACAAGAGCTATCCCGCCCAATCCAAGCAGAGCTGCAGAACTCGGCTCTGGAACAGCAGATGTGGACACCGCAAATAGCAAATCTTCAGCTGGAGCATTTAATATATTTCCCAGACTTCTCCCCCCACCATATGGATTAGCCCCAGAATATTGTGGAGCAATAACCCAATCATTATCAGGAGATTGAGTGATACTTAACAAAAAATGATGGGAACCCGCATCCAATGAGACGTTCTCACCTGTAAAATCAATTCTTGCCCAATTGTAATCCGTCTTGGATCCGTCCGACTTCATTGAGCTCCCATCAAGCGCTATTCCGGAGTAGGCCGTACCATCCACAGCGACGGTGATCACTTGGGTGTCGTTGTTCCCCTTCCCTCTGTATGCAAAATAGATGGAATCCAGTGTTCCAGCTGAAGCGAGAGTGAAGCTTTGTCCAAACGTTTCGCTTCCATTCCAACCGAACTCACCACCTCCAGATATGGTGTTTCCTACATCTCCGGAATCTAAAACCGGGGCTGTGCCTCCAAAGTCAGCAATGGTAACGGCAGCGTGCCCTGAGCCTATGGCCAAGGCTGTAACGAGTAACATGTGTGGTATTTTCATATTTCAATTATTTATTCGTTTAGTGAATGCCAGTTCCGATATCATTTGAAATATTGATATCAATCACTGGCTATATGAACGGACCATACGCCTCAGGGTGCTTGGTGTGTATTTATAAATATTGTCAATATGTCCCAGTCGCCTCGCAGGCGCAAAGCCCCATCACTCTATCTCCTTGAAGGGAGAAAAGAAGAAGGGCTGATGAGACAAGGGAAGGCCTCGTAATCGAATCAGGATTTGCGCCAGCTGCCAGGGGGCTGGCCTACTTCCCGGGCAAAAACTGTTGAAAATTGAGGAGCCCCCTTGAACGAACACCACTCGGCAATTTCACCCAAGGATTTATCCGTAAAGCGTAGCTGGTACTTTGCCTCGTCAACCCTCAAGCGGGTGATTTCCTGTGCCGGGCTATGGCCAAAATTGGCCTCGAATTCACGATACAAGCGACTTCGGGAGAGCCCGGGACACGCAGCCAGAACATCGTCCACCGTAACCCCTTTCAAGGCATTCCGCCTGATATAATGAACCGCCGTGTGCATACTCCGACTCATCCCGGCAGGAACCCCCGTGGAATAGCGCTCGATCACCGAAGGAACCGGCAAAGCCCTGCAGGTCTCAGGCCACTGCCCATGGGTGAAATACGATCCCAAAAACTCCAAGGCCATCTTGCCAACCACCGACCCAATACTTCGAAAACTACTGACCGGAGGGTCAGCAAACAAACAAACGCTATCGTCTGAGCGACTCAGGATCGACAATTCGTCAGGAATGTTTATCCCCATACGCTGCGCAGACTGGGCAAGCATGACGGCTGTATAGCCACCACTTGAAAGCACACCCGTCGGACGCTTCAAGTTTTCCAGCCAGGATTCAAATTCTGCTACCTCCGGCATCGTTCGAGTGTTTTCGTAGCTTGCAACCAAGCCTGGAACATGAATGGAATAGGAAGTAAATGAGCCCCCGGCGGCTTCGACTAATTCCTTCATCGTCTGATTTACCCGATCCTGAGCTTCTGTATTAAAAGTGCTCAAGTTAGCCACATGGCTCACCCCGAGACTTTTGAAATATCGCACGGAAGCCACCGCCAAGGCATGTGGATCAATCGCAATCGTCGGAATATCATTGGCGAGGATATCGGGGTGCACATTCACCATCGGGACATCAGGCAAACATTCCCGGTACAGCTCGTAACGGCCCCGATCCAAACCAAGAATCAATCCATCAAGATCACAATCAGTTAATAGCCGACGGATGTCCTCATCACTCTGATAGAGTAAATCCACGGGAAGGATCACCTGGCCTGGCTCAAGCTTTGCCGCGCTCATGCCCGCAACCACGTCCTGGGAATAAAAATGAAACGCCCTGCGGGCCAACAGCCCGACCTTATAACGTCGATCGTTTTTACCCGGCAAATAATCCATGTAGCTGAACTATACGCAAAGTTCATTTTTGCCCAACCTCAAATTTGCCAAATAAAAACTAACAGCAGCACACACCATTCTTTTCCAGCCCTTGTAGCAGCAAGGGCTTTTTTATGAGCCCTTTAGCCCGGCTACTTCACCACCCGCTTCACCAGCTTTCGATTCCTCATGGCCTTACCAGGGACAAATCCGCAAACCGCCACTACAAAACAGCACAGCACCGGAACGCACCCCAATAAAACAAACCACGGTGAATAGCCGCAATCACGCAAACGCCTGACGGTCGCGGCAAATGTCAGCCATAGAGTCACCAATGCCGCAATCACCAAGGAGATCGAGAGCCCGATTCCTCCACTTCCATCAAAATGAGAAAATGCCAAATATAGAATGGCTAATTGCCCGGCAACGCCTGTGATCAGAGTGACCGCCCACCATTCGAAGCGATCCGCTTTGCCACTCCATTTGAAAAATGATTTCATCCTTCCATCAACTCGCTAGGGCTAGCTGTAGAGCGAACCCTAGGATAACACCGACATCGAAACTCAACCGCGCTTGTTTCGAAAATATCAATTCCCGACCTTTTTACCCAACATCGTTTCATAACGCTGGATGTAGGCCGCGGCCGTGGTGTCATGATTGAAGCGCTCAGAGGACTCACGCATCACGCGGGACAAAATCCGATCTTTGTCCTCCCAGGAACGCTTATAAAACCCAACCGCTTCATCAATCCCCCAACGCAAACCTTCCGGACTGTAATACTGGAAGCGGAATCCATTGCCCAGATTGCCATCGTGGTGCATATGCTCCACCGTATCGTGAATACCACCGGTGTCATGGGCAACCGACAAGGTGCCGTATTTCGGACTCACCATCTGCGGCAGTCCGCATGGCTCAAAGCGTGAGGGCATCATCATGAAATCCGCAGCCGCATAACCAAGACGCGAATCATCTTCCGTAAAGTCCACCACAGCGACCCGATTTTGCAATCCGTGCAACTCGACAATATTATGGAAATGCTTCTGGAATGAACCGTTGGCAATAATCGCAACTTGCAACCCGATATCCGAGTGGTCATCGACCATTTGGTATAGGATGTCCGCAAGCAACTGGCACCCCTTTTGCATAGGGTCCAATCGGGACGGCCAGAAAAACAATGGGGCATCCGGACGAACCTCGAGACCTATCCGCTCTTGCAAGGCCCGTTTGTTAACCGCCTTCCCCTCCATCACATTCTCATGGGTGTAATTCATCTCCAACGCCGGATCGGTCTCGGGATCATAGGAAACGTCCGGAGCATTCAAAATACCTGTAGCACAACCGGCGTGTAGTTTACTCGCCATTTCAGAACGGATCGCATCCGGGACAAAGCTATGTTTACCCTCGACCACCTCATAGAGAAACGTCTGGCTCACGGTGTTGACATGATCCGCTGCAAAAATCCCACTCGCTAGGAAATCCGTTGGATTGGTCTCACGGGACTCCTCGTAGGAATACGGTGGATGCTCAAAATACAGATGGTTCCAGAACTCTGCCGCATCAATACCACGATCCTCAATCTGATCCATGGTCATTTTTTCCGTATGGATATTGTGCACCGTGTAAAGGCATGGGATTCCAAACCGGCGTGCCACAGCCGGAATCAAGCCCGTCATCCAGTCGTTGCAGTGAATGAGATCCGGTTTGACCTGAGGAATGATATGGTTGATGATTTCCCGCTGGAATGCCAAGGCCATCCGGCGGTTC
The DNA here is from genome assembly GCF_013391475.1 of Oceaniferula marina. Taxonomy (NCBI): domain Bacteria; kingdom Pseudomonadati; phylum Verrucomicrobiota; class Verrucomicrobiia; order Verrucomicrobiales; family Verrucomicrobiaceae; genus Oceaniferula; species Oceaniferula marina. Next base: position 804,641 of record NZ_JACBAZ010000002.1, on the reverse strand, counting down.
TCCGAAGCATACACTTGGTCCCGATGGTAGAAAATACGATCCTCCGCCAGATGAATCCGCTCCTTGCCCAAGGTGTCCCGAACGGTCTGGTATTCACGATCGTGCACGGACTTGATGTCCATATTGAACATCCTGCGGTAGTTGGGCAGTGCCACATGCACATCCGCTCCCTGATCGTATAGTGCACTAACCAAGGACGCCGACACATCCGCCATCCCCCCCGCCTTCGCACTCATCCTCTGGGCCATGTTCCCCATCCCCTCGGGCAAGTAAGTAATCTCAGGAGTCACTACCAAAATGGTAGGCTTATTTTCTCGATTCATTTTGTCGGCTTCGTCCTCGTTTTTGTTAGTCATAGTCTTTGTCCCTCTTCAAATTGGTAAATTTGCTCAAAAAAACGAACAAAAAGTCCGTCCTGTGCTTTGGTATCATTCATAGAGCCTCCGCCCTCAAGTAGCAAGTAAGATATGGAATTTCCTAAACAATTCCCGTGCCACATCTGTCACAAAAAACGAGGTGATGGAAAAACCCCATCACCTCGACAAAAACTAACTTTTGATAGATTGTTCTAATTGAGTGCCATAGCCTTCTTTTTGGCCAACTCTTCCTCACTTCTTGAGGTGGCCCACTTGGCATACTCGGCTGCATTGATCACCTCAAGGCTTCCCTTCATATTCGCATGGGCTTCCCCGCAAAGTTGCGCACAGATCACCGAAGTTTCCATTTCCTTGACCGGATTGAACCACATCGGGATCTCTTTCCCCGGAATGCAATCCTGCTGGATCCGCAAAGGAACGATGGCAAAGTTGTGAATGACATCCTTCGAGGTCAACTGGAGGATGCAGTTACGTCCAGCCGGAAGCTTCAGCGCGGTGGTGGAAATAAAATCATCGTGCCCATTAACGTCATCCGGGTCGATTCCGACTGCATTGTCCGCTGAAATCAGTGCATTATCCGTGCGTCCAAACACGCCGTCGTTACCCGGATAGTGGTAAATCCAGCTGTATTGCTGTCCGATGACACGCACCCGGGGAGCTTCCGGGTCATTGGCGACGACACGCTCGAAGGTATCCGTGCGCTCAGCCCATAGCGGAAAGGCAAATCCCAACAAAAACACAGCCTCGACAATCACCACACCTATCTCAAGGTGAGTCGACACGTGGTTTTTCACACCGCTATAACTCGGCTTCGGGTTCCGCTTGTGCCAGAACTTGAACAAGGTCACAAAGAAGAAGATGGTCCAGCCGACAAAGAGCACAAGCATCAACCAGTGAATCACTGAGTTCATCTGGTCAACTTGCTCACCGTGCTGGGAGTAGTTTTCAGGTAGTCCGAAGAGTTCGAGAATAGACATGGGAAAAAGAAAGGGTAGAGGCTAAAGAAAAGGTTGGTGATCGGTCGCGGTTCGGGAATCTGCCAAAGCTGGGTCGAGTTGTTCCTGCTCACGTCTGGCCATACGCACGATAAAAAAGATGATCGCACAGAGCATGGGAACAATGATCAACAGCATCACCAGCATGGCGTAACCCGCGGCAATCGAATCCCGGTGTTCTTCACCCACCCCCATACAAACGGAGCAGGCCAGAGTGTTGATCAATGAAGTCATATGCTTTGAGGGTTCAGGTTCGCGGAAGAAATCGGACTAGACGTGAATGGCTTTGGCCTTGCGGTAAAAGCGCCAACCGTAAATGGGCAAAGCAACCGAGGCCAAGGCACAGCTGGCACCAAACATCTGCAGCCCGGGGTCAGGCAAGCGCTCAAGCACAAAAGCCCACAGCGCGACAAACACACAGAGTAAGGTGGCAATCGTGATGAAGAGGATATGAAAACCTTTTAAAGACATGGTGCTCGGGTAGTGAAAGGGTTGAGGATAAGTAGATTGTAGTGAGTAGGGGGTGCAGCATTTCGAGCCTAACGCCCGAAGAAACCTTGAAATTGGATCGGATCGGAAAAAGCAAGTCCGGTGAGCAACATCAGACACGCACCGAAGAAGATAGCACTGCCGAAGGTCCAGTAAACCAACTTTTTCTCATGGTTGAGGTGCATGAAAATAGCCGCCACCAGTGACGATTTAAACAAAGCAATCAACAAGCCGATGGTTGCATCAACGCCATCAAATCCGCGCTGACCGAAGTCGAGGAACTCAAATTTGGCAACCGCCACGGTAAGTACCGTGCATACGAAGAGTGTCGCTCCGATCAGGAGATAGAGTTTACTCGCTTTTTGGATTTCTTCTGGGGAATCAGCCATGGTCGTGATGGGGAATGAGAAGTGAGAGTGTCTGTAGTCTGTCGAGGTTTTATGATCCGCCAGCTCCATAAATGCTGGCTCGGTCGGCAATTACATGAGGTAGAGGATCGGGAAGAGGAAAATCCAAACCAGGTCAACGAAGTGCCAGAACAGGCCGGCGACCTCCACCCGGTTGGCGAGCCATGTTGGGTTTTCATTGAACATTTTCCGCCCGAAGAAGAGATAATAGCCCAAAACAAAGGCCCCTGCAATCACGTGCAAGCCATGCAGGCCGGTGATGGTGAAATAAGTGGCGTAATAGGTATTCCAGCGCGGGGTAAAGAGAGACTCAAAACGCACCTGCTCGCGGGGAACGGTGATTTCAGGAAACTTGAACTTTGTATGATTAGGTCCGGTGAACCCGACAATCATACCAGGAAATCCAGCTTTGATCTCGCTGTAAGTCATCGCTTCAAGCTCCTCCATCGATTTCTCCTGAACAGCGGCAATCTCGTCCCAGTTCATTCGGTAGGTCTCGGTTTCAGTGGGCTCGTGCCCCTTGTGCTTGATTTCCTCGGCGAGTTTGGCCACCAGCAGTTCATGCTTGGCCCAAAGCTCCTTCATGCCCTCATCTTTGAGAAGCCAGGAGTTTTCGACAGCAGCTTTGGCCGAAATCCCTTTTTCATCGGCCTTGCGGACCGTGTGGCGGAAATCGATACCATCCACGCCCATAATGATCGGGCTGGCAGCAATCGTTCCGGAAATAACCGTTTCATCCTTGAGCTTCAGTTGGCCGCTTTCACCGGCTTTGGCTTGGCTGAGTTTGCCCCAGTAGGGGTTGACAGAAATAGGGGCGGATCCTGCACTGGGGACAAACGTCAAGCTGGGCACGACATCCAGAAGGTCGCCCTTCCGTTTTTCGCTCAGCTCTTTGGTTTTGGCAGTGACGTATTCTTTCACCTCGGGCTCGTAATATCGCTTCCCCGGTAAGTCGGTTTTGACCGACTTCCAAACCTCGCGAGCGATCTCGGTGTTTACTTCACTGTTATTGGCTACCGCCTCAAGGAAGTATTCCTTCGCTTGATGCAGTATATCCAGGCTAATTGGGGTTTCCTTGGAGAGTGTGAAATCTTGACCTATGCTGATGTCCTCAGCCAAAACCAGCTTGGCGGCATCGTATTGGGATGAAAGGGCCTCGAAATAAATATCGTCCACCCTGCGCAAATTGACCGTCACCGAGTCCGCCTCGATGTTTAGGTTCTTGGTCGGCTTTTTCTTGTCGTGACTACCGTCTTGGGCGTGGGCGTGCCCCTCCACCACGGTGTAATCATCCAAGCGGACCGCCTGGTGTTGGAACTTGGCATTGTACTCAAACCCCTTCAACACCATGAACAAGAGCGCACAAACAATCGTAATGCTCATGTTGATTTGGAATTTACGCCAATTGCGAAGCTTCAGCGCCACCCAGGCAAACACCACCGTGACCGATGAGGCAATCAGAATGAAGGTATTGATCAAGCCAGGCAAAATCGGAAGCGTGCGCTCCGGCCAAGGGTAATCCGCATAAACACGAAGGAAGATGTAACCTGAAAACAATCCGCCGAAGAGCATGACCTCGGATGCGAGAAAGAGCCAAATACCGATCTTTGAGTTGGTCAGGCCTGTGTCCTTGCGGGGTTCGACAATGTAGGGAATTTCCATGAGTAAAGGTGATATGAAAAATTGCTGCGATCTAAAGAATTACCCTTTTGTTGGCTCTTCGGCTGGTTTCTGCCACTGGGGAAGGAAGTCCTCTTCCATATCGGGGCGTCCGTATTCGTAGGATCCACGGTAAGCGATCGGTTCTTCGATAAAGTTTCCGTGACCTGGAGGCGTCGGGGTCGCCCATTCGAGTGAGCAGGCATTCCATGGGTTGTCGCTCTCGACCTTCTTACCAAATTTCCAAGCACCCAGAACATTGATGATGAAGGGGATTTGAGCCGCACAAAGCAACCAGGCCGACCATGACATCATGATGTTCAGATCGATGTATTCCGCCACGGTCTTGCCAAACACGTTCGCACTGTCGGGGTCAGCGGTCAGGTAAGCATCCCCACCGTTATACCAACGGCGGTGGAATCCGGCCATACCCTGGATCAGCATGGGGAAGAACAAGGTGTTCATCAAAATCAAGGATGGCCAGAAGTGCAGATGGTTGAGCTTCTTGCTCATGAATCGACCCGAAATCTTCGGATACCAGTGGTGAATACCAGCAAACAGACCAAACAAAATCCCGGGAGCCACCACGTAGTGGAAGTGCCCAATCACATAATAGGTATCGTGGAGATACAAGTCCACCAGGTTGAAGGCAAGCGGCAGACCGGTCAGACCACCAATGCCAAACATCGGCAGGAAAGCACAGGCCCACATCATCGCCGGTGTGAATCGAATCGATCCTCCCCAAAGCGAAATCAATAAGCAGGTCAGCAATATCACCGAAGGAATCGAAATAAGCGTCGTTGTCGTCTGGAAGAAGGTGGAAACCGCAGGTCCCATCCCCGTCATATACATGTGGTGTGCCCACACAATAAACGACAGGAAGCCGAGCACCAACACACCGTAAACCATGGATTTGTATCCCCAGATCGGGCGACGCGTATTCGCCGGGATGATTTCCGCCACACAGGCAATCGCCGGTAGCAGCAAGACATACACTTCCGGATGACCAAGGAACCAGAACAAGTGCTGGAACAACAAAGGGCTACCACCGCCGGAGGCATCCGACAATCCAATCTGCTGATGATACAAGCCACTCGGCTGGAAAAAACTCGAGCCAAACATCCGGTCGACAACCTGCATGATCCCGGCCACTTCCAATGGCGGGAAGGAGAGCAGCAAAAGGAATCCGGTCACCAACATCGCCCAGACAAAGAAGGGCATCCGCATCCAGGTCAGACCTTTGGCCCGCAGGTTGATAATCGTGGTAATAAAGTTCACCGACCCCAAGAGCGATGAGGTAATCAGCATCACCAGACCAAGCAACCACTGGGTCTGCCCGGTCCAGAACTGGTGTGGATATTGGGAGTCTGCAAAAAAGGAGAGTGGCGGATAGTTGGTCCAACCGGACTTGGCAGCACCGGACTCCATGAAAAAGCTTCCGCACATCATGATACCACCGATCAGGTAGATCCAGTAACTTGCCATGTTCAGTCGGGGAAAGGCCATATCAGGCGCACCAATCTGCAAGGGCGTCACATAGTTACCAAAGGCTCCAAACCCAAGCGGCACCACTCCGAGGAACACCATGATGGTTCCGTGCATCGCACCAAACATATTATAGGTTTCCCCCGGAAGCTTGCCGTCACTCAGCCACTGTGCCTTCCAGTCCTCGGTAAATAACCAGCTCATCCACACCGGCAGGGGCTCGTTCGGGTAAGCGATACTCCAACGCATCACCATCATCAGATAGAAACCAAACAACAAAAAACACAGCGCGGTAAAACCATACTGAAGGCCAATCACCTTGTGATCGGTCGAAAAAACATACTTCCGGATAAAACCGGGGTCGTGGTGGTGGTCGTCGTGGTCGCTCATGACGGATAAATCAGAAAAGTGGGAAACTTAAAAAAGGTCGGATGATTGCAGAAAGGATTTCCAAAGAAATCAGAAGGGTTTGAACGGATGGGTGTGGGTATCTGTATGGATGGATTGCGAGAAAACATCAGCTTGAGAAACACTTGCGGATCCGAGGCTACATCATCGCTGACACAGCCTTGAAACCATCTGACTTCCCAGTGCTAAAGCCCCCTGCTCGAGAACCCCCGCACAGATGAGCCGGGATTCAAGCCGAGTCTTGCTATTTAGCAAGCATATTTTGCTCAGAGGTTCAATTTAGAGCAAAATATGCTAAGTGTATAGATTTTCTTCGATTCCATGACACAAATCGATGCTCGGGATCGCCCACAGGATCCAATGCCCCCAGCGCCCGCGCCCATAACGCTTCATTCTCGACATCACCCGAACATCTGATAGAGTGCAGCAATGACACAGCCCTCTGATCACAGCCCAGACACTGCTCCAGACACTCCAGACACTCCAGGTGCCCCCGCCCATGGGGCCATAGAACAGAACGATCCCCTTGCGCAATCGGTCAAAAAAGGAGCGGGATGGGTCATCACCCTTGGCATTGCCACGATTCTTCTTGGTTTGTTTGCCCTCAGCTCCCCCTTCTACGTCGGCATCGCCATCCAGTACTTTGTCGGAGCCGCGCTCGCGGTTGGTGGGATCTTCCAAATCATCCACGCTTTCAAAGCTGGGGTAGCCCATTCCGTATTCGCCATCATCAGTGGTGTGTTGGCCATCGCCTGCGGTGGCCTGATGCTGGCCAAACCCATCCTCGGGCTTGGCGTCATCACCCTCTTTCTCATCGCCTACTTCATGGCCGACGGCATGATCAAAATCATCCAGGCGTTCAAAATCAGGCCGAGAGCCGGCTGGGGCTGGATTCTTGTCAGCGGTGTCATCACTCTGCTGCTGGGGCTAGTGCTCTGGCGCAACTGGCCAGTCTCTGGCGCCCTCGCCCTCGGTATCCTCTTTGGTATCAACCTGATCTTCGACGGCTGGGCCATGATCTTCACCGGAACCACCGTCCGCGGAGCCATCAAAACCGGTGACAGGAATTCCGTAAAAAACAACTAGCACAAGAGCCAATCACTTTTATACTCCCCCCATGCAAACGTCATACGCCAATCCGTACACCGTCGCAGCCCAACCCGTAGATATCCGGGCAGCCTTCATCCGTAAGACCTACGGCCATCTCGCCGGAGCGATCCTTGCCTTTGCCTTGGTCGAAACCGCCCTGCTTTCGATTCCGGGGATCGGCGACACCGTCTTTCGTATGCTCGGAACCAGCAGCTTCAGCTGGCTGATCGTACTCGGAGTCTTCATGTTTGTCTCTCACATCGCCAACAAGTGGGCACTCAGTTCAACCAGCTTGAAAACCCAATATATGGGACTCGGCCTCTACATTGTGGCAGAAGCCTTGATCTTCCTGCCGCTTTTGCTGATGGCCCAGTACATGACCAAGGACAACTCACTGATTCTCAAAGCGGGTGGCGTCACCGCCCTACTCTTTGCCGGTCTCACTCTGATTGCCTTCACCACCAAAAAAGATTTCTCCTTCCTCGGAGGCATCCTCAAGGTTGGCGGACTCATCGCCCTTGGCGTGATTGTCATCGCGGTTGTTTTCCCCCAGGCTGTCGGACTGGGCCTCTGGTTCTCCGTGATCATGGTGGCCTTTGCCGCCGCCTGTATTCTTTACAACACCAGCAACATCATCCACCACTACGGCACAGAACAATACGTTGCAGCCTCTCTCGGGCTGTTCGCCAGTGTGGCCCTACTGTTCTGGTATGTGCTGCAGATATTTATGTCGCGCGAATAGCACCAGCCAGCAACGCTTCACAACGCACTTTCCATCACCCGGAGTAGCCCACGCTATTCCGGTTTTTTTATGTACCACACTTCACCCGCTCCCGCCCGGCATAGACGTTGAAATGAGGTGGACGTAAAAACCCGACCAGCACCTGCCCGCTCTCCCTGGCAAAATCAACCGCCAGCGATGATGGCGCGGAAATGGCACTCACCACCGGAACCCGGGCGACCAAGGCTTTTTGCATCACCTCAAAGGAAACCCGACCGGATACCTGCACCAGCGTCCGGGACAAGTCGATCCCCCCAGCCACCGCAGCTCCAATCACCTTGTCGATCGCATTGTGGCGACCCACATCCTCACGCAGAACCAAAAGATCACCCTCGACACTGAACAACGCCGCAGCATGCAGCCCACCGGTATGCTCAAACCCGGCCTGAGCCTCGCGCATGCGCTCCGGCAAAGCCAGCAACACCTCGATTGGCACCACCAGATCGGAATCCATCGCCGGCGCCTGACAATGAATCGCCTCGATACTCGCTTTGCCACAAATGCCGCACGACGACGCACTAAACAAATTCCGACTCAGCCGATGATGGTCCAAAACCACATCATCTGCCAAAAAAACGTAAGCGTGGTTGAGCTGACGTTCCAAATCAATATTGACCACCTGGTTCAGCGAATCCACCAAGCCCTCGGAAAGCAAAAAACCGGACACCAAATCCCGGTCGGCACCCGGCGTGCGCATCACCACCGCCACCGGAGTGCCGTCAACCGTGATCTGCAACGGCTCCTCAACCGCAACCGCATCCACGGCATCCTCCACCCCACTCGAGTTACCCTGCCCAAGCTCATACTCCTTACCCAGCTGATTCATACCGGCTTTTCTAGCGTGGGCTGATTCCGAGAGCAACCCGATTTCCTCACGAGCCCCACAGGGGCCAGCAGACAAACGGCAGGCAGCAAGTATTCGAGCAAAAAAACAGGGCGCACGGTGAAACCAATCACCGTGCGCCCAACCCTTTTTCGTCGTTATGATTCCCCCCTTAGGGAAAATGCGCTGCCCTCCCCCCCCGGGGTGACAGCTAAAATTCATTGTCTAAAACTCCGGCACATACAACTCGGAGCCCTTGGCTAACATCGTGCTCTTACTCAGGTTCAAGCCATTCAGCGAGTTCAGCTGCGAAGTGCTCGCACCATGCCGATTAGCAAATGCACCATAGGTCATCTGCTCATTCACCGTAATCGTCCGGATCGAGCTTCTCTTTTTCGGAGCGGGCGCCGGAGTCGAAGACTTAGCCATGGCTGTCTTTTTTACCACCGGCTTATCGATTGGCTTGTTCGCATTCGACTTGGCCACAGGAGCTGCAGGCTTGCTCGCAGGCTTTGCCTTGGCATCAATGAGCAACTCCTGGCCAATTTGCAAACGTGTGGGAACCGCTGTTGGGTTCGCAGCCTGTAAGGTGGCTTCACTCATGTTGTATCGGCGAGCAATCCCGTAAAAGGTATCTCCGGCTTTCACCTTGTATTTCCCCGTCAGCTGCGGAGCCGGGGCCTTGGCGGGAGCCTTACTGGCAACTTCCGCTTTCTTTGCAGGTACCGGTTGCGTAGTCTTTGCTGCTGCCGACTGCGCTGCTGGCAAGCGAAGTTTTTGCCCAACCATCAGGCCATCGCTTTTTAATCCATTCACCTGCTTGATCGCCTCCACGCTCGTTTGATGACGCGCAGCAATCCGGGTCAGGGTGTCCCCCTGCTTCACGGTGTATTCCCCCGCATGGGCTACAGGAGCCTTCTTTGCAGGCGCTGCCGCCTTCTTCGGGGCCGTGGTTGAAGTCACAGCACCAGTATTCAAGCGACTCAAGGCACTCTCAAGCTGGCTGATCCGACGCTCTTGGACGTCAATCCGCGCCTTCAATAAATCAAGCTCACTCTGACCTTGGGCCAAAAGGGAAGCCGCAGGCAGAACCAACATGGTTGAAATAAGGGAGATGGTTTTCATAACGAGCCCTATTATTCTAAAAACTTTGGCACTGACAAGTTAAAATTTAATATTTCTTAATATTTATAAAAACTTTTAAGTCAAACCCCTTGATTTTGAGGGATCTGGCGACTTCATTCTCTAAAATTTTTATTCAAGCCATGCTCTATTTCTGACTTTCCTTCCCGGCAAGGATATCCATGATAGGTAAGTAATGGATATTCAAACCCATGATTTTGAAACTCTGGGATCGTTCTACTTGGGACGTGGCTATGACCTGAAACAAGGAAAGCTACAGGACCGACTGACCCTCTATGACTCCAAAGACCTGGTCACCCACGGTGTGGTCCTAGGCATGACGGGATCCGGAAAAACCGGCTTGTGCCTGTCCATCCTCGAAGAGGCAGCCATGGACAACGTGCCGGCGATCATTATCGACCCCAAGGGAGACATTGCCAATCTGATGCTCACCTTCCCCGATTTTCGAGGATCCGATTTCCGACCGTGGATCAATGAAGACGATGCCCGTAAGAAAAATCTCTCCGCTGATGAATACGCCGAACAAACCGCCCAAAAATGGAAACAAGGCATTGGAGAGTGGGGGCAATCCCCCGATCGTGTCCGAACCTTGCAAAACAAAGTGGACATCAATATTTTCACTCCCGGCAGCAAGGCTGGTATTCCCGTCTCTATTCTCAGCTCTCTCGAGGCACCGCCGTTCGAGGTGCTCGATGACGGCGAACTCCTCGGGGACCGGATCGAGAGCACAGTCAGCTCGCTGCTATCGCTGCTGGGTGAGGATGCCGACCCCATCCAAAGCCCCGAAGCCATTTTGCTCGGTTCCTTGTTCGGCCACTGCTGGAAGCGGGAAGAAAACCTGAGTCTGGAATCGATCATCCGCTATTTGCAAAAACCGCCCTTCGACACCGTAGGCGTGATCGATATCGAGTCGTTTATGCCCGCCAAGGAGCGTCAGAAGCTGGCACTGAAATTCAACGCCCTCCTGGCCTCCCCGAGTTTTTCCAGTTGGCTCGATGGGCCACCGCTCGATATCGACACCATGCTACACGCGCCCGATGGCAAACCACGCATCTCGATTTTTTCCATCGCCCATCTCAGTGATGCCGAGCGCATGTTTTTTGTCAGCCTGCTTTTCAACCAAATGCTGGCATGGATGCGGGCGCAAAACGGCACCACCAGCCTACGCGCCCTACTCTATATGGATGAAATTTACGGCTACCTGCCACCCAGCCAAAACCCACCGAGTAAAAAGCCTCTGATGACCATGCTTAAACAAGGACGGGCCTTCGGTCTGGGTGTCTTGCTCGCCACCCAAAACCCGGTCGACCTCGATTACAAGGCCCTCTCGAATATTGGGACCTGGTGGCTGGGCCGTCTGCAAACCGAACGCGACAAAGCCAGAGTGCTCGATGGCCTGGAAGGAGCTGCCGCATCCCAGGACGGAGGATTCGATCGCGCCGAAATGGAACAGCTCCTCGCCGGGCTGGGAGCCAGAATCTTTCTCATGAACAACGTGCATGAAAGTGCCCCTGAAATTTTTCATGTGCGTTGGGTGATGAGCTACCTCTGCGGCCCGCTGACCCGTCGCAAAATCAAACAACTGATGGACCCCAAACGCCACGCCTTTGAGGCCTCCAGCGTGGTCACGCCGACAACGCCATCCAACCCGATGGCCATACCGCAGAAGCGTGAAACGAGCAGCCGCTCAGCCCGCCCGGTCGTAGGTAACAGCGTGGTCGAATACTTTCTGCCGGTGATCAACGAGGCTGAACGAGTGGAATACCAACCGGCACTCCTACGCGAAGCCCGGGTGCATTTCACCTCCAGCAAATACAAACTCGACGGCTCACGCATCCTGCGCACCTGCAACCCGATGCTCGAAAGCAGTATCGATTGGGACAACCCGATCAACATCCCCCACCCCGTCGCTGCGATGTCGAACTCGCCGGAAGAAGGTGCCGGATTTGCCGCCCTGCCAGGCTATGCAATGAATGCGGCAAACTACAAGCAGGTCAAAAAAGACTTCATCACCCACATCTACCACCACGAACGAATCGAACTCTTCCACAGCCCCCTGCTCAAATCCTACTCCCAACTCGGGGAGTCAGAAGGCACGTTCCGTGGTAGGCTCGCCCAACACGCCCGAGAGCTACGTGATCAAGCCGTGGATAAGCTGCGCGATAAATACGCTGGGAAAATCAGAACCAAGGTGAATCAACGGGAACGCGCAGAGCACACGCTCGCCCGCGAAGAAGCCGAATCCAGCTCAGCCAACTGGCAAACCGGTGCGAAAATCCTCGGCGGGCTGCTCGGAGGGCTCTTTGGCGGCCGCCGCAGCTCAACCTCCACCACCATCAACAGCGCCACGCGAGCCTACAAACAACGCAGCGATGTCAAACTCGCCGAAAAGAAAATTGCCGCCATCCAGGAAGATATCGACGAACTCCAAGCCGAACTGGCCGATGAAATCGAAGAACTCGAATCACGCTTCAACCCCACCGAAGTGGAGCTCGAAACTGTCAGCGTCAAACCCTACAAAAAAAATATCCACGTCAACAGCACCGCCCTGCTCTGGCTTCCTTACGATGAGCACGGCCAAGCACTCTGGGGGTAGAAATACAATTCAAGCAATCCATTGTGTGCGGTAAACTTGGGAATGCTCACTCCATGCTCTTCCCCACCCCGGATACTGTCAGGACAGCAGCCTGCTCCACCGCTACTGACTCACCTTCCAGCGCAAGTAACACGCTTGCTGGCCAATCGGCACTGAAACCGATGCCCGTCCGTTTTCAATGAGAACCGTGACGTCCTGCCAACTATCTGACTGCAGAGTATAGGATAACTGCGCCGCGACGGTTCCCCCCGGAATGATGGCATGGGACAACTGAATGTGCCCATCAACAATCGATGGTCGTAGCGCTGCAGCTCCATCGGATTTATCCGTAGGATCCATACCAAAAACCCGTTCAACACCATTCGGGATACCATCCTGGTCGTAATCCTCATCAAACCTACCAATAAAATAATATTCCGAGCGAACCCACGCATCATACTCACTCAATGAAGCTTCGGTCACAGGCGTCACAGTCAACGGCTCACCATACCCAAACCAATGATCCCCCATCCTGGCGCGCAATCGTAAAACGTAATCGTTTCCAACCAGCAGGCTGCCGCCCGCAGAAGTGGCATCCAACAACACCGATGAGCAATCACCAGTATAACTCACCGGCACCGCGCTCTCAAGCACATCGCAATTCGTCACCTGCACATCATCAATGAACACCCCCAAGGGGTAAGCCGTGCCATGGTCCGCAATGGAATAACCACTGTTAGGGGTCAAGGTCGTAAACAAAAACCGAATCAATGTCTGCAGTCCTTCGGAAGGAAGGGAGACCTGTTTCAGATTAAACCTCCCATCCACACCACCATTGCCATTTCCTGAATACGTCTGCTGCGTGATCCAGGTATCACCACCATCGGTGGAAGTCTGAACCTGCAATTGGGCATTAGAGGTCATGTATCCTCTCCGCATCTGAAAACTAAGACCAGCTCCAGCCCTCGGAATCACCGAACGTTGAATCGTCATCATCTGGTCCGTTCGAGGCACGGTCTCAAAGGCCAATCGGAACGCCTTACTCCCAGTCGAATAAAAATTCGAAGCATTCCAACGAATCCCGGATATCAGGTCATATCCTCCCTCGGTACCATCAACGATCAACCCCGTGGTTCCCGCTTCAGCCCCTTCGAGCCATGTCGCCACGGTCTGGCGCGAGACATCGAGCTCATACTCTTCCACATTGGGGATGGGATCAAAATAATAACGGGCACCCGAATCAGGGGGGCTGGCGCTACCGGCGAGGTCGGGAGAGTCCAGCAAGCGGTTCGGGTTGATCATGGTCACCGTGTAGCTGTGGCTGACCACCACCGAGTTGAGCACCATGTTGGATACGGTCACATGATACACCTGGTCGTTGGTATCGGCTGAAGTCATCGATGATGCATCCGGCGTCCAGACCAAGGTATTGTCTCCATAAGTAGCCGTCCTGGAAACCACGCTTGTATTCACAACTGAACCTCCACCCGTGGTCATCGTCACCGTTGCGGATGAAAAATCGGCCCCGGGAAAACTCAACGACCAGTAATCCGTCGCCAAGGGCTCGGGAAAATAGCCGTCTGACGGCCAAGCGACAAACTGCGGGACCACACTCGAACGTAGATTTCCTGCGCAGTATAAGGCATTTGCAGAATAATAGCTGCCACCCGATGAAGAGGTCACGTCACCTGTCGCAAATTCAGCCCTTCGTGAGTATAGCAAATACCGACGGTGGGCCACATCAGCATTTACAGCCCCGGCGGCCCCTTGATCATTTTCATCCATGTAGGCGTCAATCGCCCCTGGACCGTATAAGCCAGATGCGAGGTTTGAGTAGAAGGCTCCATTACGCGCCTGCTTCGCCAGTTCGGAACTCCACCCCTGTGTCCAGGATGCAGACGGGTTGTGAGGATCATCACCCTGACTCACGCCACCACCTGGTAGATATTCACTGGTATTGCGAGAAACCATCAGGGCGGCTGCCTGAGCTGCCACTTGTTTGGTCGTAGACGCTTGGGGAATAGCTCCCGCTGGAGTTTCCCCGATAATCAGGACCGTGGATGACGGTGTCATATCCATATCGGCGCTTAAACCCGCCATCGCACGATAGTAGTTGATCCTCCGTTGCACATCCCCCTTGAAAGCCGACGATGTAGAACCTGGTGCCGCACCGGCAACCGATCCCGTCCACTGGATCCGGTCCGCATAACCCTCCGACTCCATATAAACACCATGCCAAAAAGAAACCACGTCGTTACGCGACTGCCGGTCAACGGTGAAGTCAGACGTCGTGGATTCATTGCCAACACCCGGCGTCCAGCCGTAAATGTGTCCGGTGACTCCTGCTGACAGCATCGCAGCCAACATAGTCGATGTAAGGGTAAAGCCCATCAGATCATTAAAACATTCTCATCAGGGGGGGAAAGGGACGTGAGTAATGCCCCAATCTTAATGAAATGTCAATGTCGAAACCCCTATCTAACCTTGATTTACGGGACTTCAGCAGCCCCCAAGCTCCTATTTGCAGGGCTTGGCCGAGATGCTAAAAAATACATTTTTTTGACAAAAATCTCAGCCTCGAAAAGTATTATATTTTTTACGCGACTTTATAAAAATCAAACCCCAATCGACTGATTCTAAGGGATTTACAAGGGTAGAAGCCAATCCTACACTAACCAGCTGCTGATCACTCAGCGGCAGAAAGTTCGTGTTGAATCACACTCAATCCGTACATCGTTGCGGTTTCAACCCGCATCACGATTTCACCAAAGCTAACCGGTTGAAAGCCCAATTCATAGACCGCACGGTACTCATCTTCGGAAAAATCCCCCTCAGGGCCAACCAATAAGGCAATGCTCCCTGAAACCGGATCCTCCTCAAACAACGATTTCACATGACGAGCCCGGTCTTCCAATGAGGCGACAAGCGCCAAACCAAATGACGGCCCCTGGTCCACCCATGAGGCAAAGGATAAGGGCGACTTTACCTCAGGTAAGAAATTCTGACCACACTGCTTACAAGCTTCGAGGGCGATGCGCTGCCACTTTGCTTGTTTTTTTGCCAGTGATTCCGGCCGGGCGACAGTATGGGCCGTGATCAGGGGTTGGATCACATTGACTCCGAGCTCAACCGATTTCTGTACGATCAGCTCCATATTCCCCCCCTTCGGGATGGCCTGACACAAGGTCATCGGATGGTCCGGCATCCGATGCTGAACGCGTTCAAGCAGCTTACAGGCCACCGCTCCCTTATTCACAGAGAGAATCTCACACACGGCGGAGCAGCCGTTACCGTCAAAGACTTCGATCCGGTCACCTGCCCGAGCGCGCATTACCCGACTGCAATGCTTCGCCTCTTCTCCCTGCAGAACAAGGCCGCTCTCCTGCCAGGAATCCGCTGGAAGATAATACCGGTTCATGGGGAGAATGCGTTAGAGATTGGACAGGGGTCACATATCAAAAAAGCGTTTCGCTTTTTCAAAGAATGACTCTTGGACCGGGTTGTTTTTCTCCCCGATGGATTCCGAAAAGGCTTTAAGCTTTTCTTTCTGCCCGGAATCCAGACGCGTCGGCACCTCCACATGCACCTCCACGTGTAAATCGCCCTTGCCCCCACTTCTCAAATCCTTGATGCCGCGGTTGCGCAGTCGGAAAGTCGTTCCACCCTGGGTGCCTGGAGGAATTTTAATCGATGACTTACCTTCCAAGGTTGGCACTTCCAACTCGCCACCCAAAGCCGCTGTGGCAAATGGCATGGGGACTTCGCAGAATAAATCGTCGTCCTCACGCTCAAAGATATCGTGAGCCTTGATGTGTAAAAATACATACAGATCGCCCGGCTGGCCGCCGCGCAATCCTGCATCACCATTACCGGATGAACGCAAGCGGGTTCCGTTGTCCACCCCGGCTGGGATGTTGATCTTAATCCGGGTCTTTTCATTCCGGCGACCTTCACCGTGGCAGCTGGTGCAGGGGTCCGAAATCGTTTGCCCCGCGCCGTGGCAGCTCGGGCACTCACTCTGCTGAACAAAGATACCAGCCTGGCGAGTCACCACCCCATGACCACCGCAGGTGGCACAGGTTTTACGTCCACCCCCACTCTTGGATCCTGAGCTTCCACAGCTCGAACATCCTTCGAGTTTTTCGATTTCAAGCTCCTTCTGCACTCCCTCGGCAGCCTCTTCCAGCGTGATTTCCAGATCGTAGCGAAGGTCACTCCCCGGCTGGCGGCCGGATGGATCACGCCGACGGCGCCCACCACCAAAAATATCTTCGAAACCACCGCCACCAAAGGCGCCGCCAAAGACCTGCGAGAAAATATCAGAGGCATCGTGGAAGCCACCGCCAAAGCCGCCAGCTCCGCCACCCCCATTTTCAAAGGCCGCGTGACCGTAACGATCGTAAGCAGCACGTTTATCCTCATCGCTGAGCACCTCGTAGGCCTCACCGAGTTCCTTGAACTTTTCTTCCGCCTCCTTGTCGTCCGGGTTTTTATCCGGATGAAACTTAATCGCCAACTTGCGGTAGGCCTTTTTCAGTTCCGCTGCGGAAGCATCCTTGGATGCACCAAGAACCTCATAATAGTCGCGTTTCGTAGACATGCTTTACTCGCTTTCCGTTTCAGTTTCAGCCGCCTGACCCAAGGAAACAATGACATTCGAAGGCCTCAGTAGCCGCTCTCCCATCCGATATCCCTTGCGAATCACCCGCACGATTTTTTCAGGTTCAATCTCTTCACTGGCCTCCTGGCTTAATGCTTCATGCTGCTGTGGGTCAAACTCCCCTCCGACCTCAGCCGGGATCTCCGTGACATTTTGGGAAGTGAGGAACTCAACCAATTGCTTCTGCACCATATCCATCCCCATGAACAACATCGACCCCTGTTCCTGGGCTGCAGCCTGCATCCCCATTTCAAAGTTATCCAACACGGGAAGCAACTCCTCCAACAAGCCCTGGTTTCCATAACGGACCGAGTCGAGCTTCTCGCGGGTCATGCGCTTACGGTAGTTGTCCAATTCCGCGGCGGTGCGAACAGCCTGGTCTTTCCACTTGGCAACCTCGAGCTCCAACTGCTCCCACGGGTCCAGTTCCTCCTCTTCGACAGTTTCGGTATCTTGAGCCTCTTCGCCAGCTTCTACCGCATCATCAACGACCTGCTCCTCAGCGGCGTTTTCCTCGATTTCTGTTTCTTGCTTGTCCTGCATCGGTTCCTGCATGGCGAAACTCATAGCCAGACCGACGCTTTCGTCAACAGCAAGGGTTATAAAAAAACGACATTCATGAGTCGCTCAGCCTAAGTGCCCGAGAGGCTCCGGACGGGCATCTCATTATTTATTCCTAAGGGAACGATTCCTTGGTCCGTTCTTCCCCATGAAGTGAGACGCCGAGCGGAACCGGCCGAACACTTCACTTGTTTCGCACCTTGAGCTCATCCCCCGGACCTGGTTCCGGTGGAAGATGTCCCCAACTTGGCCCTCGCGTTTAACGCGGCAGGACCAATGGCCATCTGTCAGGTTGCGAGGTGCGGAACGCACCTCGCCCAAGTAACCCGACCCCAAACCACCGACCCCAACACAATCAGACCATGAGCCTACATGCCACCCTCAGCCCGGAAACCCTGCAGCTCCTGCATGAGCAAAAACGCAACTCCACCATCACCAGTGTGATCATCGCCATCCTCAGCGTGCTCTTACTGGGAATTGGCCTCACGCTCTATTTTCTACCAGCGATCAAGAACATCCCCTCTGACGTTGTTGTCCACCACTCACCCAACGACCCAAACCCGAAAGACCCGCCGCCCACGATGCAACGCTTGTTTTCCCAGCGTCCTCCATCTTCAGCCAATCAAGTGGTTCCAAGCATCGTTGCCATGGCTCAAAACACCATCAACCTTCCGGTCCTCGAAACGCCGGCTGACATCGTTGGTCTGGCAGCAGGCACCGGTGGCGATGGTGACGGCCTCGGCCCCGGCGATGGTGACGGCGTTTTTATTCCCGGCGATCCGGACATCCCAAACATTCAACGTTGCTCGAAAGACGAACGCATGAACCTACTTAAACAATACGGAGGCAAACCTGAAACCGAAGACGTCGTGGTCCGCTCACTGAGGTGGCTCAAACAAACCCAGAACTCAGATGGATCATGGGGCGACCAACACAAAGCCGGCATGACCGGACTGGCCCTCCTCGCCTACTTGGGCCACTGCGAAACCCCTGACTCCGAAGAGTTTGGCGACTCGTGCCTGCAAGCTATCGTCTACCTGCTGAACATCGGTAGTCAAAACAACGGCCGCCTCGCCACCAATACCCGCGACAAACATTGGCCGTATGAACACGCCATCGCCACCTACGCCCTGGCAGAAGCCTACTCGTTCTCCAAACGCAGCAACTACACCATCCCCCAACACCCGGAAGTGCTCAAACTCGCCGGCGAATGGATCATCACCCACCAACATGGGTCCGGAGGATGGGACTACCAATACGATATCTCCGGCAAGCGAGGCGGAGACCTCTCGATTGCCGCCTGGCACATCCAGGCACTGAAAGCCTGCGACGCCACCGGGCTCGGATTCGATGGCATAAAATCCACCATCAAAGCCGCTCTCAACTACGTCAGCGCCCGTCAAGCAGCCAATGGGGGATTCGGCTACACCGGAACTTCCCCGGTCGGAGGAGCCGGCCACCACAGCCTGACCGGTGCCGGCTTACTCGCCTACCAGATGTGGGGCAAAGGATCTCGCTCCGAAGTTCGCAAAGGTGCACGTTACATCCTGGATAAGGCCGAACTGGATTACAACGGGCCGGAATGCGACCTCTACGCCCACTACTACCATTCCCAAGCCATGATCCAGCGCGGTGGCGACCAATGGAAACAATACAACCAACGCTTCAGCGACCAAATCCTGCTCAACCAAGCCGACGACGGATCGTGGAAAAAACCAGGAGGTGGCAGCAAACCGAGAGCTGTGGCTGCAAACTACGCCAACGACAGCAAGGAAGGGATCCACTACCGAACCTGCCTCTGCACCCTGATGCTCGAAGTTTACTACCGCTACCTTCCGGGCACCCATTAAGAAGTTTCCCAAATTGGTCGCATGACATTGGCAGGAAAACCCGTCCAGTTGCTTTTGATTTCATCATCGGAATGATCCAGTATATTCATCTCCGATGATGACAACGTCCTCCACGCCAAACCACGCTATTGCACATTCGTGTGTGCCCCTGATCCTGGCCACCCTGCTGGTCTGCTGGCTTTACCCGACCGTATCCCGAGCCGAAGCCTCAGCGGTGGAAGGCCTCGATACTCCGGTTCTGGTCTTCAAGGAAGGGGAAGCGGGGTACCCGTATTTTCGTATCCCCACCATCACCCGAAGCCAGGACGGCACATTGCTTGCTTTCGCCGAAGGGCGGTTTATCCGCGACGACCATGGACGCAATGACATCGTTTTAAAACGCAGTGCCGACGGCGGTAAAACCTGGGGGGAGCTGCAAGTCATTCACGCCGACCAATCCCTCGTAATGGTCAACCCCAGCCCGGTCACTCTGGACAGCGGGCGGATTCTCCTGTTCTACGAAACCTTTCCTCATGGATATCACGCCCGGGTCGGCAGACACCACAAAATGATGGATGACGGCTTTGGACTCCATACCCAGAAACTACTCGTTCGCGCCAGCGACGACGACGGCAAATCGTGGTCCAAAGCCGTAGAGCTACAAAAGACCTCCAGAAAAGATAAAAACATCATTTCCTCGGGCAGTCCCGCCAATGCCATCCAACTCCAAAAGGGAAAACACAAAGGCCGCATCGTCCTGCCGATGTTTCTCACCGAAAAAATCAACGATAAAAGCCGCACATGGAAAAATGCCGTGCTTTACTCTGACGACATGGCCCGCAGCTGGAAACGCTCCGCTTATGTCCCGGTAGAAACAACAGAAACAGGAAATGAATGCCTGATCGCTGAAATCGGTGACGGTCACATCCTGATGAACGCCCGTTCTCAAAAATCCAAGCACCGCCTGACCTCCATCAGCAAGGACGGCGGGGCCAGCTGGTCACCCTTTGCCTATTCCCAGGAGTTAAAAAACCGCCCGTGCAACTGCGGCCTCGTCCGGTTCCCTGTCGGCGACAGCGCATCCTTGTTTTTTTCTTACAACAACTCACTGAGTAAACGGGCCAACGGCCACATCGCCATGAGTAAGGACGACGGCACATCCTGGCCAATCAACAAACAAGTCATCCCCGGCCTCTTTGGCTACAGCCAGTTGGTCCCATGCGATGAAACGACGCTGGGAATGATCTATGAACCATTCGAAAGCGTCAAAGAAGAATGGTCGATCTACTTCCTGCGTATTCCGCTCGAATGGATGGAAAAATAAAGCGTATCAATCGTTCACTCCAAAGTCGGTTGCACCACCTCACCTCTGAGCTGGGCCTCACCTCCTTCTTTTTCATAAACCCCATAAAAATTCGATACGGAATCCAGCCACACCGTAATCCGGTGCATCTCCTCGCGACTGAGCTTCACATCGTAATGCCCGTCCTTCAAAATCCGGTAAAGCTTCGACGCCCGTGCGCCAAAGGCCCCGGGGATCGTCCGGTATCGATCACCATACGACCAAAAGGCATATTTGTGAATCAGACTATCGTAGGATTGATAGACCTTGGTTTTCTTACCTCCCAGCTGGGATAAAACCACTCTGGCATCCAGCGGAGGAGCTCCTTTCTCCTTTTCCTCAGCGTGGCACTTCACACAATGTTGATCCAAGACCGGCTGGACTAACAATGGATAACTGAAGGGATTGGTTCCGGAGACATCCGGCACGATCTCCGAGGGAGCCCGACGCAAGGCCATCACTTGTTGTCGCCGGGAGATAGCCGAATCCTTGTTCTCATGACAGCCGTGGCAGACCATCTGCTCACCCGGCTGAACCCAGGTGGAAGAACGCATTGACTGCACAGCCAAGCCATTTTCATCCAAAGCCTGAAAGTATAATTCTTTCAATGCCGGCACCTTGAAGTAGGCACTGCCGTCTTTCTCCACCGGCACGGTGCCGAGCACCTTCCTCGCCAAATTTACGGAATCCGAGGCCTCGGCAATCCTCCGACCGGTTTGATGCGGCGCCTTCCCACTCGGCACCGAACTCGGCATAATTTGATAGATCCGCAAGGCTTTGATCTTCGTTTCCTCAGGCCACGGCAACTTGCTATCGTAGACATTCATCACGGCCATGGTGCCGTGCATCGTCGGGTTCTGAGCCAGTCGCTCAGTCATCTCAGGTAACACGGGCGGCATGGATCTTGCCCTCAGAGGCATCGGGCTCAAACAAGCAATCTCCGGATCCTGGTAAAGTAAGATCTTGTTTCCAAAGGCATCCAACAAATAGATACCATAATCCCCACGCTTGTATTCCCCTCCTTGCCTTCCCCCTCCCTTACGCATCGAGGCATCATACACAACCAAATGGTATTTTTCACTGATAGGCCAAGGCGTTCCATACACCTGAGTGCCACCCTGGCTTTCGGGAAACCCGACATCCGGAGTCAAGCGCTTCACCGGAGCCATGGCATCATCGTCAGGAATCCGGGGGTCATAGAGAACCAAGGAGCCATAGGCCTGACCATGATGTGGCGCTGCCGTGCCCACAATTTTCGGCGAACCCGGAACCGCGCGCAAATCCATCTCCATATCCGCACGTTTTGATTTGATAGAGAAATTCCCGTGCATCGCCCGGGAGTTCCGGCCGTCCGGTGTCATAATCCACGGATGGTGTGCCGTGCACCCATGCCGGTCGACATAATCCCAACGCGTGTAAATAATCATGCCGTCATGGTTTACCGATGGCTGCCATTCATTGTTTTCATGAGGACTCAACACCCGGATATCCGAACCGTCCTGCTTCATGTCAAACACCGTGTAGCTGGGGCATGCTCTCCCACAACGCAGGTAGCCACCTCTGCGCTCGGAAATAAAAGCCACCCGACCATTCGGTAGCGGGCAAGGGTCAAAATCATTGAAGGTCCCATCCGTCAATTGATTCAACGAAGACAAACTCCCATCCTCTCCCAAATCCGCAGCAAACAAATGGTAGCTTCGACCCCGGTCCCAGTGCCCACGCTTGGCATGATCCAGGTGCGTGATCAAGCCCGGTTTACCCGTGCATTCCACATAGGAAAAATAAACCCGCTTGCCGTCGTAAGAAAGCTCCGGTGAAAGAAAACTACCGCCATCTAACTCCCCCCCTTTCATCCGGCCGGAATCCAGCTCCACCCCATTCAGAAGATCCCTCACCTTTGCCTGCTCCCCGAAGGGATCCGACAACACAAAGAGCCCGCCACCCGGCACAGCCTCAGCCCCATAAAACTGGTCGCACATATGATCAAACTTCGACCGATGGCGCTTGATAAACAGAACTTGATCAAAATCCAACTGGGGGTTGGAAAAGGCAATCTTGCGCCTCAAGCGATGCACCTGAGCAAAAACAGCCAAGCGCTCATCCTTGTCCTTCACACTCACCTCCTTACCGCGGGACTTCAAAGCACCCAGCGAGCGGGCCATCCCCTCCAAATCAGGAGAGCCTTCCATTTCGCGGATATCATCCAGTAACACTTGGGTGCGCCTCAGAATCACATCCAGAGGGTCGCGGTCACTGGTCTCGATCATCGCCGACGGATGATACACTTCATCACGATAGCGCTCCATTTTCTCCCGCTTGGCAATATCTGCAGACAGCACCGCATACTGGTTCTTGATCTCCTGATCATCCACCGCCCCATTCAGTGACTGGGCGATCACAGCGATAAGCCCTCCCCATTTCAAACAAGTATGCAATAACTTCATCTCATATTTTGAATATTCACGGGGGTCAGGTGAACGAAGCTCCATTCACCCATGTAACCTAGAACGCAATCCTCAGCCGAGGTGTTTCATTTATTTTTACCCGGTTTCGTTTTAAGCCACCGACAAACACAGGAAGAATCCAGACTTGAAACTTCCCGTTCGAGCAGACAGGTTCCCCGCATGAGCACTGAGCACATTGATGTCCGCTACATCGCGGACCTGGCACGGATCGAACTGAGCGACGAGGAATGCAGCACCTTCCAGGGGCAGCTTGAAGCTATTCTCGGCTACGTTGAAACGCTCAAGGATGTCGATGTTGAAGGCATCGAGCCCACGGCTCACGCATCCCCGGTTTTCGACCGTCTGCGCCAGGATGCTTCGCGTCCGGGACTCAATCAAGCCGACCTACTCCGCAATGCCCCGGACTCCGCACTCGGCCAGATCCGGGTCCCCAAAGTCGTCGACCCCTCCTGATCCAAGGTCTTCCACTTCCCATTCTTCTATCTTCCATCTTCAAGTCTTCCATCTTTTCCACCATGTCCCTAGCCACCGAAAGCATCACCAGCCTGCGGGCCAAACTGACCAGCAGAGAGATCCAACCCGGCGACATTCTCGACGCACTGGCCAGCTCCATCGACCAGAAAAACGACAGCGTTGGAGCCTACCTGTCCTACGATCTGGAGTCGGCCAAACAGGAAGCCAACACCGCAGATTTGAGTAAACCGCTCGGCGGCATCCCCATCGCCATCAAAGACAATATCAATGTCAAAGGTCTGCCAACAACCTGCGCATCCAAGTTTCTCGATGGGGCCTACACTTCCCCCTACGATGCCACCGTCATCCGCAAGCTGCGCGACGCCGGAGCCATCCCCTTCGGCCGTGCCAACATGGATGAATTTGCCATGGGCTCCACCACGGAGAACTCCGCATTGGGAACGACCACCAACCCGCACGACCCGGCCCGCACTCCTGGAGGATCCTCCGGAGGGTCCGCCGCCGCCGTGGCCTCGGATACCGCCATCGCCGCACTTGGCTCCGATACCGGCGGATCCATCCGCCAACCGGCAAGCCACTGCGGAGTCGTCGGACTGAAACCATCCTACGGACGTGTTTCCCGGTACGGGCTGGTTGCCTTCGCCTCCTCGCTCGACCAAATTGGACCACTCAGCAAATCGGTCGAAGATGCCGCCCTCGTCCTCAATGCCATTTCCGGTTACGACACCGCCGATTCCACCTGCCTGAACGAAGAGGTCCCCGATTTCACCCAGGGGCTCAACGACGGGGTCAAGGGCATGAAACTTGGCCTACCCAAAGAATATTTCGGGGAAGGCATCGACCCCGCCGTGCGCCAAAAGATCGACCAAGCGATCAGTGGACTGGAAGCCCAAGGAGCCGAACTCGTTGAAATCTCCCTGCCTCACACCGCCTACAACGTGGCCACCTACTACATCATCGCCCCGGCGGAAGCATCCTCCAATCTTTCCCGATTCGACGGAGTACGCTACGGCAACCGGGTGGAGAAACCCGAGGACATCCTCGACCTTTACCGACGCAGCCGCGAGGGTGGATTCGGACCCGAAGTCAAACGACGGATCATCCTCGGCACCTACGTTCTTTCGTCGGGTTATTACGACGCCTACTACAACCGTGCCCAAAAAGTCCGCACCCTGATCCGCAAGGACTTCCAGGACGCCTACCAGAACGTCGATGCCATTCTCTCTCCGGTCACCCCTTCAGCGGCCCCACTTCTCGGAGCCGACAAGGATGATCCCCTGCAGCAGTACCTGGCCGATATCTACACCCTCTCCGCCAACCTTGCAGGAATCTGCGGCATCAGCGTGCCCTGCGGCAAGGTTGCATCAGACAATGGAACCCAGCTCCCCGTCGGCCTTCAGATTCTCGGCCCCCACATGGGTGAACAAAACATCCTCAGAGTTGCCCGGGCTGCGGAGCAGCAGGCTTAACCAAGCCCCAAGAAAGCAATAAGTCCCATGGGATGCATGGGACTTACGCTTCATCGTCATCGGCGCCAACATAAGTATGGGGCCCAGTCAGGAAGGGTGACGGTCACTTGTTAAATACAAGCCGCCCGTCAGCCAATTCAGCCTGAATGACATCTCCATCCTGGAACTTACCCTCCAGCACTTCCAGACTGAGGGGGTCGAGCAAGTATTTTTGGATCGCACGCTTGAGCGGGCGGGCACCGTAGACCGGGTCATACCCTTGTTCGGCAATAAAGTCCTTCACTTCTGAGGAAAGAGCCAAACCAATCCCCTGCTTGGCAAGGCGTCGCCGAACCCGCTCTAACTGAAGACCGACAATCTCCGTCAATTCTTCACGCTTCAGCCGGTCAAAGATCACGGTTTCGTCGATCCGATTCAAAAACTCAGGTCGGAAGTGACCGCGCAGGGCTCCCATCACTTTGGCTTCGCGCTGTTCGGCATTCTCTTCATCCATGATGAACTGACTACCGATGTTCGAAGTCATAATGAGAACCGTGTTACGGAAATCCACCGTGCGCCCCTGCCCATCGGTAATACGACCATCGTCAAGTACCTGCAGCAGCACGTTAAAGACATCCGAGTGCGCTTTTTCAATCTCGTCAAACAGCACCACGGAATACGGATGCCTCCGGACGTGTTCACTGAGTTGACCACCTTCCTCATAACCAACGTATCCAGGGGGGGCTCCGATCAGCCGGGCAACGCTGTGCTTTTCCATATACTCGGACATATCGATGCGCACCATCGAATGCTCATCATCAAAGAGGAACTCGGCAAGCGCCTTCGACAGTTCGGTTTTACCGACACCAGTCGGCCCGAGGAATAAAAACGAACCAATCGGCCGGTTTTCATCCTGAAGTCCGGCGCGCGCACGACGCACCGCATTGGATACCGCCTCGATCGCTTCCGTTTGACCAATGACGCGTTCTCCGATCCGACTTTCCATCTTGACCAGTTTTTCACGTTCTCCTTCTTGCAAACGGCTCACGGGAATATGGGTCCAGGTGGAGATCACATGGGCAATATCCTCCTCGGTCACTTCCTCTTTGAGAATACGATCCGCTCCCTGAAGCTGAGCCAATTTTTCCTGAGCTTGCTCGAGTTCCTTTGCTGCATCCGGGAGGCTGCCATAGGTAATCTCGGAGGCCCGATTCAAGTCGCCAATCCGTTTGGCCTGCTCGGCCTCGGTTTTCAGATCTTCAATTTTTTCCTGAGCTTCACGCACCACATCGATAACATCTTTTTCGTTACGCCAACGCGCCATCAGGGTAGCGGACTCCTCTTTGAGGTTTGCCATTTCTTCTCGCACTTTTTCTAAGCGAGCAGCACTAGCGTCATCACTTTCCTTCTCTAACGCCTGACGCTCCATCTCTAACTGCATCACCTGACGCTCAATCTGGTCGATCTCAGTCGGCATCGAATCCAACTCAATTTTCAAACGGGAGGCGGCCTCATCCATCAAGTCCACAGCCTTATCCGGCAAAAACCGATCGGTGATATAACGATCACTCAAATTCGCAGCGGCAACAATCGCGCCATCGGTAATGCGTACTCCATGATGCACTTCATAGCGATCTTTGAGTCCACGCAGAATCGCAATCGTACTTTCCACACTCGGCTCATCACAACGAACCGGTTGGAAACGCCGCTCCAAAGCAGCATCTTTTTCGATGTACTTCCGGTATTCATCCAGCGTTGTTGCCCCGATAGTGTGCAGCTCGCCCCGGGCAAGTTGGGGTTTGAGTAGATTCGAAGCATCCACCGCGCCCTCACTGGCTCCGGCACCCACAATCGTATGTAACTCATCGATAAAGAGAATGATTTCCCCCTCCGATTCAGTCACCTCTTTAAGGAAGGCTTTCAAACGATCCTCAAACTCACCGCGGTACTTCGCTCCGGCAATCATCCCCCCCAAGTCCATCGCAATCAGACGCTTGTTTTTCATCGAATCCGGCACATCCCCGCTGATGATTCGGCGGGCCAACCCCTCGACAATGGCCGTTTTCCCCGTCCCCGGTTCACCAATAAGCACCGGGTTGTTTTTCGTCCGCCGGGACAACACCTGCATGATCCTGCGAATCTCCTCATCGCGACCAATCACCGGGTCGATTTTTCCTTCACGCGCCCTAGCCGTTAGATCGGTCCCGTATTTCTCCAAGGTCTGGTATTTGCCCTCTGGATCCTGATCCGTCACTTTCTGACTACCGCGAATTTCCTTCAACGCCTCATCCGCCTTCTTCCGGTCCAGGCCGGCTTGCACCAGCAGTTTCCCTGCCGGTGAATCCGAATCCAAAACACCCAGAATAAAATGCTCCACACTCAGAAAATCATCCCCGAGTTTTTCGCGTATCTGGTCGGCAGCATCAAGACTCTGACGCAATCCGTAACTAATCTGCGGCTGCGAGGCTGCCCCCTGAACCCTCGGTTCACGCTCCAACTCCGTTACCGCCGAAGCTTTTAATCGTGTCACATCCGCACCTGCCTTCTCCAACAAAGGCACCACAATGCCCCCGTCCTGCTGCAACAGCGCCAATAAAACATGCAGGCTCTTCAACTCCGCATGTGACGAACGCGATGCCAACTGCTGCGCAGCCTGCAACGCTTCCTGAAATTTGTTGGTTAATTTATCTAGTCCCATCGTTCTGTTTGTTTTTGTTTTAAAAATGTGGTGTCCAGTCCGCAATATGCGCGACTCCTTTTGCTTCTTTCTATCTCATAAGACGGAATCATAGCAAGTATTTGTTCAAATATTTTTGTATTATTTTGCTGCTATGATTTTTCTAATGCTAAGACCTTGGCATAGCCATCCGATAGAACTCTCAGCCATATCATCTGCATTTCAAGTGAATCATTGACCGTGTGCCACTCCCCACTCCGTTTTGCATGATTGACTAATGCAGGTGGATCAGTGATGACTATCAACGCATGAAAGCAAAAAACGCCAACTCCCCATCGGACGATTCAGCTGAAGATCTCCCGAATCCATCTGCGGCCGATGGCAAAAAGGTATCGAAGCGATCGAAACGCAAAGCGAAAAAACGAGGTCGTTTCCGTGGCAGAAAATTCGCCCTGTTCATGCTGTTGGCACACATCCTCGGAGTGACTTCCTCCTTTCACGCCCTGATGAGCACGCGAACCTCCCAAGGAGCCATTGCCTGGATTGTCTCTCTCAATGCCATCCCGGTGGTGGCGGTCCCCGCCTACTGGGTATTTGGCCGGGATAAGTTCCAAGGTTACATCAGCCTGCGGCAGCAGCTCTCTCTGGAATTCCAAGATGAAGCGACTGATCTCAGGGATAAAATGACTCCTTACGTTCAACAATTCGAAGACCGGAACGGGGTCTTTCATGCTGCCAGTACGGTCGTCCACGCTCCCTTCTTCAACAGCAATAACGCCGAACTCCTGATCAACGGAAACGCCACCTTCGAAAGCATCCTCGATGGCATCGACCAAGCGGAAGACTACATCCTCATTCAATTCTACATCATCCGCGACGATGACCTCGGTCGCAAACTCCAACAAAAACTCATCGATAAAGCAAAAGCCGGCGTGCGAGTCTATGTGTTGTACGACGAAATCGGATCCGGCAATATCGATGACTACACCAGTAAACTGAAACAAGCCGGAGTCGAAGTCAGCGCCTTTCATTCGACACGCGGCGGAGGGAACCGCTTCCAACTCAATTTCCGCAACCACCGGAAAATTGTGGTCGTCGATGGGAAGACCGGGTGGGTCGGAGGCCACAACGTCGGTGATGAATATCTCGGCAAGGATCCCAAGTACCCCAACTGGCGCGACACCCACATGAAAATCACCGGACCATCAAGCTTGCAGCTCCAAATGACATTCGTCGAAGACTGGAACTGGGCCACCGATGAGCACCTATCCCTGTCGTGGAACCCGGTTCCCGCAGAAACTGGCAATGCCAGCATCCTGATTTTATCCACCGGGCCGGCAGACCGACTCGAAACCTGCAGCCTGATGTATCAACAAGCGATTCATTCGGCTCGCAAGCGCATTTGGATTGCCAGCCCGTATTTCGTCCCGGACGAAGGTGTGATGTCTGCACTGCATCTCGCGGCCCTGCGGGGCGTGGATGTCAAAATCATCATCCCGGAGGAACCGGATAACCAACTCGTTTACTACTCGGTCTACGCCTTCATTGGGGAGCTCATCGAATCAGGTGTCGAGATCCACCGCTACCAGCCTGGATTTCTTCACCAAAAGGTATTCCTCGTCGATGACCGGATGGCCGGTGTTGGAACAGCGAACTTCGACAACCGCTCGTTTCGCCTCAACTTCGAGGTCACCGCACTCATCGCAGATGATACCTTCGTCTCAGAAGTCGAAACCATGCTGCGCGATGACTTTGCCAACTCACGACTCATGAATCAGGCCGACGTCACCAACAAACCCGCTTGGTTCAAAGTGCTCTCCCGAGCATCTTACCTAACCGCCCCCGTGCAATAATATGCCACTCCACCCGAACATCATCATCCACACCATGAGCCATCCCTGTTTTCTGCCGATCTTCAGCTGTCTGATTCTTTTTTTCGGTCCCTCATGCCAAAAAGGAAAATCCGAGGCCCTCGCCAGCAACCCGGAACCTCCGGCGGAGCATGCCCGGGACGCCAAAATCATCCACACCTATGTCGCCCTCTGCGATAATAAATCCCAGGGCATCGCTCCAGTCCCTGAAAAAATTGGCAACGGCGATGACCCGGCCAACAACCTCTACTGGGGGTGCTCGGATGGATCCCGCTCCTACTTCGAAAAAAGTAAACGATGGAAACGCCTGTCCGCTGGAAAGGTGGATGGCCAACAAGCCATCATGCAGCGTCTGGTCTTCCAGCACCAAGAAACACGGGCTATCCTGGTGATCGACGCCTGGCGCGGATCCACCATCGAACCCTGCATCGAGCAATTCATCCAAAGCATCGCCGGACAGCACTACGAAAGCCTCACCGTAAATGACGCCAAAGGAAGCCACACCATCAATATCGGAGGAGGTGCGGATTTCCTCTGCTTCATCGGCCACAACGGGCTGATGGAATTCAGCGTTCCCGCACTGCCCGCCAACCCGAAACGCAAACAACAAGGAGATGTCGCCATTCTCTGCTGCCAGAGCGATCGCTTCTTTCAAAAACATCTCGGCGAGGGAAAACACCATGCCGTCCTGACAACCGCGTCCAATATGTATCCTGGGGCCTTTATCCTACATGACACCCTCGAAGGCTGGTTCAAAGGGGAATCCCGACAACAACTGCGTCAACGGGCAGCCAAAGCGTACGCAAAAAACCAAAAGATCAGTACCAAATCGGCCCTCACCGTCTTCAGCAAATGAACAAAGCAAGCCCCATCCACCCTGACTCAGCCGCCATCCACTGAGATTCAATAAACTTCAACCTTGCAAGAAATCGGTCACCCCCTTAAGTGATTTGCATGTCCACGGCACTTCCCACCAGGCCCAGGAGTCTGAACCAACGCAGCCAAATCGTGATTGTCGCCTCTACCTACAATGAGGAATTCACGGATGCATTGGTCGAAAACTGCAAGCAAGAGCTTGAAGAACTCATGCCAAACAGCCTGACCAACATCATCCGGGTCCCCGGTGCCTACGAAGTCCCGGTCACCGTGGAAGCCCTGATCCAGCAAAACAAACCGGAATGCGTCATCACCCTCGGACTGATCATCCGCGGCCAAACCGCACATGGTGACCTCGTCGCCGAAAGTGTCACCAATGCGCTCCAAGAGATCGCGGTCCGCAACACCGTGCCCGTCATCCACGAGGTGGTTCTCGTCGACGACGACAAACAAGCTTACGCCCGCTGCATCGGCAGCAAACTTAACCGAGGTCGCGAAGCCGCCCGCGCCGCCACCTCGATTCTCGACACCTTTAATCAATTCAAACGCTCCACTGGTCGCGTTTTCCCAAGCAATGCATAAACGGCGCGACATCCGCGAATCCGCGGTTCAATTTCTCTATTTTTCTGATCTGGAAGGAGCGGCCGACCCCTCCGCCATGCAGGATACCTTCTGGGAGATCATTCAGGAGAACTCCCTGCGTAAACTCAACCAGGCCAAGGCCAAAGCCATTCTGCATATCGCCCAAGGGCGGGAAAGCCGAATGGCCAAGCTCAGTGAGCGCGTACCACTGGCCCAAGCCGAGATCAAAGCCACAGGCAACCTGAGCCCACTCAGCACCAGCCTGCGCAGTCTGCTCCGAGAGGAAAGCAAACTGAATGCCGCACTCGATCTGCTCAGATCAGCCATGCAGAGCAAGACCGGTGAAGAGCTGATCCCCCAACGCCTCAGCGAAGTATTCACCGCCAACCACGTCGTTCAGGACTCACGCAGAACCTGGCAGCTCAGCTTGGAGGATTATCCCGCTTGGAGATCTAAACTCGAAGCCATCACAGCTGCGGTCAGCCACCTCGAGCGCATCTCGAAGCGCTTCGACGCCATCGAACGCCTGGAGACCACGGAAACACCGGAACCGGGAACGGAACACCTTCACTCGAGCAGTCAGGAAATCACGCAGTTCCGTCAGCAAACCGAATCCTTGGTCCAAGGGGTTCTGACAAACAAAGAGAACCTGGACGAACAGCTTTCCAAGATTGTCGAAAACTACTCCCCGGACCGGGTCGACCCCGTCGACCGTGCCATCCTTCGTATCGGAGCCTACGAAATCCTGCTCTGCGACGATATCCCGCGCGCCGTCAGTATCAACGAAGCCATCGAAATTGCCAAACGCTTCGGCACCACCGAATCATCGCGATTCATCAACGGCATCCTTGACGCACTGTAAGACGCGCCACTTCCCCATCACCACTTGGGAAAGATGGCGTGAAGATATGTTTGCTCTGCAAGCTTAGGGCTTGCAGGCCGTAATGGTAAGTGATTGGATCACCCAAGACCTGCTAGTCATCGGCATTATGAGCAATAAAATTGAAATCCTAGGCAAAAACAACATCCCGGAGCAAGGAGCCCTCGTCATCCCCGGACGACTGGATTTCAATGAAATGCTTCACCTTGAGCAACTCTTTGCCAAGCGCCCGATCACCTGGCTCTGCGAAGAAAAGGTCAAATTGGAACCCGCCGTCGAAAGCTTCCTCGACCGCGAGGGCACCAATGCCATCGCCTTCGATGCCACCGATGCCGACCCCGCAAGTATTGGAGCCACCTTACGCCAACACCTGAGTGGCGGCGGCATCATCATCTTCTTTCCTGGCTACGTATCAGCCCACACTGCGGAATGCTGCCACATCCCCGGACCAACCATCCGCCAACTCTGTGCCCTTGGACTCCCCGTCCTACCCCTCTCTGCCAGTAAACCCAGGGAGATCGCCCTCTCCTCAGATAATGCCAACCGCCTTCCCGAATCCGTTTTCACCTTCGCCCCTCTGATCCCTGAAGACAAAATCTCGGTGGCGTCCTGGCGTCAGGCCCTGCTCGAAGCGGAAGAAGAAGCCTTTGCCTCCCGATCCTTCCTCCAGGAATCCCTGCCAGTCTCCCTGATAGCAGGACTCAAAAAACACGGCTCATCCAATTCACTCTACGACGGAACCGATGACTCCGAACTGAGCTTCGACAAACTGCTAGCGGTTGCGATTGTCTTTGCCCAGGAGATCAAAGAGCTCACCAGTAAAAAACGCGTCGGCGTCATCCTGCCACCTGGCAAGGGAGGCACCCTCGCCAACCTCGCCGTGCTCTTGGCTGGCAAGATCCCGGTCAATATCAACTTCACCGCCAGCCATAAGGCCGTGCAATCCTCGATCCGCCAAGCCGACGTCGACCGCTTTATCACTGCCGATCCCTTTGTCCGTAAAGTGGCCTCCTTCCCATGGCCCCCGAACCGTGACCTGATTTTCATCGAACGCACACTCCCGCATTTGCAAAAACGCATTAAACGCTGGTTCATCCTCTGTAAAATCCTCCCTACCCCGATGATTGCCAAAATCCTGGGGCTCGGAAAATCGAGAGGCGACGACGAAGCGGTCCTGCTGTTCACCTCCGGATCATCCGGAGAACCCAAGGGCGTGCCCCTCTCTCACCGCAACCTACTGGCCAACGTCTGTCAGTTTGGCAGCCGCATCAATCTCAGTCATGAGTCCCGCCTACTCGGCTGCCTGCCCCTATTCCACTCGTTTGGCATCACGGCCACCATGCTCTACCCCTGCCTCGAAGGCCTGAATCTGGTGACTTACCCGAACCCGCTGGAAACCAAACGCCTCGCCGAACTCATCAAGATCCACCAGGTGACGGCCCTCATCGCCACCCCCACTTTCTTGCGCGGCTACATGCGCCGCGTCGCCCCCGAGCAACTTTCCAGCCTGCAGTACTGCGTCACCGGAGCGGAAAAGCTCCCCCAGTCACTCGCCGAGGCTTTCAAGGAAAAATTCGGGATCGACGTGCTCGAAGGGTTTGGCCTAACCGAAACCTCACCGGCCACCAACATCAACTTACCCGAACTTCCTGCCCATGGTGACGCCCCGGTGATTTCATCCCACCGCCGCGGCTCGGTAGGCAAACTCCTGCCTGGAATTGCCGTGCGAATGACCAATCCTGCCACCGACCAAGCAAGCCCAATCTCTGAGCAAGGCAGCATCTGGCTGCGCGGGGCGAATGTCTTTTCCGGCTACCTCAATAACCAAGAAAAAACCGCAGAAATCTTCGAGGACCAATGGTTCAATACCGGCGACGTCGGCCGGGTCGATGACGACGGCTTTCTGATCATCGAAGGGCGCTTGTCCCGATTCTCCAAAATTGCCGGCGAAATGGTTCCCCACGAAACCGTGGAAGCCACCATCACCCAAACACTCGGACTCGATAAAGAAACCGAACGCAAAATCGCCGTTGTCGGCATCCCGGACGAGCAAAAAGGAGAAGCCATCGCCCTGCTCACCACCGTCTGCGGAGAAACCCGGGATCAGGAATGCATTGCCCTGCGCTACCAACTCATGGATCAGGGAATCCCCAGCCTCTGGTGCCCCAAGCTCTTCATCCCCGTCGATGAAATCCCCATCCTTGCCTCAGGAAAACTGGACCTCAAGGCCTGCAAAGAA
Source organism: Oceaniferula marina (assembly GCF_013391475.1). NCBI lineage: Bacteria > Pseudomonadati > Verrucomicrobiota > Verrucomicrobiia > Verrucomicrobiales > Verrucomicrobiaceae > Oceaniferula > Oceaniferula marina. Next base: position 770,506 of record NZ_JACBAZ010000002.1, on the reverse strand, counting down.
CTCGCCGAAAACTTCATTGCCTAAGCTCCCCAACCTCCCCCCTAACACCAACCGACACATTTCCATGCGCCCCCTCGCTCTGTTATTGCTTTCCTGCCTGCCACTTCTGGCCCAGATACCCAAAAACTGTAGTCAGGTTGTAGTCGGCATCGCCGAAAATTGGAACAGTACAAACGCCACGCTCACACTCTATCAGAAACACGGACGCTCATGGAAAAACCAAGGGCAAAGCTGGCAGACACGACTCGGAAAAAAAGGACTGGCATGGGGGCGCGGACTGCACCGCACGCCGGAGTCGAAGGCCCCAGCCAAACGTGAAGGTGACTGGAAGGCTCCCGCAGGAGTCTTCAAAATCGGTGGAGCATATGGCTATGCAGCCAAGGTTCAACACCACCCCAAACTCCCGTACCGCCAAATCACCACCAGCGACCTCTGGGTGGAAGACCGGAACTCCCCCCACTACAACCGGCACATCATCCTCAACCATCCTGCATCCACCGCCTGGGAGAAAAAAGCCCAGATGCGGCAAAACGACCACGCCCACTCACTCAAGCTCTACATCGCCCACAACGATGCCATGCTCGGCGGCAAAGCCATCCCCGGACTGGGCAGCGCCATCTTCTTCCATATCTGGCGGAGCAACGGCACCCGCCCAACCGCAGGCTGCACCACCATGCAGGAAAACAAACTCAAACAACTCATCGCCAACATCGATCCCGCCAAAAACCCGGTCTACGTCCTGCTGCCCAAAGCCGAGTACCAGCAGCTCAAAAAACAGTGGAAACTGCCATAGGTCCCATCTGACCTATCCAACCTATTAGCCCTACCTTTCAGCTAACAACATGCTCAGTTTCTCCACATGCTGGAACAACGCCCGTCACACCGAGGGCGAAACCATGATCGATGAAATCCTCGACCTTGGATTCGACACCATGGAGCTGAGCCATGGTATGACGATCACCAAACTTCCGGGGATTCGCAAAGCCTATCAGGAGGGCAAGTTCCGCTGCTCCGGCGTTCACAACTACTTCCCTTCACCCGTCGAAGTCATGATCGACGCCCCGGACGCCTACGAGTTCACCTCCCACCGCGAGTACGACCGCCAACGCGCAATGGAAATGAGCCTGCGCACGCTCGAACTCGCCGCCGAATTCAATGCTCACTATGTCGTGATGCACATGGGCTCCGTGCCCATGCCGAGTAAAAAATGGACCAAACCGCTGACCCGCATGGTCAAAGAAGGACGCCAACTCGACCCTGCCTACGCCAAGGCCAAACTCAAGTTTGTCCAAAAGAGAGAGAAAATAGCACCTCTCTACTATCGCCGCGCAATTGATGCCTTGGAGCAACTTGCTGAAAAGGCAGCCGAACTCAAAGTCCCCCTCGCCGTTGAGTCACGCTCCCGCTTCGAAGACGTCCCCAGCGAGTCCGAAATGGTTCTCCTCCAGGAACACTTCAAAGACAACCCGTGGGTTGGCTACTGGCACGACTTCGGACACGTCCAACTCAAGCACAACCTCGGCCTGCTCAATCACGAACAATGGCTCGAAAAAATGGCCCCCTATCTCATTGGTTGCCACGTCCACGATGTCTATTGGCCCGAGCGTGACCACCGGGTGCCTCTCACCGGTGAAATCGATTTTAAATCACTACTCAAACACATCAGTCCGGAAAAACCCTTCGTCTGGGAACTCAGCCCGACCCGCAAAAGTGAACAAATCAAAGAAGCTCTGGAAGTCTGGAAACTCGCCTACCCCGAAACGCTGAAAGTCTAACACCATTAACCAGCCTCGCCCATCCAGCTCAGCTTCGACACCGCGGCTATAAAAAACTCTTGATTTTCAGCAAGCCTCGGCTTGATTGTTTCTCTATGAAAAAATTACTGGCTAGCTTGGTCATCGCGATGCTGGCGGGGCTCCTTCCGAGCTCTTGCTCAAGCAATGATTATGAAAAACGGACCTATGGCGGGGTTCACTACTACTACCACCACGGCTACTGGTACCACCGTCACTGGTATGGCTACCGCCCCTGTGACCCACCCGAACACCCGGACCGGCCTGACCGCCCACCCAAACCGGAACATCCAATCGAAAAACCCGGCAAACCGGACAGGCCAAGCACCCAACCGGTTAAACAACCGCGTGATACCTTCCCCAGCACTCGCCCTAGCACCCGTCCCAGCACGCCGAGCTACCGCCCGGCTCCCAGGCCCATGCCCCGACCCAGTGTTCGCCCCGCACGGATGCGCTAATCCACGCGCAACCCCAACCAGCACAACATCTCCCGATCCGCACACTTAGCGCAATAAGTTTGCCTCCCCCCGTGATCGGGCATCTTCCGGACTAAGCACTACCCGCCGATCTTCCAACATCATGCGGGGGATCTGTTGGATCTTAACCTTTTCGGCCACCCACGCCCGCCCCACAGCATTGTTGTTATAATCCATCAATCGCTCATCATGGGTATTGCCTGGTTTACTTTCCTGGGCATCCGTCACCAGCTTGGCAAACTCAGCACCAAAGGTCTGGGTAAGCATATAGCTCCACGAGAGGTGCCGCAACGCGTCCTGCTTCCATTCATCTCCATGATGAAACGAGACGGATATTTGTTTGGCCTTAACCGTCAATGAGGCAATCAGCGGAACCCTCAACGGATACAAAGAAACCACTTTGACTTGCTCTTCAGCCAAGCCAAGGCCCATCCGTTGCGACAATGCTCTGATATCTTCCTTACTGAATCGCAAACGAAATGCCTCACCGTCCCGCTCAGTAAACATCCGGGCCGGGTAAGTGGAGCCTCCCAATTTGATCTGCACCACTCCGCCAAATTCAAACGCTCCGGTCGCAATGTTATCATCAAACAAATCCTTCACATTGGCTAACAAATCGTGAAACGCCTGCCGGGGAGCCAAGAATGGGACATCACCCAAAACAAGCTGTCCGTCGTCAAATCGATCAAAGGGCATCCGCTCGGGCCGGTCGGAGCTGTGGAAATTCACCTCAAAATCCTCCATCGCGATCCGCCCCTTCATCGCAAACAAATCCGTCAATGTAAGCTGGAGGGTTTCACACTCGAATGATGAAGGCAACACATGCCTGTCAGTGGGTTTTAAATCGAAATCGAGAGATAACTCACGAATGCTGATACCGTTCAACCAGGGAGAAACCCTGACCGTCCGGTAATGAACCTCACCCATGACTACACCCGAACGCTTTGCCTTTTCCTGAATTCTCGGCACCATGCCAGCCACCACAGCACGCGCGGCCAAGCTGGCAATACACCAAACCAGAACCCAGACCAACAACACCAGCAAGAGCAAGCGGCGACAGCGGCGAATCGCATTGGATTTCAATAGTCTCATCATGTGACCCGCCCAGCTAAACACGCCCAACCAAGATCCACACGCGTTTTTTTTGCCATCCCAGCATCCTCATCATCTCTCAATCAACATGCACAGCTTGCTATGCCAACCTTGCCACTTGACGAAATAGAGTTCCATTCCCATTTTGCAGCCATGAACGTTCTCGTCGTCGGAGGCGCAGGCTACATTGGCAGCCACTGCGTCAGACAACTCCAAGCTGCCGGTCACACCCCCTTTGTTCTCGACAACCTCGTCTACGGTCACCGTGCGGCGGTCGCAGATGACATCCCCTTTTTCGACGAAGACCTTGGCAACCGTCAAGCGGTCGCCAAGATACTCGAAGACAACAACATCGACGTCGTGATGCACTTCGCCGCTTTCATCAACGTCGGCGAGTCGGTCCACGCTCCGTTGAAATACTACGAAAACAATGTCGGCAACACCATTCAACTCCTGCTTGCCATGTCCGACGCCGGAGTGAAAAAATTTGTCTTTTCCTCGACCTGCGCCACCTACGGCGAGCCCGATACGTTGCCACTGGTCGAAGACCTTCCCCAGGCACCCATCAACCCATACGGAGCCACCAAACTACACGTCGAACACATCCTCCAGGACCTCGCCCGATCCGGTGAGATTTCATCGGCCGTGTTCCGCTACTTCAACGCCTCGGGTGCTGCAGCCGACGGCTCCATCGGTGAAGACCACTTCCCGGAAACCCACCTGATCCCTCTCGCCATCTTTGCGGCCACCGGCCAGCGCCCGGCCCTCAAGATCTTTGGCACCGATTACCCGACACCCGACGGCACCTGCCTGCGCGACTACATCCACGTCGACGACCTCTCCCGTGCCCATATCGCAGTCTTCGACCAACTCGAAGAGCCCAACACCTTTGTCCACTACAACCTCGGCACCGGTAAACCCACGTCCGTCAGGGAAATCCTGGACGCCGTAGAAAAAGTTACCGGCCTGCCAGTTCCTGCCGAAGAGGCCCCACGCCGCGAAGGCGACCCACCGTCCCTCTACGCCGACAACACCAAGGCGCGGAAAGAACTCGGCTGGGAACCGGAGCACATGGACGTCGAGTCCCTGATCGCCACCGCCTGGAAATGGCACCAAAGCCACCCTGAAGGCTACGGCGACCCAAAGGGCTAAGGGCTACACCCCACACACATCCTTCTCAAAAAAAGCGGAGCCGGTAACGGTTCCGCTTTTTCTTTATCATAGGCCCATTGTTTTACTATACCATCAAAAATCTGTTGCACGAAAATCGCCATCGAAAACCTTTAGCAGAAAGAGCTAAGTCCTTATTTTGACGCCAATGTTGCGTTGTTATTACCATGCCGAAAAATTTGCCCCCCCTCAGGCCATCTGGCTATCGACGCCAGCCCCGATCTAAGCTATAGATTCTCCTAATGAGCGCCAGCAACCACTCCCAGCTTCACTACTGTCAGGATTATTTTGCCTACTCCCGCCGCAAGACCCGCGAGATCATCGTAGGAAACGTCGGCATTGGTGGAGACAACCCGATCCGGGTGCAGTCGATGATCACGGCCGACACCCGCGACACTGAAGCCTGTGTCCAACAAATTCTCGAGCTCGCGAATGCCGGCTGCGAAATCGCCCGCGTCACCGCTCAGACGAAAAAATACGCGGAAAATCTGGAAAATATCCGAGACGGCGTGCGCGCCGCCGGATGTGACATCCCCCTCGTCGCCGATATCCATTTCAAACCCGATGCTGCCTTCGAGGCGGCCAAATGGGTCGAAAAAATCCGCGTCAACCCAGGAAATTACGCCGATAAAAAGAAATTCGAAATCAGGGAGTATAGTGACGAACAATACGCCGAAGAGCTCAAACGCATCCGTGAGGATTTCGCCCCACTGGTCGAACTTTGCAAAGAGCTGGGACGCGCCATGCGGATTGGCACCAACCACGGCTCGCTCTCCGACCGTATCATGAACCGCTACGGCGACACTCCGCTGGGCATGGTGGAAAGCGCGCTCGAATTTGCCCGGATTGCCCGCGAACTCGGCTACCACAATTTCTGTTTTTCGATGAAGGCCTCCAACCCGAAGGTCATGATCGAAGCCTACCGACTGCTTGTCGCCCGCCTCGATCAAGAAGGCCCCGACTGGAATTACCCGATCCACCTCGGGGTGACTGAAGCTGGTGACGGCGAAGACGGCAGGATCAAATCCGCCATCGGGATCGGATCCCTGCTGGCAGACGGAGTCGGCGACACGATCCGCGTCTCTCTCACCGAAGATGCCGTCCACGAAATCCCAGTCGCACGAGCCATCGTGGCAAGCATCCAAAATTCTCATCTACCACACGATCCGACTGGCTCCCAGCGAGGAACGCTCAGCTACGACCCCTTCAGCTACGCCCGCCGAAAAAGCCATGAAATTGAAATCAACGGTCACAAGTTAGGCGGCGACCATACGATCCGCGTGTTTACCTCTCGCGAAAAGTGGGACAGCCTCGGAGACAAGGTTGACCAACTTGGCGACTTCAATCCTGAAGCTGTCGTGGAGGACTCAGCCATCATCTCTGTTGATCCTTATGACACCGATGCCGTCATGGCGATCAATGCCGTCGAAACGCCGCAGCTGGTCACCGTCGCTGACGGAGCTCACGACGCAGCGGACATCCACGCCTTCCGCTTACTCGCGAACAAATTGGCAGCGCATCACCCCATCTTACTGAAGGACATTCTCACTCCAGCAACGGAGGCGTCTGAGGACAAACTCCCCGCCCTACTCACCGCGTCCCGTAACATTGGCTCACTACTCTGTGACGGCATCGGCGATGCCATTCTGATCCAAGGTGAACAAGACGCCGAACAAAGCCTGCGCCTCGGCTACAACATCCTGCAAGCTGCGGGGTCCCGGATTTTTAAAACCGACTACGTCGCCTGCCCATCCTGCGGACGCACTCTGTTCAACCTTCAAGAGACCACCCAGAAAGTCCGAGCTGCCACCGGTCACCTCAAAGGTGTGCGGATCGCCATCATGGGTTGCATCGTCAATGGCCCCGGCGAAATGGCGGACGCCGATTTTGGTTATGTCGGAGGTGCTCCAGGGAAGATCAACCTCTACGTCGGCAAACAAGCAGTGAAATTCAATATTCCGGAAGCTGAAGCCGTCGAACGCCTGGTCGATCTGATCCGGGAACATGACAAGTGGATCGACGCTCCATCAGGATAGAAGCCAACCAATAAGCATTGTCTACCCATGAAATTCACGCACATCACTCTCGCCCTTCTGGTCACGCTGGGCGCCATCTCTTGCGAACAAAAGAAAGAGGAAACTCAGCGCTCCATCCAGGAAAAAGCCAAACGCTCCTCAAGCAAGCAACCCGAAGCCCGCCCCGAAACCGGCATCCCCGCGGACAAAGCCGCTCGACGTGTAGGAACTCAAAACGACCAGAGAGCCCAAAAATCCCGTGAGCTTCTCGATCAAACCAGGTAACGATGACCCTGATTGATCGACTTCTCAGAGCCAGCTCTCCAGGTCGATCGATCGCATGGTCGGGACGCCTGCTGGCACTTGCCATTGGCTTGCTTTTTGGTGGTGCTGGGCTCGCCATCCTCTGGTCCACCGGACTGGGGCCCATCCTCAAAGTCCAAGCCGCCCAGTCATGGATAGCAGCCGAAGGAACCATCATCGACTCCGGCGTTGACTCGGATGATGAGGGAGGAAAAAATCTCACGATCCGCTACCGCTATCAGGTCAATGGCAAGACCTACGAAAGTGACCAATACAACCCCACCGAAACAAGCCGGAACTTTGCCACCGAATCTCTTGAACAAGCAAAAGAGGCCCACCCGGTCGGCACCGCAGTCACCGTTTGGGTCAACCCGGACGATCACCAAGAAGCTATCATCGACCGCAGCGTCCAGCCCATTGCCTGGATGAGCTTTTTCTTTCCCCTCCCCTTCCTTACCGCCGGAATCTGCGGCATCGGCTGGGCCGTTCTTGGTGGGTATCTTGGCAAAAGAAGTCTGCAGCTCAGAGAACACGCAGCCCGTCGAGCGGACAAAGCAGGCTGCCATCACTTGGCAAACCGCCTTCGAGATCCGAGCGACGACGATAATGAATCCATCCTCTTCCTCGATGGAGATGACCGTCTCGCTGGAGCTGGTTCGCTGGCACTCTGTTGTTTTGTCAACGGCATTGTCGGAACCTTCGTCTTGGTCATGATCCTGATGTTTCTCTCAGGTGAAGGCATGGCGATTTTCCTATTTTTCTTTCTCCTTCCATTTGAGTGGATCGGCATTGGCATCCTCATCAACACCCTACGCCTTCTCACCGGGCCAAGAGCACCGGATTATTTGATCATCGCCAAGCCGGCCCAACCACAAGCAGGCCCAATGACCATCAACATTCAGTGGCTCTTCCTCGGACGCTCCAACAAAGTGAGCCGCTACCGGGAACTGGAACTCACGGTCACCCGGGGTGACGTCCACCATGCATACGCTTGGTTCAAAAAGAAAAAGCAAACCAGACAAGTCCAAGCGGCAAAGGAGACGATCTCAATAGCCAACAGTCCCAAATCGCTATCGGGTGAACATAGCTTCCACATCCCCGCCGATTCCAAAAACAACAAATGGGGAAACTATCAAGGAACCACCAGCCTGATGATTCGCTGGAAAGCCCGTGGCGAGAAACAACGACTTCAAGAGTTCATACTCGGACAAACTGAAAACGATTGAATACAGACTCTCACGCATGTGACAAAAAAGGACGGAGCGTGAGGTATACTAGGGGTATGCAGCCTCACTTCAGAATATTCATCCCGGCGGCTTTCACTTTCTTATTGTCTGGCACTCTCCAGGCGGAAGAAACAAGGAAGTCTGCGAAGCCGCAAACCGGCAAACCAGTCCGTTACAGCGATTTTGGAGCCAAAGGCGACGGCAAGACCGATGATATGGAGGCGATCGCCAAGGCTCACGCATACGCCAATCAACACGGCTTGAAAGTCATCGCGGACCCAGGGCGCAGCTATTACATCGGAGGAACAAACAACACCGCGGTGATTCAGACAGATACCGATTTCAACACAGCCAGCTTCATCATCGACGACACCGCATTAAAGAATCACAGGGCCAGTATCTTCACGGTGAGCTCAAAGCACCGACCGATTCCCTTGAAGGGTATGGCTTCGCTCAACAAAGGCCAAACCAAGATCGACGTATCCCTGCCAAGCAACTGCCTCGTTGAAGTCACCAACTCACACAAAAAACACTACATCCGATACGGTGCAAACCAGAACAAGGGGGCCTCTCAAACCGATATTTTTCTTGTGGACCGGCACGGCAAGGTTGATGCACGCACCCCCATCTTGTGGGACTTCAAAACAATCACACAGGCCAAGGCCCTCCCAATCGACCTGAAACCATTGCAGATCACCGGGGGCACATTCACCACCCTCGCCAACCGCGCTGAATCGAAATACAGCTACCACAACCGAGGCATCAGCATCAGACGATCCAATGTCATTGTCAGCAGCATCAAGCACATCATCCAAGGCGAAGGTGAGCATGGAGCTCCCTATCATGGGTTCATCAACCTCTCTAACTGCGCCGATGTAAAAGTGAAAAACTCTCAATTCTCAGGTCACAAAACCTACCGGACCATCGGCTCGGCAGGGCGCCCGGTCAGCATGGGCAGCTACGATCTCAGCATCAGCAAGGCGGTGAATATTTCCTTTATTCATTGTCGCCAAATCAATGACATCCATGATCGCAGCCGATGGGGCATCATGGCGTCCAATTATTGCAAAAACCTGATCTACGACCACTGCGAACTCTCACGTTTTGATGCCCACAAGGGAGTGCATAATGCCATGATCCTCAACTCCATCATTGGCCATGCCGGAATCAACGCGATTGGCCACGGCAAACTGATCCTTGAAAACACAACCGTCGTTGGGAGGCAAAATTTAGTCAATCTCCGGAGCGATTACGGCAGCACTTGGGACGGTGAATTCATTATCCGCAATTGTAAACTGATCCCAGCTGGAAGTGTACGTAGCATCTCACTCATCACCGGGCATTATTCCGGACAACACGACTTCGGCTACACCTGCCATATGCCACGAAAAATCAGCATCGATGGCTTGCGTATTGAAGATGCCAAACACCACAAAAGCTACCCAGGGCCAGCACTATTTTCGAATATCAACCCCCGCTACACAAGTGCCGACTACATCGAGAAATTCCCTTATATCAAAACCAAGGAAGTCACCCTCAAGAACGTCACAACGGCAAGCGGCAAACCCGTCAGAGTCAGTGACAACCGGTTTATGTTCAACCAGGTCAAGGTAAAGCGCTAAATGCACTCACCCGATCAAGCGCTACGCTCGGGCCTACTCCCGCTGAGTTTTTCCATCAATACAATCGCACCGACACCCACCATCAGTATGCCAAGAGCTCCCCAGGTGCTACCTTGGGCAAAATCCGGCAACTCACGATGCCAGGCAATAATCTTCACTTTGCCATTCACCGTGACGGACTCCGCTACCGACTTCCAAGGCCAGATGATCACCAAAGACCCGGCAACAAATCCAGTAATCAAAGAGACGGCTGTATCGTGGTAACGTTTGAACAACCAACTCAGAATGTGAGATAAAACAACCAGACCTAACAAAGCACCCAAACCAACAGGAATCAAAATGGGTAGCGACTCAGCAAAATTCAACTGGCGAAGATCGTTTACCGCCTTGATCATAATCAACTGATAGTTCCCCATCAACAAAAGGATAAACGATCCGGAAATGCCGGGGATAATCATGCTGCACATACTCGCCACCCCGCAGACTAACAAATACACCAGATTCGTATTTTCACCGGCCGGGCTCATAAACGCAAGAGCAACCGCAATGGCCAAACCGACAAGCAAGGCCACCGCTTCACTGACCCGCCAGCGGTTCACCATTTTTCCGACTGAAAAAATCGATGCAAAAATAATGCCAAAGAAAAAAGCTCCGACCAAGACCGGGTAGTCGGCAAAGGCCCACTTCAACACTTTGGCCAAAGTGAACACGCTGAACAAAACGCCACACCCCAGCGCCATCAAAAACCCCAAATCCACGTGGGAAGCAAAACCTTTGATATCGAGTTGAAACAACATCCGAACGGCCTTCAAATCAAAAGCCTTTAGGGCATCGATCAACCGTTCATATATCCCGGTGATAAATGCCACCGTGCCCCCCGAAACACCGGGAATGACATTGGCCGCCCCCATGGCAAAACCTTTGAGGAAGATAAAGAGGTATTCCATGAGAGTTCGTTGAATTTCAATGTAAGACAAGTTTTTTAACTTGTCGGCAAGGCTTAGTACCTTGGCAAGCTTAGGCTGATCATTGCTCAGTTTGCCGACAGGTTGGAAACCTGTCCTACTTTCGAAACATTACATCTCCAGCATCAGGCGGCTTGGATTCTCCAAGCAATCCTTGATACGGATCAGGAATGTAACGGCCTCCTTACCATCGACCAAGCGGTGGTCGTAGCTCAGAGCAAGATACATCATCGGACGAATCACCACCTCACCATTCACCGCAACCGGACGCTGCTGGATGGTATGCATCCCAAGAATACCACTCTGTGGCGGATTCAGGATCGGAGTGCTGAGCAAAGATCCGTAAACGCCTCCGTTGGAAATCGTAAAGACGCCACCTTGAAGGTCCGAGAGCTCCATCGAGCCATCGTTCGCCTTGCCGGCATAATCGAGAATATCTTGTTCAACCTCAGCAAAGCCTTTCTTTTCACAGTCGCGCAGGACAGGAACAACCAGGCCTTTTTCGGTTCCGATCGCTACCCCGATATCGTAGAAATGGTTTTCAATGATATCGTTGCCTTCAATCCGACCATTAACCGCGGGAACATCCTTCAAAGCCTGAACCACAGCCTTCACAAAAAACGACATAAAGCCGAGCTTGCATCCGTGTTTGGCCACAAAGTCATTCTGGACCTCCTTGCGCAGCTCCATAATTGCGGTCATGTCCACCTCGTTGAATGTGGTAAGAATCGCAGCTGTCTGCTGGGCACTCACCAGGTGGGTTGAAATCTTCCGGCGCAACATACTCATCTTACGTCGTGTGGTCCGCCCATCGTCTTCGACTTGGGCTTGGCCACTGCGCTCAGACGTCGATGGCGTAACGGAGGCATCAGGCCGGATGGACGCTGCCGGTGTGGGGGACGGGCTCGCGGCAGGCCGTGGCGTTGCCGTGACGGTTTTGGCCGGTGAAGCGGCTGGCTTACTCGCCGCAGTTGGTGCAGCACTCACTGCTGGAGCCGCTGCAGGCGTTGCGGGCTTCGATGCTGCAGAGGAAGTGGCTCCCACGGTCAACGACGCAATAATGGTTCCGATGCCGACTTCTTCTCCTACTGGGACGATGATATTCAACACGCCATCCTCATCAGCCAGCAAATCGTTGGACACCTTGTCGGTTTCAAGCGTCACCAAGACGTCACCTTTCGTCACCTGGGCACCATTCTCGACATGCCAATGGCCAACATTGGCGGAGGTAATCGACTCCCCGGCAGCGGGAACTTTGATATCGATCACCTTAGCATCACTGGAAGGAGCTGGTTCGGATGGTTCGGCAGGAGCGACCGGTGCTGCCGTGTCAGCTGCTGCATCAGGAGTTTCCGCACCTTCTTCGATGGATGCGACCACACTGCCGATCGATACCTCTTCCCCCTCAGGGACGAGGATTTTCAGCGTGCCTGAAACATCCGCTTCGAGGTCGTTCGACACTTTATCGGTTTCAATAGTGAGAACAATTTCACCTTTGGCAACGTGCTCGCCATCTTGCTTATGCCAGCGTGCGACATTGGCGGTGGTAATGGATTCTCCAACGTTAGGAATTTTGACTTCGGTAGCCATGGGGTATGATAGTTAGTGGTAAAATAAGAAGAGGAAATCTATGGATTAAATATTGAACGCTTGCTCCAGCAGCTTTTTCTGCTCGCGAATATGCATCGCCTTGGAACCTGCCGCCGGGCTGGAGGAAGACTTCCGTCCCGCATACTTCAGCGTGATATCAAACAAGCCCTGAAGACGTGGCGTCATAAAGGAGCGAGCTCCCATGTTCCACGGCTCTTCCTGAGCCCAGACCCAATGCTTGACCTTCGGGTATTGGCTGGCCAGCAACTGCAACATCTCCGTGTTCAGCGGATACAGCTGCTCAACCCGGATGATCGCCGTGTTCGTAATGTCATGATCTTTCCGGTACTGCACCAAGTCGTAGAACACCTTGCCGGAACAGAAGACGATCCGGTCCACCTTGTTTGGCTTCTCAAATTCCACCACATCCGGAAGAATCTCCTGGAAGCATGAGCCCTCGGTAAAATCATCCACCGAAGAAACCGCTTCAGGACGTGAGAGCAGACTTTTCGGCGTCATCAAAATCAATGGCTTCCGCACCTCACGCACTTTCTGACGGCGCAGGGCGTGGAAATACTGCGCCGGTGTCGTCAGGTTGGCCACCTGGATGTTCTTTTCAGCACAAAGCTGGAGGAATCGCTCAAGTCGGGCACTCGAGTGCTCGGGTCCCATGCCTTCATATCCGTGCGGAAGCAACATGACAAAACTACTCGGAGTCTGCCACTTCGACTCCGCGGATGAAATAAACTGGTCAATGATCACCTGGGCACCATTGGCAAAATCGCCAAACTGACCTTCCCACATAATCAACATCTCGGGACATCCCAGCGAGTAACCATAGTCGAATCCAAGCACGGCGGCCTCGGACAACAAACTGTTATACACACAGAAACGCTCCTGATCCTCCGAAAGGTGCTTCAGCGGGAAGTACCGTTCACGCGTTTCGGAATCGTAAAACACACAGTGGCGATGACTGAAGGTGCCCCGGCGCACGTCCTGACCGGACAAACGAACCGGCGTTCCCTCCATCAACAAAGATCCCCATGCGAGGGACTCGGCAAAAGCCCAGTCGAAGTTGCTTCCAGAGGACAAAGCCTCTTTTCGGCGGGGAATAAAACGCTTCGCCAGCGTCGGGTGCAGATTGAACCCATCAGGGATCGTGGTCAACGACTTCCCGATGTGCTGCAAGCGCTCTTCACTGATACCGGTAGGCACCGGGTCATGACTGAATTTGGGCTGCGGCTCCGCGGTAGACCCTGTGAAAATCGTCCGGTCACCGGCGTCCATGTGTTTGACCATGCGCTCATACCCCTCATCCAGCTTGTCAGCGATGGCTTGCTGCACGGCATCCGCCTGCTCCTGGCTCAGGTCCCCATCCGCAACCAAGCGATCTTTGTAAAGGTCTCCCACCGGCTTGCGCGCATTAATCTTCTTATAGGTATGTGGCTGGGTAAAGGCCGCCTGATCCGCTTCGTTGTGACCTTGGCGACGGTAACAATACATGTCGATCACGATGTCCCGACCAAACTTCTGACGGAACTCAATCGCTGTCACGGCCGCCCACACCAATTCGGTGAGTTCCTCACCATTGACATGAATCACCGGAGCTTCAATCATTTTGGCGACGTCCGTCGCATAGTGAGAAGAACGGGCATCCTCGGGCATGGTGGTAAACCCGATCTGGTTGTTGACAATCAAGTGAATGGTTCCACCGGTTCGGTAACCGGGCAATTGGGAAAGGTTCAACACCTCCGCCACCGACCCCTGGCCCGCAAAGGCGGCATCACCGTGGAGCAAGACCGGCAGCACCTTCTTGCGATCAGTATGGGTTCCATCATCACCGATGATTCGCTGACGCGCACGGGCCTTGCCTTCCACCACGGCATTCACAGCCTCCAAATGGCTCGGGTTCGCCGCGAGGCTGACACGCACCTCACCGTCGTCGAGCTTACGCACCCCCTCGTATCCCAGGTGGTATTTTACATCCCCATCACCCGCAACCAAATCCGGTTCGTAGTTCGGGGTAAACTCATACAAAAGGGTCGTCAGTGACTTGTGCAGGAAATTGCGCAGCACGTTCAGGCGGCCACGGTGAGCCATTCCCATCTCGATTTCCTGAACCTCATGCGCGGGGCAATGTTGAAGAATGGTATTGAGCACCACGATGGCCGACTCACCACCTTCCAGCGAAAAACGTTTCTCCCCAAGGAACTTTTTGGCCAAGAAGGCTTCGAACATCTGAGCCTCAAGCAACCACTTCAGAACCGCCGCCTTATCAAGGCTCAGCTGCTCCTGCTCTTCGGGACGATTTTCAATCCGCAACCGCAACCAGTTGCGCACCTCCGAGTTATGAATATGCATGAACTCAAAACCAACAAATCCACAGTAGATCTCATTGAGCTCAACATAAAGTTCCCGCAAGGTCATTCTCTCGTTATTACGGAAAAAACGGGTCGAAATCAGGCGCTCCAGATCCTCCTCGTAAAGCCCGTGCTCTGCGAGCAGAAGATCCGGGTTCTCCTGTCCAGCCTGATCCAGTGGGTTCAAATGTGCCTGGGTGTGCCCCAGTGCACGGTAGGCATACACCAGCCCTACCACCTTGCCTCGGAAATTTAAAAACTCCTCGTCCAGTTCATCCACTGAAATAGGAGACTGATTGGCCGTATGTGCCGCAGGAGCCGGGGTCGTGGATACGGGCACCGATGCAGCTTCGTTTGCCGTTGTCGCCACACCGTTGGCACCATTGGCCTGAGCCTCTCCACGCTTTTTGAGCTGGGCCACGCCCAGTTCAAAACCTTCGAAAAAAGCGGCCCAGTCAGCATCAACCGACTGCGGTTCTTCACACCACCGGTCGTATTGTTGTTCAAGGAGTTCCGCATTAAAACGAGCAGATACCGAAGATTTCATAATGTGTGTGATTGGGGAATTATTCTGATTGCGGCATTTTCGTGCTTGGTGTGCGCCGAAACTTGAGTGTAATTACTGGCACGCCCACGTCGAGTCAACGCGCAAGGTGCCTTTTTGCGACATTTTTTCCAGTCCGGACACCCCCAGCAATCGACAAATCCAATTTGACTCATTATTTCATCCATGATCGAAGTCCAACAGCTCAGTAAACGATTCGGTCGCCACCAGGCGGTCAAAGACATCTCCTTCGACGTCAGCGCTGGCAACATCGTCGGGTTCCTCGGCCCCAATGGTGCCGGAAAAACCACCACCCTGCGCATGCTCACCGGCTATCTACCCGCCACCTCCGGCAGCGCCCGTGTCGCAGGCCACGACATCTTTCGGGAGTCGCTGCAGGCACGGCAAAAAATCGGTTACATGCCGGAAAATGTGCCACTTTACGATGAAATGCGTGTCCGTGAATACCTACGCTACCGCGCCCACCTGAAAGGCCTGCGCGGCAATCAGGCCCGCAGTTATATCGGTGAAGCTCTCGAACTCTGCGGACTCTCCCACGTCCGCCGAAAAATGATCAAAACCCTGTCAAAAGGCTACCGCCAACGGGTCGGCCTGGCAGACGCTCTGGTTCATAAACCCGAACTCCTGATCCTCGACGAACCAACCAACGGCCTGGACCCCAACCAAATCCGCTCCATCCGTAACCTGATCAAACAACTCGGAGAAAACCACACCATCATGCTCTCCACCCACATCCTGCATGAGGTGGAAATGACCTGCAACCACGTCATCATCGTCGATGAAGGTAAAATCAAGGCTACAGGCGCCCCGAACGACCTGATCCAAAAAATGCGGGCGGCAGGTAAGATCACCGTGGAACTCCACGCCGACGCCGAAACCACTTCAGCCGCTATCGCCCGACTCGATCACGTCAAAAAAGTCATCCAGGAAGATTCCCCTGATGAGTGGACCCGGTTCTCAGTCTATGTGGACTCGGGAACGGATAGCCGCGAGCGGATTGCCAATCTGGCAAGCCAGTATGGATGGCCCATCCGCACCCTGCATCGCCACCAGGCGACCCTGGAAGACGTCTTTGTCGAACTCACCCGCAAAGATTAATTATCGTTCAGGGTCAGAAGCCAACTTGAAATACCTCGGCATCGACGGAGGCGGCATTGAGCCGTAATACCACTCCGCAAAACAGACGAGACGATTGAAAGTTTTAAAGCTGTGAGGAAATGCACTTCGTGGTCTACCAGAGTTCCGGATAAATTTCTGTTCTGGCTGCGTTTCTCCTCAGTCATGGTGCCCGCACCATTCCATCGTCGCGCCTTGCCTAAACAGAAATTTATCTCGGCAATCGTCCCGTCTGTTTTGTTACTTGGTATAATTCCCGCCGAAGCCCGATACCGCAAGTCCAACACAGACCCTGAGGAATCCAACACCCTCCGATATCAGGCCCCGACGGGGAAATGGTCTGCTGTTACGCAGGTGACGGCAGAGCTGCAGGCCTTGAAGCGCTTCTCTCGGCGTCGTCCTCGGGAGTTACCGGTGTCGATTTGTCCGACTGACACCATTGGTTTGCCGCAGCCTTTCCGGCTGCTGCGCCCTTCGATACGCCGTCAGACACCACCTCCACAACGGACTTCGGAATAAATTCCTTAGCAAAAGCTCCGGCAAAAAATGCGCCATAGGCCAAGCCGTAAGTCACATCATAGACAGCATCCGCAATCACCCCTTTGACTTGGGGCGCTGCTTGCTTCGCTTTTGCCGTGGCATCTTCCCGCCCAGCATGAAATGCATTTCCGCAGGATTCAAAGTGCCGCTTCTCCTTTGTTTCATGCTGCTCTGCAGCTGATGGTTCAGGAGAGCTCTCGCAGCAAGTCTCCTGACGATTTGGTTCTGGTTCTGTTGTCATCATTTTATGGGGTTGTGAGTGTTCCTCAAGGGAGAAACGCTCATTGCTTGAACGATAGAAAAGCACGACATCGTTCGTGGATCAGTTACAATCATCCAGATGGATTATAATGCAAGCCCTCACCCGTGGTGACACGGCTCAGCAGCCAGCAAACCAAGGCTACACCTGCTGCAACCCCAGAGAATGCATCACCTCAAGCATGCGCCTAGGAATCCGCTGCCCGCGGCCAGCTGGAAACTCCTGCCTCACGAGCAACAGACTCATACCTTCGTGGTGCTCACGCGCAACCAGCACACGACACTCACCCCTGACAAGGTCCCAATCCTCATGGGCCGCGCTGGTTCCACTCCGATGCCAAACATCCCATCCCGCCTGCTGCAAAGCGACCAAAACATCCTCCCGGTAAATACCGGTTTCTCCCCACCAGATCGATTCTTCCTCTTCACCATAATGGGCATCTTTTAGCGTCACCCACGGCTTGCGCTCCGATACTCGCTCGACATTCCAACGCCATCGCAGACTGTGACGCCACCTCGCAAATCCACGGATGCGAGGTTGCAAGACCCGAGCCACCGCCAACTTGAATCTTGCCATGGGACCATCAAAACCACTTGGCAATGCCCGCTGTGGCTGCACCGTCAATGACACCTGCTGATAGGCAGCCAAGCCCATCGCGCCGTGATAAATCACGCTTCCCGGATCGGCACACATCGCCCCCCCGGCATACACCCTGCCCATCCAACGAGCTCCGCCCGATCGCCGAAATTTTTCAGGGTGGTCACGCATCAGCAATGCCTCAGCCTTACCATAACCATATTGTTGCTTGAAATACCTCCACAGGGTCGTGCGCCGACGGTGCCACACAAAGGCGGCTCCACTGAAACCCATCCGAAATCCCGCCGCACGTAGACGCCAACAAAAATCCACATCATCCCCCGCCACCCGATAGTCGGCATGAAATCCTCCGATGGCTTGCAAGGCCCGCTTGCGCACCACCAAATTACAACCGGGTAAATGCTCTGCCTCCCCATCGTCAAACAACACATGGGTAGGCGCACCGGGAGCAGCTGCCACCACCGCCTCATCCACATGCTCCCAATAATCCGCATGTGGGGGAACCGGAGGCAGATTCGGTCCGCCGCAGGCATCCCATTGACTACGGACAAAAGCACGTGCCAACCAAGTCAGCCAGGCAGCATCAGGCTCACAATCATCATCAGTATACGCAATGATCTCACCACTTGCCTCTTCGGCACCACGGTTTCGCGCCGCACTCAAGCCGATATGTTCCACATTGATCAGGCGCACGCCTTCAAAACGGCCAACCACTTCCTCCGTATCATCGCTTGAGCCGTCATTCACGACGATCACCTCATAGTCAGGATAGTCAATCGCACAAATGGCCGACAAACAGGCATGCATCCGGTGCCCCCCATTGTGCGTACACACTACCACAGAAAAACTCGGAACCGATTCCAGAGCAACACCATCCTCAGGTGTCAGGACTGCCGGCAATCGTTTTGACAGGACTTCATAGGCCGGTTTTTCCCGACCGCTTACATCGGTCAGGCCAAAGGCCCAGTCATCCATGATCCTCTTCCCATTCAACCAGCGGTCAGACCACGCATAGACCGTAGTTCCCGCCATCCCGGAAGCCAAACACTCGTCCAACTGCCAGAGTAAAACCTCACGCTGCTTCTGCTCACTGCCGCGCAACGAATCCAAACCAAACTCAGAAATCAACACAGGCCGGTCACCGGCAACATTGTGCAGCCGAGGCAAATAGTCGGCAAAATCCTCCCTCCGCTCCAAATAAACATTCATCGCCGTAAAATCGGCATTGTCCGGCTCAAGATACTCGGTTGTCGGGTAATTCGCATAAGCAAACAAAAGCCGGGGTCGCTGACGCCGCCCCAAGTCAATCAAGCGCTCGATTGCCTGCCTGACCCGAAGCACCCCCATCCACCTCACCATGTCGGCAGGGACTTCGTTGGCCACCATCACGATCGCCACCGCCGGATGTGCCCCCCACTCGGCCAAACCCTGCCTCAAGTCAACCAGAGCCTCAGCAAACAGGCTGGATTTACGTAAAAAATCAGACCCCCACTGCCAGGTCAACCCGACAAGCACCCACAAACCATGTGCATGAGCCGCATCCAACATCGCGGGGTCCGGCGAGCCATAAATACGAACTGCATTGAATCCCGCAGCGGCGATCCTCTTCATCTCCTGCCCATGATCCGGCTGGGGGTCGGGAAACGGCCCATAGGTCACCGCCTTGAGAAATACCCGCTTACCTGCAGCACGGAAAAATTTCCCATCCACCTCCAATCGTTCCAATCCCCCCGATGTTTCCTGTTGCTGCGGCACAAAAAACTTATACACACTCTGCGTTCATACTTGAAACTGAAAACTGAAAACTTGAGACTACCTGCATGCTCCGCACCATCGACTTCGATTACCACCTGCCAGAAGAACTCATCGCGAGCCGCCCGCTCGATGACCGGGCGGCCTCCCGTATGATGGTGATCCACCGCGACAGCGGCATCATCGAACACCGCATGTTCTCTGATTTCTCCAGCTACCTCACCCCGGACGACCTCCTGATTCTCAACGACACCAAAGTCACACCTGCCCGCTTTTTTTCCAACGACGATAAAATCGAACTCGTTTGCACCCAAAAACTCAGCCCTCTCGAATGGGAATGCCTCGTCCGCCCCGGAAAAAAAATGAAACCGGGACGCACCGTGGAAATCGGCGAAGCCACCGGCACCGTCGAAGCCATCCTCGATAGCGGCAACCGCATCATCCGATGGGACCGCGAGGTCGATGAAGAAACCTACGGCCAACTCGCGCTCCCCCACTACATGAACAGGGAAAGTGACCGGGCTGACCGCGATCGCTACCAAACGACCTTCGCCCGTGAAGAGGGGGCCATTGCAGCGCCCACAGCCGGACTGCATTTCACCCCCGAGATCCTGGCCGGCATCCATCATCGCTTCCTCACCCTGCATGTTGGGGTCGGCACGTTCCGCCCGGTCAAGGCGGACTACATCAAAGACCACGATATGCACTCCGAGCGCTACTCCCTGAATCAGGAAACAGCCGACCGAATCAACGCCGTCAAACAATCCCCGACAGGCAAGGTTATTTCCACCGGCACTACCTGCACCCGTGTCCTCGAAAGTCTGGCCCGAGAATCAGCCACCCTTACGGAAATCTCCGGTGAAACCAACATTTTTATCCACCCGCCTTTCGAGTTTCAAATCGTCGACTCCCTACTCACCAACTTTCACCTCCCGCAAAGCACGCTGATCATGCTGGTCTCCGCTTTTGCGAACCGGGAGCTCATCCTCGAAGCCTACGCCAAGGCCGTAGAAGAAAAATACCGATTCTTCTCCTACGGTGATTGCATGCTGATCGTCTGATCAGTCAATGCGATTTGCTCCCGCTTCTACGCAGAAGATCCATCTTCTTCCGCCGTGCGTTCGCCCATTTTATCATTCAGATAGAGCAAGCCTGCGGTGTCGTCACCAACACGTTCGAGCAAAGCAATCACATCCTCGACACTTTTTTCCTCCTCGACCTGCTCGTCGAGGAACCACTGCAAGTGACTCTTGGTGGCATGATCATTCAGCTGGGTCGCCAACTCATAAAGTTGGTTAATGGACGCCGTGTTCTCACACTCCATATCCAGTGACACCTGAAACACCTCAAGCGGAGAAGAAAACTCCCGGCGTGGGCTAGAGATCCCCTCCAACACCACCTCTCCACCACGGTCCTGCAAATACCTCAATAATCGCATTCCATGCGCCTGCTCCTCATCATGCTGGTGCTGCATCCAAACCGCAAAGCCCTCCAAGTTCTGCGTATCAAAATACGCCGACATCGCCAGGTAATTGTAAGCAGCAGTGAACTCCTGGTTAATCTGCTGATTAATCGCGTCTTGTAGGTTCTGATGAATCATAGCTGATACCATGACCCATGGCCCATGCTTGTCAAGAAGCCAACTTGATCTCCAGAGTCCCACGCTCTCGCCCTTGCTCCATCCGGCGCTGCCAACGAATGGATTCAAACGTTCTCAAATAATTCAGAACCTTTCTTACTTGCTCAACATCCAGAGGATCATCGCCCTCATCAGAGGATTCGAGTTCTCCATCAGGTTCTCCGTCATCCTCGGATGAATCAGCCGCAAGAGCACGCTCGTTCGCCCGAGCCTCCTCCTCTAACTTCTCCTGTTCTTCTCGAACCCGTTGCTGTTCTTGTTCGGCAATCACAAGCCATGCTTCTGCCGCATCCCAGAGCAAATCAAAGCGTAGTTCAACCAAGGAACCATGAACCGTTGGCGAGTCCAATCCATCGCCCCATAAATCGTAGACCTCTTCAGCCCAATGCTTGGACGTCCCGATCATCATCAGTTCATCACTGACAGAAACACCAGGAACAAAATCATCACTCAAGGTCGGGAATGGGTAAAACCATGTGGTTAAATCACCTTTGCTCGCGCTCAGAAAATCAGGCATCGGCAACTCTGTCTCCGACAGAATGGATACATAATCGAGCACGTTTTCCACGGTGGTCTCCACATCATCATAAGCCGAATTCAAGGCAGCGCGATCCTTCACCGGGCGGGCAAGCATCACTCTCGGAACCTTACCCTGAGCAATAACCTGAGCGGGAAGCCCCGGCACTCTTGGCATCCCCCCATTGAAGTCCATCAACATCGCCACTTCACCATCCAATGCCTGCAAGGAAAGCTTACGATACGCACCCCAGAACCGAACCACCTCGGGAGCCACCACTTCATCATAGATTTTTTTAGATGACTCATACCACCCGGAGCTCTCCTCACTGCGCTCCAAAAATGCCAGACAACCACCGTCGATCATACCAGCAAGCAAACCCACCAAGGCTTCGGCATAGTCCATCTCCAAGGCCTGACGCTTCTGGTTCCCCATCCAATGGCATCGGAAAAACAAGCTACCCTCAAGCCCATCGGCAACGGGAACCATACGCAATGGCTTCGAATAATCCAGCTCGTCATTGCGAGTGCCCCCCACCGATTCAAAACGCAACCCCTGATCCCGGAAACACATCAGGAGATAATCATCCACCGGAAGCCGGACCCTCCGCTTCTCCATTGCGGCCAATGCCGAGCATTGCTCAACCAACACCTCACTATTCGGCAAGGTTTCCTCCTGAAATGCCTTCCCCAATGCCTTGAAGATTTTCTCCGAACCTCGCCACGTCTGAACCGAACGGATTAATTCATCACTCGCATAGAGGGCCCCGAGCAGACGACCGCCACCAAGCACCGAAAATTCCTCATTGGATGCCAGAGAACCATCCACCTGATCGACCAAATGCAACGCCTCCGCATTCTCTCCCATAAAAAACACCAGATGGTCATCCACTTTGCCAACCACGAAAATCAGGCTCATCGACTCCCATTTTTTTGTCCACTCCTCGATGACCTTACTAAAATCCATCCCTTCAAACGGTGTCCCTACCAGATCCTCCACCGCTTTACCGACATCCTCACCGAGTTCTTCCCCCAAGGCCTCATCCAAGTCTTCGCCCAGATTCTCTTGGTCAACGTCCTCCGCCGCCGCATTCAACCATTGACTCAGGTTCAATTCCACACCGTGAAACTCCGTCCCGTATTTCTCAAAACTCAGAGGCTTTACACCATTACCGTCGACTTCAGCGGCCTCCAGTCCCTCGACAAAATGCTCATACCACTCCTGCATACGCTCGTCAGGTGGCTCAAACCCCATATAAATGCTGGGAATTTGAACCGCCTCCCCCCCACTCTCCACAACCCTTGCCACGGTGTCCATTCCATTCATCCACTCCCCCAACCACTCTTGCATCTGCAACTCCTCAGCAAACAAAGCCGGGTTCTCCATTTTTAACAAATGCGCCAAAACCTTCACCCCCAATTTCATCTGGGTGGCATTCATATCCTGATAAACATCTCCGGCTAGCTCCACATTACTGGCCAAACCGCTTTCCACACAAAAAAATGCATTATCTACCAGCATCTCATTCATCTCCTGCATGATCTTATCCACCTCCTTTTGTTTTTCCTCCTTCGTCATGGATTCGTCCTCGTACTGAATCCATAGCCCGGCCGGATCAAAAGACATCAAGGCGTTGAACAGGTCGCCGGGATGATGCAAAGCGACATACAATTCGACCTCTTTCGGTAGGCGCGTGGCGAAGCCCAGTGCATCTTCACCCAAAACCGGCACCTTCACCACTTCCTCTGGGTTCTCTTGAGCCTGCAAACTTTCAACCACGGTCTCCCCGACCTCAGCCGTTGCCGGCTCTTTTTTTTGGCAGGCCACCAAGCCAAGCATCATCAACACCATCCACAGATAACAACGTTTCATGCCCGCTTTTAGCGACCCGGAAGCCATCCGTCAACCGACAGCGCCTATTCTAAAATCATTTCATCCAATTTTCATCTTCGCTTCATCAAAGGTTCACGAAGCTCTGACATCGTCCACAGCGTCATGAATCACACTCCACATCAAAACAACGATACCAAGGTCAATGAACAACACGTCAAACTCGTTCAAAAAACCAGCAACTTCATCTCCCGCTGGAGCGGCCCGTTTGTCTCCCTGATCAGCTACAGCCTGATTCTCGGGCTCGGACTGGCCGGCATCGGCCTGATGACCATCAGCGCTCTGGTCGGGTTGTTTATCGACTCAGGCAGCTCCAGCGGATTTGGTTTTCTGACCGGAGGCATCCTGCTAACCGCCGGCTGCTGCCTGATCCTCTGGAAACTGACCCGGGCCCTCACTCTGCTCTACCAAATCAGACAAAATGAAAATGCCGCCTGAGGGGTAACGGAATCAGGAAAATCGAATTACTCGCTTGCAATCTCCCCCGCAAGCATTAAGAAACCCGCGCTGTCAGGGCTGTGGAGTGCCGGCAGATGAATTTGGTCAGGACCGAAAGGTAGCAGCCACAGTTTGTCCGTCATTGCCGCAGTTCCTGGCAGTCTTTTTGTACCCTTCCGGGAGTTTCCAGTTTTCAGTTTGAAGTTTTCAGCGCCGGATGCGTAGAATCCGGCCATGTCCAACGATGATACACGTTCTCAGCTGAAATCCCTCCTGCTCGAAAAATCCGTCCGGACCGGCGAATTCACCCTCGCTTCCGGCAAAACCTCCGACCTCTACATCGACTGCCGGGTCACGGCAATGGACCCCGTCGGAGCCACTCTGATCGGAAAACTCGGATGGGAAACCGTCAAAGCCGAAATCCAAAAACAAGGGCTCGATGTCCAGGCCATCGGTGGCATGACCCTCGGAGCCGACCCCATCTCGCTCGCTGTCGGCATGACCTCTGCCCAGGATGAGAAGCCACTGCAGGTGTTCACTGTCCGCAAAGAGCCCAAAGGCCACGGCAAAGGAAAACAAATCGAAGGTAATTTCAACGACGGCGACACCATCGTCATCGTCGATGACGTCATCACCACCGGAGGATCCACGCTCAAGGCCGCCGATGTGCTTGAAGCGTCCGGAGCCAAAATCGCCTTTGCCCTGGTTCTCGTCGACCGCGAAGAAGGCGGCAAAGAAGCCATCGAAGCCCGCGGCATCCCCGTCATCTCACTCTACTCCCGCAGCACCCTGTTGGATTAAGTTTTTAAACCACGGAACACACTGAATGAAGTGCCAGTTCTAAGCTCATCGAATCCCCACCCTCTGTTTCCGTGAATTTTGCCTCACTGCGCTCGCCCTTCGGGCAGCCTGCGGCTGGCTATCTCCTCTACGCTCCAATTGTGTATTCCGTGGTAAATCATGAAGATTGAAATCATCAACACCGGCAGTGAACTCCTGCTTGGAGCCACGCTGAATACCCACGGCGCCTGGATCGGAGATGCGTTGTTCAGGCTCGGCCTGCGCGTTCAACGCCAAAACACCGTGCCCGATGGAGAGGCCATTACCTGCGCCTTGCAGGAGGCCATGAGCCGGAGCGATGCCGTCATCGTGACAGGAGGTATCGGCCCCACCAGCGATGACCTCAGCCGCGAAGCACTGGCGAAAGTTCTGGACCTCCCACTGGTCGAAGACCCTGAGGCGCTGAGAGCGATTCAGGCCTATTTCACCCGTCTCGACCGAGACATGGCCGAGGACAATAACAAACAAGCCTTCAAACCGGAAGGCTGCACATGCTTACCCAACCACAACGGCACGGCCCCCGG
The DNA here is from genome assembly GCF_013391475.1 of Oceaniferula marina. Taxonomy (NCBI): domain Bacteria; kingdom Pseudomonadati; phylum Verrucomicrobiota; class Verrucomicrobiia; order Verrucomicrobiales; family Verrucomicrobiaceae; genus Oceaniferula; species Oceaniferula marina. Next base: position 745,217 of record NZ_JACBAZ010000002.1, on the reverse strand, counting down.
GGTCTACAGCCCTCCGGAGCTGAGCCCCAAACAAAACTGCTCCGTCTTCCTGCTGCCCGGTCCTCCGGGGGAGATGCACCCGATGTTTGAAAACGAGCTGATCCCCCGCCTGCTCGAACAAGCCGATAGCCTATCGGAGTCCTGGTCCCAACCGTCCATCCAGACCCTGCGTTTTACTGGCATCGGAGAAAGTGATTTCCACGCCCGTCTCAACCGGGCCTTTTCCCAGATCCCCCATTTGGAAATCGGCTACTGCGCCCGCCCGGGCGAACTTGATTTACGCCTGATCGGCAATCGCAACAGCATCGAAGAAGCGGCCGACCTCGCCCGGTCAGCTTTTCCAAAACAATGCTTCAGTAAGTCCGGCCAGTCGCTTGAAGAGCGTGTCGTCGAACTCCTCGGCAAACAGGGAAAACAGCTCAGCACCGCAGAAAGTTGCACCGGTGGCCGCATTGCCAACCGGATCACCGATGTCCCCGGTGCCTCATCCGTCTTCACCCACGGTTTTGTCAGCTACTCCAACGAAGCCAAACAAGCATTGCTCGGTGTCGAGCAGGGCTTGCTTGATCAATTCGGAGCCGTCAGTGAACCTGTCGCTCTGGCCATGGCTCAAGGCGCAAGAGAGAAATCCAGTGCTGATATCGCCGTCGCCGTCACCGGTATCGCCGGCCCGGATGGGGGAAGCGCAGACAAACCCGTCGGCACCGTTTGGCTGGCCGTTTCCACGAGTAAGCAAAACAAAGCAGTTCACGCCTATTACCCGCGTGGCCGGGAGAACTTCAAACAGCTAGTCAGCCAAAAGGCACTGGATTTGGTCCGACTCGCCCTCGAGCCCTAAGCCCTCTCAAAAACATTTTCACATACACCATACACCACACACAATGAAAGCGATCACACACACATCCCTACTTCTTTCATTGGCCACCTCAACGCTCTGCCTCCCCGCACACGCCGGGAACCCCGAGACCGACGTCTGGCCAAAACCTCAAAAGTCCGAAGTGCAAGCACCGGTCGGCATGGCAGCCGAGCAACTCGCCCCACAAGCGGTCAAACCATTCCCGGCATTGGTCGAAGCATTCAATACGCGTAAACTCAAACCAAGCGGCACGACCCCCATCACCACCATCGGTGGCGAAGCCGCAAAAACGCAACTCAAGGCCGCTCACATCAAGCCCATTGCCGGAGCCTACCTACTGACCATCTCGCCAAAGAAAATCACCATCACCGCAGCAGACCAGGCCGGCATATTTTACGCCACCCAAACACTGGCCCAAATGATCACAGCCGACGGCAAACTGCCAAGCTGCCGCATCGCCGACTGGCCGGATATGCCATTCCGAGGCTCAATTGAAGGGTTTTACGGAAAACCGTGGGAACACGAACGCCGACTCAGCCAAATCCGCTTCTACGGGAAATACAAAATGAACGCCTACATCTACGGGCCGAAAGACGACCCCTATTCCGGATTCAACTCCAACCTCTGGCGCGAACCCTATCCGGCGGAGCAAGCAAAACAAATCTCGGAGCTGGTCAAAACATCCCGTGAAAACCATGTCAATTTCATCTGGGCCCTGCATCCCGGGTCATCGATCCGGTGGGACGATAAAAATGGTGATGGAACTCCCGACGACATCATCACTGCCCAGAAAAAGCTCGAGGCAATGTATCAGCTCGGGGTTCGTTCATTTGCCGTGTTCTTTGACGATATCGGAGGCGAAGGCGCCAAGGCCGAAATGCAGGCGAAAATGCTCAACCAAATCAACCGCGATTTCATCAAGAAGAAAAAGGATGTCACCCCGCTGCTGATGTGCCCGACCGATTACGCGGGAGCCCATGGCAGCGATTATAAAAAGAGCCTTGGGGCAGCACTCGATAAGGACATCGACATCATGTGGACCGGCCCTCGAATCTGCGCAGATATCCCAGCGGACTCCGTCGAATCCGTTTCAGAGCACTGGCAACGCAAACCCTTCATCTGGTGGAACTGGCCCGTCAACGACTACTGCCGCTACAACCTTCTGCTCGGCCGAACCTACGGCCTGGACAAAGGAAACAAAGGCCAACTTTCCGGCTTTGCGTCCAACCCCATGGACAAACCGGAAGCCTCAAAAATTGCCCTCTTCAGTATTGCCAACTGGGCATGGAACATTGACGCCTTCGACTCCCAGGCTTCTTGGAAGGCTTCCTTCCCCCGCCTCTACGGTGATCTGGCAAAGCCGATGTTTGTTTTTTCCCAACACAACTCCGACCAAGGACCCAGTGTGCACGGATACCGCCGCGAGGAATCCGTAACGATCAAGCCCACCGTGGATAAAGCTCTCGAGCAATACCGTTCATCCAAACAACTAGGTAAAACCGAAGCCCAGACACTTTCCAAGGAATTTGCCAGCATCACCGAAGCCGCACAAACCATCATCCGCAACATGCCCACCAGCGACCCCGCGCTCTGGCATGAAATCGAATTCTGGGTCAAATCCTTCGAAGAGCTGGGTAAGGCGGGAACCGCCGCCGTCACACTCGCCTCCGGCAACGGTGGCAACGGACCCTCTCACATGGCGCTTTTCTCAACCATCGCCACAGCAAAAGCCCGGCAGCAGGCTTTTTCCGATGCTCAGAAGCAACGCCACTTTGAAGAAACCTTCCCAAGCGATAAAAAGTGGTCCAAAGGATGCAAAGTCGCCACCCTCGTGCTCAGCCCGCTGGTCGATGAGCTCTTCACCAGCGAGTGGGCCAAGGCATACAAACTGCTCGGAGGAAAAGCCAGCAGTGGAAGCTCCATCTACCGCGCCTTTTCCAATGTCGACAGCTTAAACAAGATCCAAGCCGAACGGGATGGCAAGTATGTCTCGCTGCAGCGCATTCTGGAAGTTGTCAAACTTGCCCCAAAAAAGCACATCGGTCTGGCTCTTCCCGAAGGAGTTCACGCCAACTACATCCACATTGTGCTCAACGATGCCAAAGCCGCGGAAACCTGCATCATTGAGGTGTCAAAGGATGGAAAAAAATGGACCACCTTCAATGCTCGAAAAAGCAACGGCGAGCTCCAGAACCCGGTGAACCCCAACGAGCAGATCCGCTACTTCCGCATGCTCAACCCATCCAGCACAACACTTGAATTCCGCATCGAGAAATTCAAGTTCGATGTTCCGGCCGACGCCAAAAGCAATTCCATCTCCGCCGCTACCGATGGCGACCCCACAAGCTACTACACCATCAACAAAGCTGAAACCTTCACAGGACCGGCCAAGGCAAAACAAGCTTACATCCTCACCGATGCTCCAGAAACCGCCATCAAGAGAAACGGAAACCAAGTGACCATCACACCCCCCAAAGAAGGCAAGCTCCATCTCTTCGAGATCCTTTGGAGGTGACCACCCCTTGTATCAACCAATGATTGGCAGGGCTGATTGGCCTCAATCAGCCGTCGCTAGCCACTCTAAAAAAGCGCCATTCACCCACCATCATACCCGGCTATCCAGGTTGAACACCTGGCCGGATGTGTGAGGCATCGAACGGTGCAAAAAACAAATAAAATCCCCGACTGCCTCCACCGTGTTATAACGGCCTAACACATGCCTTGAACGACTTGATTCTTTGACCGAGTCGGCCAAACCTTCGGTCATACGGGTTTCCAAAAAACCGGGGAGCACCACATTCACTCGGACATTTCTTGGGCCTAACTCTTTGGCCATCGATCGCATCATCCCAATCAATGCGGCCTTGGATGCGGCATAGTTCGCCTGCCCAGCCGGCGGATGCACCGCAGAATAACTTGAAATTAAAATAATGTGTCCACCTCGGCGTTTCATCATGGATCGAGCCGCCGCGCGGGCACAACGAAATGCGCCGTTCAGATTCACGTCCATCACCTGTTCCCAATCCGCCTCCGTCATTCGGGCCAGCGGCTTGTCCGCCGTCACGCCGGCATTACAAACCAACAAATCCAGGTCGTTCATCCCTTCCGCATAGGTCTGCACGGCATCGGCATCCCGGACGTCCAAATCGGAACTCCCCGGGGAAGCCACCTCCATGCCAGCGGAGCGTAAGGCAGCCGCTATGGCTTTACCCAAGCCATTCTTTCCACCGCTTACCCATGCCGATTGACGATTCACAAGCGTATTGTGAACGCCGCAAACTAAAATGCCCAACTCAAATTCGCATAAAAGAAGCGACCGGCGCCGGGGATACTTTCTCCCACCGCCACGTCACTCCCCGCCACGCGGTTCACTCCGGCCAAGTGAGGGGAATACGCTTCGTCGAACAGATTTTCCACCCCGATCTCGATCCGGGTACCTGGCTTCATGTGGTACATACCGCGCCAGTGGAGTAGCACATACCCCGAAGAACGCTCTTCGTCATTCAACTCTGAAACATCATTCTGGGAGGCCGCCCAGTCCATTTCCAGATGGGTCTCCCAGTCTCCCTTGTGCCATGCCAAATCAACCAAACCGTGCAATGGCGCAATCCGATAAAGATCATCTCCCGTGTCTTTGTTTTTGCCGCGGACATAACTAAGCTGTGCCGCCAACTCCCACTGCTCCGAGATCAGATAACGCCCGGCAAGTTCCGCTCCATACAACTCAGCTTCATCCAAATTTTCAAACTGAAGAACCGGTTGACCCGCCATATCCAGCCTCGCGATGGGAGACCCCTCAATATAATCGTGTACCTGATGATAGAAGGGTGCAAATGCCACCTCCCAACGCTCCTCCCGGTGACTCACACTGGCTGTCACTTGAAAGGAAGTCTCAGGATCCAAATCCGGATTGCCGAGGTAGGTCCGCCCATCAGCTCGTCCGGCACTGGCACTCAGAGGCGTCCAGAGATACCGCTCCAACAATGAAGGCGCCCGGTTCTTCACCCCGGCCGACAGCTCATAGCGGGTCCGCTCGTCCTGGTCCCAGCCCAAGGTCGCGGCAAGATCCAGCAGCACATCATCGTGCTCGCGGTCACCGGCATTGAATGCCGCCGCATCGGCCGCCACTGGAGGCGGGCCAAATCCGGACTCCACCCGGCCTGCTCGGGTCTCCACATAATCGGTCCGCAGCCCAAACAACCCCGACCATTCGTCCGACCAGGCTTGCTCCCACTCGGCAAACACTCCGGTCCGCTGACGACGGTTACGGGCAAACATGTCGCGGGTCTTCCCACTCATGACCTGAACCTGGGTGGCATCAAACTCATTCCGATGCCAATCCAGCCCCGCACGAAAAACATGTTCGCCCACCGGCATTTCAATCGAGCTCGCCAGCCCCACATCCCGACTATTGGATGGAGCCTCCATCCGCATTCTTGGCTCATGACGGATCGAATAATTATCCATCAAATGGTCAATCGAATGCACATAGACCCGGTTCTCCCATTTGAGATACTCCAACTCAGCAACCTGACGCAAGCCGGCATGCCAGGAGTCGGCTTCCACCATATCCATCGGTAAGACCGGAGTCCCCGCATCCCGGGTCCGGGACTGCCCGGCGTCCAAGACCAAATAACCATTTCCTGTTCGCAAGGTGGCATCCACCTCATTGTGCTGGCTGTCATATCCACTCGCTCTTACCCGGCCGCCGGGGAAGCGCAAATCATTCGCGGAACTCCATCCTCCCCGGTAGGAAAAAATAGCCTGCTCACTCGCCACCCCCATCTCGAGCCCGGCACCATAGCCATCATGGCTGCCAAGGTAATTCGCTGTGACTTCACCCGAAATCAAGCACTCACCTGCTGCCGCAAACTCAGGAACAGAGCGGGACAAACGCACCGTCCCAGCAAGACTGTCACCACCATAACGAACCGGTGTCACACCGGGAGTCAGAAACAATTCCGTCTCCGAACCCGCCGAAGCATAATGCATCGGAGGATCCATATGGTTCGGACAAGCCGGTGAAATCGTCATTCCATCCAGAAGCACCTTCACCCGGTCTCCAGATAAGCCGCGCATCTGAATAATCCCGGTCTGCGCACCATTCCGCACCACCGCTACCCCCGGGCTACGCTCCAGTAAAGAGGCTCCATCGGTGGCCCGAAGCCTCTGAGCGTCCAAACGCACATCCCGCTCACCCCATGCCCCCCAGTCCCCACGCCCCGTCATGATCAAGGGATCCAACTGGCCACGCATCGGTTCCGCATCCAGCACATTCAAAACTCCAAAGCCCACGATGAGCCCGAGGCTCTTATCAATCATTAATTTCACTCTTACTTATTCAGGTTAGGCCCTCTGATAGGGGCATCAGCAGACAAGGTCAAGCTCAGCGAAGACTCCACCCATTGATAAAATCAATTATCCATTCCTCCACAGCGAGAGAAACAAACGCTGCGGTCTCCATCAACACACCATGTTGTGTACAAGAGCAGGGCGAATTGCACTCAATCCGCCCTGCCTTCAAATAATGTACGTCTCTACCGGCATTGGAAAAAATGCCGTAAGGTCGTGTCAGCCAAATAGCTTAGACCAGCATCAATGCCGGGTTTTCAATCAACTTCTTGACCTCATTGATGAACTGAGCACCCACGGCGCCGTCCACCACACGGTGGTCACAACTGACGCCGATGTTCATCCGCAAGCCAGGCACAACCTGACCATCGACAACCACGGCTTTTTCGACAATCGCACCAATGCTGAGGATCACAGCCTGTGGCGGGTTGACGATCGCATCAAAGCTTTCGATTCCCCAAGCTCCGAGATTGGAAATAGTGATGGTTCCTCCGTCGAACTCATTTGGCAGCAATTTGCCTTCACGGGCCCGTCCTGCCATCTCTTTGACTTCTTTGGAAATCTGCAGCATCGACTTACTCGTTGCATCCTTGATCACAGGAGTCACCAAGCCGTCATCCACGGCCACAGCCACGGAGACACCGACTTTTTCAAATTCCACGATGCTGTCACCGTTGAAAGAAGCATTCACGGCTGGAACTGCCTGAGCGGCATTGATCACGGCCTTGATCACAAAATCATTAATACTGTATTTATTGCCGTGCGTCTGCTCTGCCTGAGCGTTCACTTGCTTGCGCAAGGTCATCAATGGCGCAACATCCGCTTCCACATGCAAATAGAAATGAGGGATGGTGGTCTTCGAGGTCAGAAGGCGGTCGGCAATAATCTTACGCATCGAACTCAGAGGCACTGTTTTGTCACCACTGGAAACGGTCGGGCTGATAGCAGCAGGGGCAGGAGCCGAGGCTGCAGGAGCTGGCGTCGAGGCCGCAGGGGCAGGCTTGGCGGCAGCTGGGCTTGGTGTGGCAGCCGGAGCTGGGATATCGACACCCTCTTTGCCTCCCACATCGGCTTTGACGATACGTCCACCAGGGCCGGAACCAACGATGGTGCTCAGGTCAATCCCTTTGGCCTCGGCGATCTTGCGGGCCAATGGCGAAACACTAACCCGATCACCGGAAGCGGTAACAGGTGGTGAAGAAGGTGCAGGAGCCACGGGGGCGGGAGTAGCGGGGGCAGCTGTAGCTGCCGGTGTGGCAGAGACGGCAGGAGCCGGAGCTGCTGCAGGGGCTGCCGCAGGAGCACCTGCGGACTCACCTTCTTCAAGCAGAATGCCGAGAACCGAACCAACAGGCGCTTTAGCTCCTTCTTCCACCAAAATCTCAGACAAGGTTCCTTCATCAAAGGCCTCCATTTCCATGGTGGCTTTGTCGGTTTCAACCTCGGCAATGATATCGCCGATTTCGACTTCGTCGCCGACTTTCTTATTCCACTTCAGCAGGGTTCCTTCCGTCATCGTGTCGGAAAGCTTGGGCATTTCGATTTTAATAGGCATAGGAAATTCTTGGTTGGTTCGCTGGCTACATCGTCCATGATCGCCTTCAGGGCAAGCCCAATCGAAGGAAAATCACGCCATGCAGGCGAGATAACCAGGGCTTGAGGTACTGGATTAGTGATCCAGGTAGATATAATTTTGCCAGCTTTTCATCCGCAGCAAAATTTTCCGCATGATCGCCACATGGTGCATTTTATCGGAATACACGGCCACTTCAGCAAACACACCGTCGGGCAAGTGATACTCACTGATATCATCCTCAAGCCTTATTTTCACTGGCATCAACCCTCGGTGGGTTGCCACCATATCCATCGAGCGCAACATCGTTCCACCGGCCTGCATCTCACCTTCCCCGAGAGCTGGCATCGTTTGTACGACCTTGGCTTTAAACACCTTTCCCGGGATACTAGGGAACAGCACCTCAGCATCATAGTCGGATTTCAGCCTCAACGTGGCATTCTGCCGAAAACTGGCGATAATAAAATGATCGTCCTTGTCGGTGGAAATGAAGTTCATTGTCGGTCTCAACGGCAAACTCGCCGCCATCATCCCCGGACGGACACGCAAGTGCGTCACATAACCATCCGACGGAGCTTTCACCACAGTGCTGTCCAAATCAAATTGTGCTCGATCCAATTCCGCCTGAAGCTGGACCAGCACATCTGTTTTCTGTGATTCCAATTCCAACTTCTGTCTGGCTAAATTGGCTTTCCGCTCAGCCAGCACGGCTTCGGCAGAGATATAGAACTGACGTCGGTTCTCAAGGCTGGTTTCAGAAACAGCACCGCCAGCCGATGCCTGAGTGAAGCGCTCATAAGATTGGAACGTCCGGTCACGCTCAGACTGGGCTTTATCCACTGCGGACTGAGCCTGCTCAACCATCTCGTTCATTTGCTTGATCTGGGCTTTGGCCAAATTAAGTATCGCTCGTTTCTGATCGACAATCGCCTGAAACGGAACGGGGTCAATCCGCAGTAGCACATCGCCTTTTTTAACAAGCACATTGGGTTTGACCGGTATTTCAACCACAATCCCTTTCACGTTGGGAACGATCGGAGTCGATACAAACGCCCTCACCGCAGTGCGCGAATGTGGATGATTGTAGTTCATCAAAAATACCAATCCGCCTACCAAAACAATGCCACCCAGCACCGCAGTTGGCACCGTCCACTTGTTTAAGGGGATTTTAAATATTTTAAAGATCGCAACACACAGTGCCGTGTAAGTAAGAATCAATAGCAGGTCCATAATAGTCGGTGTAAATGTTTAACAATAAAAACGGTTCACTCAGGCTTCAACTGTTTCCTCTCCTCCGCCTTCTTTCTTGGGCAAGGCCGTGGCTTTCAGCTCATCCATCTCCTTGCGCATTTGTTTCATCTGTTTCTGAAGCTCCAAGACAGCCTCTGCCTCAGTCTCGGGCTTCCCATCCGCACTCAAAAACCCCCAACCTCTATCCTTCCGATAAAGCGTTGCCCAAATCCAGAGAAACGGCCAGAGCACATGCAAGGTGAACAAACTCACCCATCCGGCTACGTGAATGGCATCCTGGTGCGGGTGTCCCCGGTGCTGCGCAATTTCATACGGTATATCGTGAATAGCAATGACCCCATAAAAAATGATGATCGCCACTGCGATGAGTATTCCTAGAGCAACGTAGTCCAACATAACAATAAAGATGTAAATTGATTGAGATAACCGGACTCGCTTCCTGAAGCCTCGGCAAACACGAAGTTAGCAGAGGGTACGTTTGACTCAAGTTTATTTCATCCCGTAAAAATCAACACAAAGCCACACCTCCTACTCGCTACTCCCTCTGAAGGGACCGGAAATAACTCGTCCCTTTTTTTCTAACCTTACCAGCTGAACACCTAGCATCCACCATCCTGTGAATCATCCGTCCTTCTTTACAATCGTATGCCTGCCTTCCGTCGCCCTCACTCTCAGTCTCTCACCTCTGACAATGGCTGCAGACCTCATCGGAGTCACCCAGAAAAAATCAGGGAAAACCCTTCAGGTGGAGGTCATCAATCTCGCGGGCAATCAACTCACATTTAAGACGAAAAACGGCAAACGCTATACCATCGATACAAAAACCATCACCAAGGACTCCCTGCAAAACATCCAATCCCACCTAGAGGCCCAAGCAGCGAAAAGCGCCGATGCCTATGGACAAATCAACAAGGCCGTCTCCCACCCCCTGTTCGAAGGAGCAAGCTCACTTTGGAATCAACCCGCGGGTGATGTCGCCCAACGACTGAAGTGGCCCAAAGAATCCGAAACCGATCAATCGAGAAGTTTCCGTTTTTACACGCACCGCAGCCCTGATTATCAGTTTCTAGGTGCCCACCCGTATTCGGCAACTCTCTATGGTGGTGAGGATGGCAACACCACCCACCTTTCACTCGTTTTCGCCAACAAGGGTGACTTCGGCAGCACCGCTGGATTTGGCGAAGACCACTTCAAAAAAATCCACCCGGAAACCAAACCACCCACCTCGCTAAAGGAAGCCATCGAAACCGATGCCCGACTGATTTCAACGGCACTCACCCAATGCCTCGGTGATCCGGAAAAACAATACTACGGAGAAAAAGAGGACCGCCGGCGCGTTCTGAGATGGAATATGGGGGAACACGCCTTCCTACTCTCCGAGGTGGACGAGGAATACACCAGCCTGCTGATCGTCCCCAAAGCCAATGCCGATCTGGAAGGCAAAGTCGCCTTCGTCAAAGACTCCGACCTCAAACAAATCGTCAAAAAAAATGTAGTCACCCAAAGCAACGGCGACATCCTGATCAAAAACATCCCCATGGTAGACCAAGGCCCCAAAGGATACTGCGCCCCGGCCACCTTCGAGCGCGCCATGCGCTACATGCTGGTGCCCGCCGATATGTACTTGCTCGCCACCGCCGCCACCCAACCGGGCGGAGGAACCAATACCATGCTGCTCGCTGACAGCTGCAAACGGATCGTACGCAGTAAAGCCCGCCGAATCAAAGACCTGGACCTGGAAAAAGACCTCAAAATCCGCCGGATCAAAACCTACATCGACAAGGGCGTGCCGATCCTCTGGTGCATGCGCAGTCTGGACAGCTACAACCAAATTGCCAACAAACGCACCAAGGAACGAGCTGCGGTGAATGATTTTGCAGCTTGGAAACAAGACATCTCCGCCGAAGCCGAAAGCGTAGCTCCAAGCATGGAAAACAACGAATCCAACCACCACATCTGTATGATTGTCGGATACAACCCCGAAACCGAAGAGCTAGCCGTCAGCGACTCCTGGGGGAAACGCTATGAGCTGCGCTGGATCCATATTGACATCGCCAAGGCTGTCACCAGTCGGGGTGGATTTGTCATCGATCTGTAGCCTTCATCTTTCTTCATCTCGTTTGTGAAGTGCTGATAGATATAAGCTGCTACATCCATTCATCCGGCAAAGCCGGAAAGGACAATTTTGCCCACGGATTTGCCAGACTCCAACAAAGCGTGGGCTTTGAGTAAATTCGAGGCACTTATGGATCCGAAGCTTTCCGCCAGAGTCGTCTGCAAATCCCCGGCATCAACCATTTCGGCAACCGCGTTAAGAAGCTCTCCCTGACGGTGCATATCTTCGGTTTGAAACAAGGAGCGGGTAAACATCAACTCCCAGTGGATGCTCACGCTTTTCAATTTGAACGGCATCACATCCAGCTCATCCGGATCGTCAATCAGTCCAAATTGACCCTGGGGTGAAATACATTCGACAATCTCCGCCACATGACTACCGGTGTGCGTTAGGCTCGCCACATAATCGACGGAGGAAATGCCTATTTTTTCCAGCTGCCGGGTGAACGGTTGGTGATGGTTGATCACATGGTCTGCGCCCAAGGATTTCACCCACCCAACCGTATTTTCCCTGGATGCCGTCCCGATCACGGTCAGCCCGGTCAGGCGTTTGGCAAGCTGGGTCATCATTGAGCCCACTCCACCGGCAGCTCCGATAATCAGGAGCGTGCCTCCGCTGTCCTCGGTCAAACCAAATCGATCAAACAACATTTCCCAGGCCGTGATACTCGTCAATGGCATCGCTGCGGACTCCACAAACCCCAACGACTCCGGCATCTGCCCGACAATCCGCTCATCCACCAAATGATACTCAGCATTGGTCCCCTGTCGGTCCAATGCTCCAGCATACCACACCTTATCACCAACCTGAAAATCCGCCACCCCATCACCTACCGCTTCAACCACCCCACTGGCATCCCAACCCAGAACTTTGTATGCGCCTTCCTCCGGCACAGAGCGCATCCGGACCTTGGTATCCACCGGGTTGACGGAAACAGCCTCCACCTTGACCAACAAATCCCTACCCTTCGCTTCCGGTTTCGGAAGGTCCATATCGATCAAAGCATCCGCTTGATCGACAGCCAGTGATTGAGTGTATCCAACAGCTTTCATCGCAAATCATCCCTTTCCTTTATTAAAACAACAGTCGAGCGGTCAATCTATCCACGGTCACCGCAACTGTCAAAGAGGAAACAAAACAATTCCGTTCGATAAGTTAGGAAACACAAACGATATTCGGCCAAAGGTCAGACATATTTAAGCGATATGAATTTTTCTTGTTTCAGCCACGGGATCTTCTATAATGCTAGAATCTCTTATTCCGATATCTTCGGCTATCGGGCTTCAGAATCTACCACCCCCACGTCATGAACCCATCCATCACCCCCATTGCCGGACTCATCGGACTTGCTGTCGCCCTGATCATCCTCCGCCAGATTCTCAAACAACCGAGTGGCGAGGGGAAAATCCGGCACATAGCCCAACAAATCCACCGTGGTGCCATGATTTTCATGCGCCGGGAGTTTACCTTAATCTCCCTGTTTGCCATCGTCATTGGCTGTCTGTTGTTTTTCTTCCAGAAAGAAGCGTATGGAAAACAGCAAGCTCTCGCCTTCTTTCTCGGCTGCCTGGCCTCTTCCTTTGCCGGATTTGTCGGCATGTTTACGGCCACCAAGGCCAACGTCCGAACCACTATTGCCGCCCGTCATCATGGGCAGTCAAAGGCGCTGACTGTGGCCTTTGGTGGTGGCTCGGTGATGGGCCTCACCGTTGCCTCGATGGGACTGATTGGTCTCGGAGGACTGTTTTATGTTTTTCAGTCGAGCCCACACGTCGCTGAGATCATGGAAGGCTTTGCCATGGGAGCCTCGCTCGTGGCCCTCTTCTACCGGGTGGGTGGAGGTATCTTTACCAAAGCAGCCGACGTCGGGGCCGACCTGGTCGGCAAGGTGGAAGCCGGCATCCCGGAAGATGACCCACGCAACCCGGGGGTCATCGCGGATAATGTCGGCGACAACGTCGGCGATGTCGCCGGTATGGGCTCCGACATTTTTGAATCCTACTGTGGTGCCCAGATTGCCACCATCGCCATCGCCGGGGCCATTGCTGCCCGCGCTTCAGAACAAACGGAGCTCCTTGAAAAAATCGGTCTCAGCGCAAGCAACCAGGCGGAACTCGCGGTCAAGGCCAACGAACTGATGTATCTGCCACTGGCACTAACAACCATTGGTCTGTTTTGTTCGATTCTCGGCATTGTTTTGGTTAAAGCCACCGCTTCCAAAAATCCTGCCAGCGCCCTGCGCTTTGGCACCATTGGCTCGGCCATTCTCTTTATTCTGGCAACCTTTGCCTTGGTCCATCAATGGGGCTTAAGCCCTCGCATGGGGATGGCCGTGCTCTCTGGAGCCGTCGGAGGCATCATCATCGGATTGATCACCGAGTATTTCACCGGAGGCAAACCTGTTCGGGACATCGCCCGATCGGGAGAAACCGGTGTCGCCACGGTGATGATCACCGGCCTTTCCGTAGGTATGAAGTCCGTGGCCATACCCGTAATCACCCTCGCTGGAATCATCTTTATCTCCTTTGAATTCGCTGGATTGTATGGGGTCGGTCTGGCCGCAGTCGGCATGCTTGGAACCGTGGGCATCACCATGGCCATCGATGCTTACGGGCCGGTTGCCGATAACGCGGGCGGGATCGCAGAAATGGCCAAACTCGGCCCCAATACCCGCAAAATCACGGACGGTTTGGATGCCGTGGGCAACACCACCGCCGCCATCGGCAAAGGTTTTGCCATTGGAGCGGCCGGTCTCGCAGCTCTCGCCATGATCACCGCCTTCATCCAGAAATCCGGCGTCGGCCACGACTTCGATTTTTCCGATGACTCCGTGTTACGCACCTTTTTTGTCGGCCTCTTCATCGGAGGCGTCGTTCCCTTTGTGAATGGAGCCATCACCATGGATGCTGTCGGAGATGCAGCCTACGACATGATTCGAGAAATCCGCAGGCAGTTCCGCGAGATCCCCGGCCTGATGGATGGCGAAGCGGAACCGGACTCCGAAAAATGCGTGGAAATTGCCACCCGCGCAGCCATGCAACGTATGATCCTGCCGGCCTTGCTCGCCGTCGGAACCCCGGTGCTGGTCGGTTTCGGGTTCAAATTTTGGGGTGTCGGAGCCATTGCTCTGACAGGAACCCTCTGTGGAGCCCTGTTAACTTGTATTTTACTCGCCCTCTTTATGTCCAATGCCGGAGGAGCTTGGGACAACGCCAAAAAATACGTCGAAGATGGTCACTGCGGAGGTAAAAACTCGGAAACCCACAAAGGCTGCGTGGTTGGCGACACCGTCGGAGATCCGTTTAAAGACACCTCGGGGCCATCGATGAATATCCTGATCAATGTGATGTCGATTGTCAGCCTCGTCATCGCCCCGCTGCTTTAGACATGAGCTCGCCTTGGCAAGCCCGAGCCACGCCCACCTCATCGATCAATGGCGGCATGAGGCATGCTGCTACTGCCCCCAGCTTCACCTCCTCCCGGACACACCTAGCAAAACATCGGGTAAGTGATGACAGCTTACATTCAGACAAACCGTATGAGGTATTATGACTTTTCGTATACTCCTTCTCGCATTAATCTCCTGTGGCACCGCCATTGTTCAGGCAGATGACCGCCCCAACATTCTGCTGATCGTTGCCGATGACATGGGCTACGGTGATCTCTCCTGTTATGGGTCCAAACAGATTTCCACACCACATTTGGATCGGCTGGCCGCGCATGGCGTCCGCTGTACCGATGGATACGTCTCAGGCTCTGTGTGTGCCCCGTCCAGAGCTGGATTACTAACTGGAAGGTATGGGTCACGATTTGGTTTTGAACACAACCTCCACCAACCTGATTACCTGCGTCCGGAATTTGCCGGAATCCCACTGGATGAACCACTGATCAGTGACCGCTTAAAAAAGCTGGGGTATCGCACCGGCATCGTGGGAAAATGGCATGTGGGAGAAGCGCTACCAGAACACCACCCGAACGCCCGCGGGTTTGATTTCTTTTTTGGCATGCTCGGTGGCGGACACTCATACTTTCCAACAAGCGATCAGAACAAACTCCTGTATAACAGGGAAAAAGTATCAAGCATCCGCGTCCCTTACCTCACGGATTGGTTCACGCTTGAGGCCCTCGATTTCATCCAGGGCCAGGGCAAAGCCAAAACAACAAACCAAGAGCAACCATGGTTTTTGTATCTCTCTTACAACAGCCCGCACTCACCAATGCAGGCGAAGCCGGAAGACATCGCACGATACAAACACATCGAGCCAAAAACCCGCCGCATCTACTGTGCCATGCAGCATTGCATGGATCAAAATATCGGAAAGATCATCGACCATCTTCAAAAAAACAAACAGCTCGAAAACACTCTGATTGTTTTTATCTCCGACAACGGAGGGTCTGTAGAAGTGAGTCACGCGGTCAATGCCCCGCTGAATGGCAGCAAAGGAACCTTCCTCGAAGGAGGTATCCGGGTACCCACGATTTATCACTGGCCCGCACAGCTTCAACCGAAGGTGTACCCCCAACCGGTGATATCACTGGACTTCATGGCTACCTTTGTCAGCGCAGCTCAAGGCACACTTCCCGAGACCAGCTCACTAACAAAAAAGAAAAAACGCCGCATCTACGACAGCGTCAACTTAATCCCCCACTTCAAAGGTGAGATCACAGAAGTCCCCCACCAAACTCTTCACTGGCGAACCGTCCTGCGCGGCTCAGCCATCCGCTCAGGCGACTGGAAACTGCTCATTCCCAACAGCAGCATGCCGCAGCTCTACAACCTTGCCCAAGATATTGGAGAAACCAACAACGTCATTCACAAGCACCCCGAAATCGTCAAACAACTGCTCAAAAAGCGGCTTCAATGGGAAGTCAGCCTGGAACGCCCACCGATGTTTGCTTCCGCCGCCTATTGGACAGGCTACAGCGCGAAGCTCTACGCAAAAGACTATTCCCGCGTTCAGCCAGAGCCTGATGATTCGACGGATATCTGGTCGTTTCAACGACCAACAAAAAAATTGGGGACCCGCCAAAGCGAATCCCCAATTTCCAGACAAACTGAATAATAATTCAGCTAAAAATCATCGTGTCCACATTAGAAGGTCACGGTAAGGACGGCACCACCGAGGAAGAGGTCTTCGCTGGCGTCGGCGTCGTATTCATTGTTGAGGTCAGATCCTGCACCCACAAACTTGGCGTAAGGAGCGAGGGTTACACCTTCACGGATTTCCCAAGGAAGGGCGACACTGGCATACCAGTGGTTGAACCCGTCGAGGTCACCACCGTCAACGTCACCGTTGTAGTCAAAGCTCCAAGCCGCACCGACAGCAAAGTCGAGACCAAGGCAATCAGTCAGAGAGAAGCTCTTGGTAGCTTCCAACTCAAGGTAACCACCTTCGATCAAATCAAAGTCGTAAAAATAGGTCAGTCCAAGGCCGATTCCCCATGCCACTTCTGTGGAAGCACCGACGTAGAACTCCTGGGTGTCGGCATCGCTGTCACCGGGGAAAAGGTAGTAGGTGTAACCAACGCTGAGGTCGAAGTGCTCAAAGCTCTTGGTCAAGCCAAGGTAAAGGTCAAGCTCGTCGAAGTCGACGTTGTCGGCATACCAGAGACCACCACTCAAAGAGAGTGTGTCGGAGATGGCATAGCTACCGTCGATACCCGCTTCCCAGAGGTCGTCACCAAAATCAACACCACGGAACTCATAAATCGAGTGGTATCCAGTGTGGATTTCAAATTCAAACGGAGACTCGGCTGCAGGAGCGGGAGGCATTTCAGTGGCGACGCCGGCGAAGGCAGGGGCCGCTACAAGCAGACTGCTGCCAAGAATAATGGATTGGATTGATTTGTTCATAATCAAATCACCTTCCAGCAAACACCGTGCCAATTGTATCATTTCCACATCATGCTTCTGGCCTTTTATTATTCGAACGCACAATCCCGACGCCAGATCGTCAATTTTTCATCCCGAAGTTTGCCTGCACAATTCATGATCACATCCGCGTATGGATAGAAAATCATGGCCCAACCACTCATGACCTTACACCACACTCTTCTGATCTTTCTCACCACCTTGTCTTGCCTGTCACTCACACACGCTAAAACGGCCCGCCAAGACACACGCCCCAATATCATCATCATGATGGTGGACGACCTCGGCTACTCGGACTTCGGCTGCTACGGAAGCGAAATCCAAACCCCGAACATCGACAGCCTCGCATCCAATGGGCTGAGGTTCAGCTCATTCTACAACACCGCCAAGTGCCACTCATCGCGAGTCTCCCTGCTCACCGGTCTCTACAGCGATCAGGCAGGTGATTCCAAGCTAAGCCGGGGTGTAACCATTGCCGAAGTCCTTGGCAAAGCGGGGTACCGCACCGCCATGGTCGGCAAATGGCACCTGACCAAAGAGCCCACTGACCGCGGGTTTGAAAAATATTTTGGTCACCTCTCCGGCGCGACCAATTTCTTCAAAGGAGACAAATCCTTCCGCTTGAATGGGCAAAAATGGGACGATTTCGGCCCCGACTTCTACACCACCGATGCCAACATCACCTTTGCCACCCGTTTTCTCGATGAAACCCGCCGAGAGTCACCCGACAAACCGTTTTTCCTGTACATCGCCCACAACGCTCCACACTACCCGCTTCAGGTCAAAAAAGAAGATTACGATAAATACCGAGGCATCTACGATACGGGCTGGGATAAGATCCGAGCCAAGCGTTTCCAAAAGCAACGGGACATGAAACTCATCCCGGATGGCTGGAAACTTGCACCTCGCCCGGAGCTCGTTCCCGCCTGGTCAAAGCTCAGCGACGAAGACAAGCAATGGGACACCCGACGCATGATGGCCTTCGCCGGCATGGTCGACCGCATCGATCAAACCACCGGGAGCCTGGTCAACTATCTCAAACAAAACCAACTGTTCGACAACACTCTGATTCTCATCTGCTCCGACAATGGTGCCTGCCCCTTCGATCGGACAAAAGGCAAAGACAAAGACCCATGGGACCCGGAGTCCTACTGGTGTTACGACACCGGTTGGTCCCACGTTGGCAACACCCCGTTCCGCTTACACAAACAAAACCAACACGCCGGAGGTATCTCCTCCCCCCTCATCGCCCACTGGCCAAAAGGAATCACAGCCAAACCCGGAAGCGTCACCCACCAACCAGGTCACCTCATCGACTTCATGGCCACCTGCATCGACCTCGCCGACACCCAGTATCCTACCAACTGGCCCGACATCGAGCTGCAAGCTCTGGAAGGAAAGTCATTGGATCCGATTTTCAAAGGAAAACAACGGGCCGGACACAAGGAACTCTTTTTTCGATACAGCTCCAACCGCGCCATTATCCAAGGCGACTACAAACTCGTCACCCACCGAGCCTCCCAATGGGAGCTCTACCACATCACCAACGACGGCACGGAAATGCACAATCTCGCCAGCAGCATGCCGGAAAAAGTCAAGACCATGGCTCAACTCTGGCACCAGATCGCTAAAAAGAAAGGCCAACTCAAAGGCAAAACCAATGCTCCGGTATCGGGGAAAACTCCCCCGCGTCTAAAAAAATCGGGGGTTCCGGAAAACAAGGGGAAACAAAAAAAATAAGGCCGCCCGGGGAAATTCACCCGAAGCGGCCTTAACATAAGTTTCACTCACTCCTATCAGGACTCCCAGTTGTAGGCTTCCTCACCGTGATCCGTCCGGTCAAGCCCCCCGTCTTCGACCTCTTCAGCCACACGAAGTCCTCCACAAAGCACCTTGGCGACCGTCAGCGCAAAGGCTGCAGCAAGGCCACTCCAGACGATCGTAACCATCACGCTCTTCGCCTGAATCCAAAACTGCAGCACACTGCCACCGTCTTCGCCCCGGATGAACACCCCCGTCAGCAAAGCCCCAACAATCCCCCCCATGCCGTGCACGCCAAAAACGTCCAGGCTGTCGTCGTAGTTGAGTTTGTGCTTCAGCGTGGTGACGGCAAAATAACACACCAAACTTGAAATCGCACCCATCGCCATGGCTCCCATGACGCCCGCGGATCCGGCAGCCGGAGTGATCGCAACCAAACCAGCAACGGCACCTGTGGCGGCACCCACAGCGGTCGGCTTTTTGGAAATAATCCATTCAAGCGCCATCCAGACAACCACCGCAGCTGCCGTCGCAATCTGAGTGGTCAACATTGCCATTCCGGCGCTTGCGCTGGCTGCACCCGCCGACCCGGCATTGAATCCAAACCAACCGACCCACAGCAAGGCGGCACCAATCAGGACATAAGGCACATTGTGAGGCACCAATGCCGGCCCGGGGAACCCTTTGCGTTTCCCCACAAACAAACAGGCAACCAAACCGGCGATACCGGCATTGATGTGCACCACGTTACCTCCGGCAAAGTCGATCGCGCCCCAGTGATGGAACAAGCCACCCCCCCAGGCCATGTGCCACATCGGCAGATAGGAAAGCACCGTCCAGAGAATCGTAAAAATCAAAACTGCCGCAAACTTCATTCGCTCGGCAAAGGCCCCGACAATGATTGCGGGACTGATAATGATGAAGGTCATCTGGAAGGTAATCCAGACACTCTCAGGGATACTTCCTGAAACGGACTCATCCGTGAGATGGTTGAGGAACAACATCTTGGAATCCCAACCGAAAAAGGCATTGCCCCCCTCACCTGCGGCCACGGCGTAACCAAAGGCCACCCAGAGCAGAGACATCACACCGGCCATGGCAAAACACTGCACAAAGATACTCAACACGTTTTTCGCACGGACCAACCCGCCGTAAAACAAAGCCAAACCGGGAAGGCACATCATCAACACCAGCAAGGTGGAAGTCAGCATCCAAGCGGTATCACCGGAATCAATACTCGCTTCGGCCTCTGCGGCCATCACGGAAACGGAACCCGCCAGCATCACAGCCGCGGAAAGTAGGAATGTGTTCAATGTTCTCATAATCACTTGGGTTTGTCTGATTGCTCGCCGTCCCAATTTTTTTTGCCCGATTCTGGAATCAAAAAAACAATATGAAATGACGCGCGCGTGATTTTTAAGCAATGGCCATGCCAACCTTCGAAAAAAAATTATTACCCCGGGGACATCGGAATTGGCACGCGGAGTGCTAGATCCGCAAGAGTCTAAATCAGACCCGCGAGGGTCCCAACAACCAAAACAACACAGCCCATGACCATCAAATCCATCCTACCGGCCTCCCTTCTCCTGCTCGGAGCGGGCACGCTACTTGCAGCAGACGAACCCAGCGAATATGCTAAGTTCGAGGCGAGCGCAGAATATGTGAAGTTCGCATTGAACAACCTCTGGATCCTGATCTCCGCAGCTCTTGTCTTCCTCATGCACCTCGGCTTCGCCAGTCTTGAATCCGGCCTCTGCCAACGCAAAAACACCGTCAACATCCTGTTCAAGAACTGCTTCATCATCGCCATGGGCGTGCTGACCTACTACTTCGTTGGCTTTAATACCCACTATCCCGGTGATCGTGGAGTGGACCCCAGCGCATGGAACGGCTTCCTGAGCATCGGTGGCATGGCTGCTGCTGAACCTGGCACCGCCGCCAATTTCACCTCCGAATACAACGCAGGCTACACCTACTGGTCCGACTTTATCTTCCAGGCCATGTTTGCAGCCACCGCCGCCACCATCGTTTCCGGTGCGGTTGCCGAGCGCGTTAAACTGACCTCCTTCCTGATCTTCGCCACCCTGCTGGTTGCCTTTGCCTACCCAATCGCCGGTTCCTGGCACTGGGGAACTGGTTTCCTTGCCGACAAAGGGTTCTACGACTTTGCTGGATCCACCGTGGTTCACGCCTTCGGCGGCTTCGCAGCCCTCGCCTGTGTGATCGTGCTCGGACCCCGCCGTGGCAAATACACCAAAGACGGCCTGAAGCCCATCCTGCCATCCAACCTTCCCCTGGCCACCATCGGAGCTTTCCTGCTCTTCCTCGGCTGGTTCGGATTCAACGGTGGATCGGTCCTCTCCGCTGACGCCCAGGGTGTCTCCACCGTCTTTGTGACCACCACCCTCGCCGCCTGCGCCGGAGCCCTTGCCTGTATGGCCACTTCATGGATCGTGCTGAAAAAGCCTGACCTTTCCATGACCCTCAACGGATTCCTCGCCGGTCTGGTCGGGATCACCGCCGGAGCCGACGCCATCTCCCCAACCATGTCCATCGTGGCAGGTGGTGTGGCCGGCGTGATCGTGGTCTTCTCCATCCTGTTCTTCGACAAAATCAAGATCGACGACCCTGTCGGTGCCATCTCGGTGCACGGTGTCTGCGGTATCTGGGGAACCCTTGCTGTTGCCTTCTTCGGAGGTGCATCCTTCAGCTCTCAGTTGATTGGTATCATCACCGTTTGCGCCTTTGCCTTTATCTTCTCCTTCGCCCTCTTCTTCCTGCTGAAACTCATCATGGGTGTGCGTGTCGACGAAAAAGAAGAACACGAGGGACTCGACGTTGCCGAGCATGGAGCCCCGGCATACAACGAGTAATCAGCCAAACGGTTTTTTCATAACTCAAAACCCCCCCCTAAAAAACCTCAACACCCCCTCCCCCCCCACCAACCCCCTCAACCGGGTGAGCCTCAGAGCTCACCCGGTTTTTTATTGTTCCCATCGTCATCCTTGACAGCCCAAAGCTAAAACTCGAAACTCCCCTTATGCGCACCCTGCTCGTCGACAACTCCAATACCCGGACCAAGTTCGCTCTCTCCGACGACAAGCAACTGCTCGACTGGCGTGCCATCATCCCAACAGCTGACATTTCCGCCGAGTCCTTGGCCCATACACTCGCCAACACTCAGTGGGACCGATCCATCATTAGTTCGGTTGTTCCCGCCAAAGCCTCGACCCTCGAGGAATACCTCAAGGCCAAACCCTGCCACCTCGTCAGCTACAAAAGCCAACTCCCGATTGGCATCGACTACCCCTACCCCGAGCAAATCGGAGCCGACCGCTTGGTCAACGCCGCCGCCGCCCACGTGCTCTACGGCAGCCCGTCCATCGTACTCGATTTCGGCACCGCCGTCACCTTCGATGTCATCACTGCAACAGGCGCCCCCAATCACCAGTCACCCAAACCAGCGCCCGCGATGTATTGTGGCGGCGTTATTGCCCCCGGCCTGGCCGCAATGACCGAAGGCCTGGCCCGACGCACTGCCCTGCTTCCACAAATCGAACTCGAAGAACCTGAGCGGGCCGTGGGAAAATCCACCGAGGAAGCCATGCTTGCCGGAGCCGTCTATGGTTATCGGGGCTTGGTCCGCGAAATCATCACGGAACTTCGCAAAGAAATCCCCGGAGAGCCCATCATCATCGCCACTGGCGGCGATGCCCCCCTTATCACCCGCGGACTCCCTGACATTCAACACCTCGCCCCCCAGCTGACTCTCGAGGGGCTGAGCATCCTGGCGGACCTCAATAATTGACAATCCCTTTGCCTATTCCATTTTTGGTTTTACCTTGAGCCACGTTTTCCCTTTTATTGAATCATGTCCAACACACCACTTTCCCTCGGCATCGACTTTGGCGGCACCTCTATCAAAATTGGTGTTGTCCGCGGCAGCGAAATCCTAACTTTCTGCAAACCCATCCTCACTCCGGAATATGAAACGCCATCACAACTGATCAAAGCGATCAGTGAAAGCGTCAAAGAGCTACAGAAAGACTACCCGGGCATCGTCGGTATCGGCGTTGGAGTTCCCGGTTTTGTCAACTTGGAAAAGGGGTTGGTCTACCAACTCACCAACGTCCCCGGATGGGTCCATGTCCCACTGCGCGACCAACTCCAGTCACTCACCGGTCTTCCATGCACCATCGAAAATGATGCCAATTGCATGGCCTACGCCGAGTGGAAACACGGAGCCGGGCAAGGCATGGAACACCTGCTCTGCCTCACCCTCGGAACCGGCGTCGGCAGCGGTATCATTTCCAACAACATGCTGCTGCACGGCAGCCACTCAACCGCAGGAGAACTCGGCCAAACGTCCATTCACTACCGGGGTCGTAAAGGAGCTTACGGAAACCTGGGAGCACTCGAAGACTACATCGGCCATAACGAAATCACTGCGGATGCCATCGTGGCCTACGCCGACCAAGGAATCACCAAAACCAAAGAAGAGTGCGGCCCCTACCAGTTGCAACTCGCTGCCGAGGCGGGCGACACCGTCGCCATCGATGTCTGGCGCAATATCGCGGAAAAACTGGCTTGCGCCATTGTCAACGCCTGCTGGCTGCTCAACCCCGAAGCCATCATTATCGGTGGCGGCGTCGCCAAGGCCGGAGCCTTGATCTTCGATCCACTCGAAACCTTCATCCGCACCCAGCTCTCCACGGCTTTCTACAGCCACCTGAAAATCTTCCCCGCCCACTTCAGCAACGACGCCGGCATCATTGGCGCGGCCACGCTCGGGCTGGAAAACGCACAGGCAGAAAAGTAGGACCGATTTCCAATCGGTCGACAAACTGAGTTGATGACCATCCCTCACCAGCAGGCATCACCTGATTGTCGACCGAGACTTTCCTTGCCGATGCAGGGGCTGGAGTTCAATCGACTGACAGCGTTCAATACCGTAATGGGATTAAACCGTTTGCGCTGATGCATGCATGGTAGAAGGGGGCGTTTCAACGCCTAAAGGGTGTCTATCCCCATACGGACTCATCCCATGCGGACTCCTAACGGGCCCCACTTAACAAACAGTCCACTCCCAACGAGTGAAAGTGGACTGAAATTATTTTGTCTGATACCATTTGATCTGTTAAATTAGCTGACTGACTCATCATCTTAAAATCAAACCATTCTGCCAATTTAACTGGGAGAATGGTTTGATTACCGAAGATCGGTTTAGAGTCCCTCAGGAAAATCCTCACGGAACTTGGCGACCAACTTCTCGGTCCAGTCGCTGTTCGGCTTAAGACGTCCTACGAAGAAACGCAGCACTTTGGGCTCGTCGTAGAACTCGAGCCCTCCAACCAGATCACGGTTCTTGTAGAGCCACTTGACTCGGTCTGCCACATACTTGACCTGGGAGAGAGTGAACACCCGGCGAGGCATGGCAAGTCGCAGGAGTTCCACTTCGGAGGCCACGTCATTGCCATCGGCGTCACGGTCCATCGAAATGGTTCCACGTTCCATCCCGCGGATTCCAGAGATGATGTAGAGCGCAACGGCTAGGGCACCAGCCGAATATTCCAACTGCGGCACGTGTGGCAGGAACTGCTTCGCATCGAGGTGCGCCCCCAACCCACCGGCCGGAGTAACCACCGGAATACCGGCCGCATCTAGGTCGTCGACCAGATATTTGATAAACTGGGGCGACTGGCTAATCATGTTCATATCCAATATTTCCTGAAGACCTACTGCCATGGCCTCAATCTCACGCACTGACATGCCACCGTATGTGAGGAATCCCTCGAACAATGGCACCATGTCACGCATGCGGAGATAGTGCTCCTTGCTCTTGGTTGCAATACCACCACCACGGGTGCAGCTCACCTTGCGGCCAGAGAAATAAATGACATCCGCCAAGTCGCACATCGCACGAATGATGGTCTTGATGTCGGCATCCTTGAATTCCTCTTCACGAGTTTTGATAAAATAGATATTTTCCGCAATCAGACTGATATCGAGGACGATAAGCAGGTCGTTGGTATCACAGACCTCGCGCACCTCCCGCATGTTAGCAATTGAGAACGGCTGACCGCCAATCAGGTTGGTTCCCGCCTCCATACGCACGTAGGGCACATTTTCTTTACCGACGGTTGCTATCTTCGCCTTCAGCTTGTCGATGTCCATGTTGCCCTTGAAGGGATGGTTGCTCTTGATCTTAAGAGCCTCATCGGTAAACAGCTCGTCAATGGATCCGCCAGCGTATTCAATGTGAGCCTTGGTGGTCGTGAAGTGGAAGTTCATCGGGACCACGCCATCCTTCGTTACAAACGCCTGACTGATAATGTGTTCGGCGGCCCTTCCCTGGTGTACTGGCAGGAAATACTCGGTTCCGAGGATATCGACAATCGTGTTGTAGAGTTTTTCGTAGGATGCCGAACCCGCATAGGCGTCGTCTGCCACCGACATGGCCGCAACCTGCTGGTCACTCATGGCATTCGTTCCACTGTCCGTGAGCATATCGAGAAACACATCCTTGTTTTGTAGCAGGAAGGTGTTGCAACCTGCGCCTTCGATCGATTTGACCCGCTCCTCCACAGGAAGCAGGTTGAGTTTTTGGACTACCCGCACTTTATGCATTTCAAGGGGGACAAATTCTCCGCTGGCGAACTGGACTGATGAGTTACTCATGATGGTATTGGTACTATAATGTTTGGTTTGTCTGGATTGGCTAAAGCACACGACACCCCGTTTCCGGACGAACTGGCGCAATGCTCGGCCAAATAGTTTCAGTTTTTCCAGGCCGCAGCGGAAGCTGGGGCAATGTAAGAAACTTATTTTGGGTTACGGAGGTAAAGGTTGCTTTCATAAAGAGCTACCTATTAGCACCCTAGTGCTTCACTTCGAATTTGAGAATAGCCTATCTTGCTCATTGTTGCGCATTTCACAGCCCTGAAAAGGGTCACTGGTTACACTGGTCATACCCATTCCAAATCCGAATCGAAACGGGTTATCCGGGCTGTGATTTCCATACACCGGGATTCCAGATGTATTTTTTTGTCGCACCGATCATTCGACAGTTTCAACGCGGAGGGGAAATAGGGCCCGGCATGAATGTCACTTGAGTTTCTAGGAATTGGCTTTTTAGATGAGGAATTCGGGGATGCTTTCATCGGGCATAGAGAATACATACACACATCCTATTTGACTCGAGATCAGGCATCTGAATAGATACCCGTCTCCCATGAAAAAATCGATTCTCTCCCTTATTACAACCGCTCTGCTGATTCCTGCAACTAGCCAGGCAGCAGTTGTCCTCGACACTTCTCACTACCCTCAACTTGAAATTGGGTTTTTCGGCGAACGAGCCCAAACCTTTACGGTAAGTAACACTGGGACACTCTCATCAATCCACCTCTATCTGAGCACACAAGGCGTTACTCCTACTGTGGATTTGGAGTTTGATGTCAGAACTACTGTTGGCGGTGTACCAACGGAAGCGGACACAGGCCCTAACATTCTTGCAAACTTGTCGATCCCAGCTCTGAATATAACATCGAGAGCCACAGTACATGGAATCCCCCTTGTTGCAGTTGACTTAACTCCATACAACATTTCGGTCACAGCTGGTGACGTCTTAGCCTTTAGAGTTAACGACCCGACAAATAACACGGTAGCCATCGGAGCCAGCACTCAGCCTGGCGCGCTTACAAATGGAGAAAGCGAATACGGCCGCGAACCCGCAGGAACACCACCATGGACCCCTTTCGTATTACCTTCGAATCTGATTTTTGAAACCTATGTCACCACAGTCCCTGAACCAAGCAGCTCAACCCTGCTTGCCATGAGCATCGGCTTTGCATGCTGCCACCGTTCAAGGAGAAACCAATAAAATCAAAACTTCAACAACGCCTCCCCTCCGTACGAACTCGAAAATGGCTTCGGCCCTTCGGTGTTCTCAGGAACTGCTAGATAACCAGACAAAAAAAAACCACTCTCTTTATCGGGAGAGTGGTGGTAATCGCTAGGGCAAACAGATATGTTTGAATTATTTTCTGCGGCGTAGGATCAGTGCCAATCCACCAAGACCGAGCAATGCGGTGGATGAGGGCTCGGGAACCAAACCGGGACCTTCTGCCAGTAAGGAGGAAAGGTCCACGGAGGCGTCATTGTAGATTTTGACGTTAGCCATATCCATGGCAAACAATGAGTCGGAGTTCCGATTGACGCCAAGTCTGAATTCATTCAGCCCTCCGGGGTTGGAGTTTTGGTTCATTACCAAGACAGGCGTCACGCCCCCTTCGCTGGTGATATAAACTTGAGTATAGTTATCTCCCGCTCCGGTTTCTTTGCGGATGACCGTGTGATACCAGGTGTCAGTGCTGAGGTTGCTTTCGGCGTAGGTCAGGGTGGGGCTTCCGTTGGAGACAAACCGCATATTGCTGCCACTGTTATCAAGTTGCCAAGAGAAGCTTGCGTTGGCATCGTCGCTGGAAAAGAGCCCTTGGTAATTTCCCTGGGCAAGGTTGTTTGTTTTCCACCAAAATGAGACCGTGAAGTTGGCAACCCCCGTCGTTCCATAAGCCGCGGTCTCCAAGAAGGCGTGGTTGCCGCTTGAGCTGTCGTTGCCTGGAAATGCTGCCGAACCATCGGCATTGATGCTGACTGCTCCTGTGCCATTTTGCACATGGGTCAGGGTGTAATTCGCACCCACTTCATTGTCGGTAAGGTCACCGTCAGTGAAGTCATAGTGAGCGACCAAGCCTGCTGAGACATAGCTTGCTGACGCGAGAAATGTGGAGATTAATAGGAGGCATAATCGAGTCATAGTTCTACCCGTATAGCTTTTTTTAGGAATCAGTAAAGACAGAAATCAAAGGCGCTCAGTCGGCGTGTTGCCTCATTAAAGCGAACACCGAAAAAATGACTGCCTGCCGAGAATAGCTACCGTTGCCTCATCAATAGGGACACTCTAGGCAGAACATGGGGCAGAACATGGTCCTAATGGAATGGATTACCCCCACCCTGTGTATCCCGAGCGAGATTTATTTGCGGCGCCTCAGAAGGAAGACGAGACCGCTGAGTCCTAAAAAGGCTGTCGATGCGGGTTCTGGGACTGCATTGATACTGAGAGCTGCGACAGGGTCATCGACACCTGAGACGAACGTAAAGGTATTGATTTCATCCAAGTCGCCCTCAAACCAGTTGCCTGCGAATCCGCCGGGATTTACTGCGAGGTGAGCCGAGTCATTGTGAACTGGAGTTCCATTTGAAGTTCCAGATTGAGCCACGCCATCAATGTAAAAAGTGGATGTGCCATTATCACGAATGACCGCCAAATGGGTCCACGTCCCGGAAGTGACGGCTTGACCGACTCCATCAGTAGCTCCAATCCAACCTACGTTGTGATAACTCGCAGTCCAAACTCCACCAGCAATGCCTATTTTAAGGCTACCATTATTATTATTCCCTGTTTGAAAAACACTAATCGCACTTTGAGTCAGGTTGCTTGTTCTTACCCAGAACTCAACCGCAAAGTTATTAGTAGCCAATGCCGAGAAGTCTCCTGAATAGCTGCCATGATTGGTTCCGTTGTAGGAAAGATGGGCTGCTGGCAACTTGCCTTTGAAGCGAGGTATTCGGAGGAGCTGCCATGAGCTGACAAAGGAACAAATGTCTACTTAGGAACTGTCCGCTTGACGACACAGAGAATGTTCATACGAACAAATATAAATCAAACAAGGAATCAATTCTTCGATTTAAGCCCATGTCAATCAAGCCCGAGCCCCTCCCCCTATCAGAGCCTAACTCTTCACCGCGTTAGCGAATTTGATGCAGTTTAAATACCAATCAAAAGGAGATGACTCAAATCAGGGAGGCTGGCTACCCCCATCCCCTGATGGGGGGGCGTTTCCTATCGCAGCCCGCATGGACAAGCCATCCTCAGGATAAAATTTCCAATTATCCGTAATTTTTACGTGCCATATTCCGGGAGCATGCCTAGTTTGGGTAGCAATCATCGCTATCTCATGAGTCAAATCGGCAAGCTACACATCGATCCATCTTCTCCCTTCTTTATTCTTGGTCCCTGCGCCCTCGAACTTGAAGATTTTGCCTGGCAAATGGCACGTTCCCTCAAGGAAATCGCCGAAACCACTGGCATCCAGTTCATCTTCAAGGCCTCCTACGACAAGGCCAACCGGACATCCGTAGATTCTTTCCGAGGCCCCGGGGTCAAGGAAGGATGCCGCATCCTTGGAGAAATTGGCAAAGAGCTCGAAATTCCCGTCACTACCGACGTCCACACCGCGGAGGAAGCAGAAATTGCATCCGAAACAATCGATTTTCTCCAAATCCCGGCATTTCTCTGCCGCCAAACCGATCTGCTCGAAGCCTGTGCTAAAACAGGCCGGCCGCTGAACGTCAAAAAAGGACAATTCCTCGCTCCCTGGGATGTCAGTAACATCGCCACCAAACTCGAACATTTCGGCTGTGAGCACTATTACATCACCGAACGCGGGTCCTCATTCGGCTATAATAATCTGGTCGCCGATATGCGCTCACTTCATTGGATGCGAGACATGGGTATGAAAGTGATTTTTGACGCCACCCACGCCGTTCAACGACCTGGCGGCCTCGGTGGCACCACAGGAGGCGATGGAGAACTTGCCCCCGTACTCGCCCGAGCCGCAGTTGCCACCGGTGTTGACGGACTGTTTATGGAAACCCATGTCAACCCGGACAAAGCTTTCTCCGACGGCCCAAACCAAATTCCGCTCAACGAGATCGAATCCACGGTGACTCGTCTTTTGGCGATTCACCAGGCTGCCCACGGCAAGATCTAACCCCCGACGCACCGAGCGCCGTGCCTTTACCTCTGAACACATTCAAACTCCCATCCCACAGGATAGCCTGGATTCTTGCGGGGATCTCGCTGTTGCATGGCCAGCCCGCTTTCACGGCGGAAGAAAAGGAAGAGGCCCAAAGCCCGGCACGCACCGCCTTTCCCACCCTGGATATTCTTCCCGAAGGAAGTATCCTCCAGCGGGTCCGCCTCCCTCGTTACGACAAAGACTACAACCCTGAATCCTTGCTTAAGGCCGACCGCCTCACCGTGCTCGACCAACACCGTATCGAAGGCCACCACGTCACCATCGAACTCTACGACAAAGATGGCACCGTCCGGGCCCATACCGAAATGGCCCAGGCGATCTACAACCAACAAAACTCCACCCTTCACGCCAGTGAAACCATTACCCTCAGAGGTGATTTAGAAAAACAACATTACCGGGCAAATGGAACCGGCCTGATTTTTCACTGGAACCAAAAACGCGGATTCCTGTTAGGACCCGCAAGCACCGAATTCCTCAGCAAACCCGTCGACACATCTTCCGCCATGCAGCTGAAACCACATCCCCGCCTACTGACATCCTCGCTCGCGATTACCGCCGCAATCACCAACCTAACACAAGTTTCGGTTGCCACACCTCCCACCCCACTAACAGAAGCACAACTAGGAGAGCTGGATCAACTTGCAAAACCAACAAGCTCAGTGATCGAGCACAAGCAGCAAGAAGCCGCGCGCTCACTCGAAGAAGAACGGAAACTCATGCAGACGGCGGACGACACCATGGCCCCGTTTCTAGAAAGCATCGGTCAGGGAGCACTGCTGGTCAGTACTGCCGCTCCAACCAAAGCAACTTCCACCCCGCAGGTGAACGTAAAAGACACCACGCCAAACACAGGTAACAAAAACAGCACAAAAAAAGAAGCCCCCCCCCAACTTCTCGAAGTCAAATGTGATGGAGGTCTCTATTTTGACACCGACACCGGCGTTCTCGCCTACCTCAAAAATATTCGCCTCAAAGAGCCTCGTTTTGAACTCACCTGCAGCGACGAACTGAAAGTGTTCCTCGAAAAAAAACAAGTGGAGGCCAAAACGGCAAAACCAGGCAAGTCCAACAAAAAATCGAAGATCGAAACACCTAGGAACGAAACACCGAAAACCGCCCCCCCAACAAACACCCCGGAAACAAAGCAGCCGAAGTCTCCCAACAAGCAAACCAAGACCGACAAAACCAAGGAAGAGGCAAAAAAAGGTGACGAAAACTCACTTGCAGCCTCCTTTGGCGATCTGAAAAAAATCGTCGCTACCGGCAGCGTCCGCATTATTCGAAAAGACGAAAAAGGACAGACCTACATTGCCACCAGCGAGACAGCCAGCTACGATGCCAAAACCGGTGAGATGATCCTGCGCGGAAAGAAACCACGCATCCAGATCGGAAAACACCAATATGTCCAATCCGAGGAAGACAACAAGTACATCAAAATCGAGAAAAATGGTAAATTCCTGCTTGAAGGGAGAGCCACCACGGTCATCGACACCAGCCAAGCCAAGCTTTCATCAGACAAAGATAAAAAGGCAGCCCCTAAAAAAACGGCCCAACCCTAAGGCCTCATTTCCCATTCCTCATTCTTAATTTCCACCTCCTTGACCATGTCTGAAGTGAGCGCCCCAGAAAACCACGGCCCTATCCACGTTGGAACCAACTCCCGTCGTGTAGCCCCATCGCTATTGGAAGCCCAGGGACTGATGAAAACCTACGGCGGCCGAACCGTCGTCAACAACGTCCACCTCAGTGTGCGCGAAGGCGAAATCGTCGGCCTTTTGGGGCCCAACGGAGCCGGCAAAACCACCAGTTTCTATATGATCGCGGGGCTGATCCCACCCGATGCCGGAGTTGTCACCTTCAGCGGTAAAGATATCTCCACCCTACCCATGCATAAACGGGCCCGGCTCGGCATGGGCTACTTACCCCAGGAAGAGTCCATTTTTCGCCATCTCAGTGTTGAAAACAACCTCAAGGCCGTGCTCGAAACCCGTAAGGACCTCAGCCGGAAGCAGAGGAACATGCGCATCGACGAACTGCTCGAACGCTTCAGCATCACCCACATCCGCAAATCCGAAGCCCTCGCCCTCTCTGGCGGAGAAAAACGCCGACTCACTCTGGCCCGATCCCTCTGCACCAACCCCAGCCTACTGATGCTCGACGAACCTTTCAGCGGGGTCGACCCCATCGCCGTTGGTGATATTCAAAGCATTGTCCGTGATTTACGCGACAACGACGGGCTTTCCATTCTGATCACAGACCACAATGTGCGGGAAACACTGCACATCGTCGACCACGCCTACCTCCTCTACGAAGGCAAACTCATCCTCGAGGGTGAAGCCGCCGATATCGCCAACGACCCCCTCGCCAGAAAACATTACCTCGGAGAGGATTTTGTTCTTTAATTTCTACCCAACACACTTTAGATTTTTAATTGTAGAAATACGGAAATCATGTGCCATATTTCACCATAGTCACTCTCCCTATCTGATCGGAAATAAACAAAGAACGAAACCCAAACAAGAAAGGAAACATAGATGCAAACAGCTAACGCTAACACACCTATCACCGTGACCGTCCGTCACGAAAAAGTCACCGATTCACTTCGGGACTACGCAACCAAACGCATTCAGGGGCTTCACCTGGATTACCCCAAAATCATCGAGGCAAAAGCCATCCTCGACGTACAAAAGAACCGACACATCGTCGAGATCATTCTCTTTTGTGCCAACCACATCACCATTGATGCATCTACCGAAGGCAAAGACATGTATGCTGCCATCGACGACACCATTTCCAAAATCGCACGGCGCATGCGTAAACATAAAACGCGCCTCCTGCGCAAACAGCGACCGAATCGACGCAAGGACACCATCAAGCACCTTGATGAAAAGGTGTTCTCATCCGAGTTCCTTGACAAACTCGACCACGAGGAAGAACTCGAGCAGGATCCGGAACCCATGATCATCCACCGTGAAAGCTACCGTCTGAAAACGATGCTCAAAGAGGATGCCATCATGGAACTTGAACTCTCGGAAAAACCCTTTGTTGTTTTCAACAACGAACGGCGTGACGTTCTACAAATTCTCTATCGGCGCAAAGATGGCGACTACGCCGTCATTGAACCGTAAATACCACTTTAACGGTTAGACTATAGAACCGGCAGTCAATCCATCACACACCGCAAGGTTAGATCATGTATCCTACATGCCTAACTGCGCGGTGTTTTTTTATGTACCTAATCCGGCTCCCATCATTGGGCTCACCAAGAAAGAGCGACAGGGTACAATCCTGTCCTACATCCCCCCCGTCAAATCCAGCGATGTATTCAAGGGTCCAGTGCCAAAAGTAGGACAGCTTTTCAAGCTGTCGGCAGGCTTGGGTAACCAAAACCAAAGCACTCCACAACCACCTCCACCAAGAAAGACCGACAGGGTACAATCCTGTCCTACATTCCCCTCGTCAAATCCAGCGATGTATTCAAGGGTCCAGTGCAAAAGTAGGACAGCTTTTCAAGCTGTCGGCAGGCTTGGGTAACCAAAACCAAAGCACTCCACAACCACCTCCATCAAGAAAGACCGACAGGATACAATCCTGTCCTACATCCCCCCCGTCAAATCCAGCGATGCATTCAAGGGTCCAGTGCCAAAAGTAGGACAGCTTTTCAAGCTGTCGGCAGGCTTGGGTAACCAAAACCAAAGCACTCCACAACCACCTCCACCANAAAGACCGACAGGATACAATCCTGTCCTACATCCCCCCCGTCAAATCCAGCGATGCATTCAAGGGTCCAGTGCCAAAAGTAGGACAGCTTTTCAAGCTGTCGGCAGGCTTGGGTAACCAAAACCAAAGCACTCCACAACCACCTCCATCAAGAAAGACCGACAGGATGCAATCCTGTCCTACATTCCCCCCGTCAAATCCAGCGATGTATTCAAGGGTCCAGTGCCAAAAGTAGGACAGCTTTTCAAGCTGTCGGCAGGCTTGGGTAACCAAAACCAAAGCACTCCACAACCACCTCCACCAAGAAAACCGACAGGATACAATCCCATCCTACATTACACCACCAATCCGGTAGAGCGCTTCATGCAGACTCCCCCGCAATAATCTTCAAAATTCGCCGCTGATTAATTGTCCTCACCCGGAGGACATCCCTTGACGCCTCAGGTCGGAGCCGTGCTACGTTTACTCGAATCCGGTGAGGTATTGCCATCTTGCTTCCCAGACTGGGAGCGTTTGCTGCGCGACATTCATGTATCAACACCGAAGGCCGGGAGAATCCACAATTGCAGAGCAAAATAGAAAGCAATGGCACCGATAAAGAACCAAATTGATTTATCCATGGCACAACGTAGCGCATTATGAAAAAGTTGCCAACGATCAATGAGCACTTTTTCGACAGCCCACTTTCAGATAGGCTTGAACACTTCGCTCCGCCTAAAACTTCTGTGCATCCTCACTCATCTTCATCAGGACCTCCGCCCATGGCGTGCCTTCATACTTCCGAGACTCCCGCTCGCAGGCTGATGAAACCTTGGGATCGGCTTTCCACTGACTGGCTGAGATTTGTCCAAACGTCTTTTCCGCAAACTTACGGATACCTGCAAGCCCCTCTACGTAGAGCTTGTTCATCTCGTCACTGCCGAGGTCATCGTATGCCTTTTTCGCCCTCGGATCGTCAAAGTCATATTCATGAGCGAAGTCTGCCCACATGTAGGCTCGCAGGGGATTATTTTCCCGACTCCCTTCGATCAATTCGCCGAGGGCATGACGGTATCGCTCATAATCCTCTGCATAGTCCGACTTGTTGTCACTGAGAAACACACCGTTGAGGTGGGTGATGGCATCTTCACAGAGCTCGCCATTGGCCCAGGCATGGCGTCCGGGAAAGTACCTCAGCACCGCGCCCTTGTGGGAAACACCCTTAAAGGCGTTGGCCATATCCGTTCGATTAAAACAATTGGATCCACAGAGCCCATATACAACCTGCTTGCGGCTGCCGATTTTTCCTCCCGCCCCACAGGCAATCACCCCGGTGACTTCTTTGCGCCTTTGTGAAATCAAATACGCCATACGCGAGCCTCCGGAAAAACCCGTCACATACACCCTCTCTTTATCAATAGGCAAGGATGCCTGCACATGATCCATCATGTTGGTAATCGCGTCACTGCTCTTGTTAAATCCATTTTTCGACTGCTTGGATACTGCCAAAATCCATCCATTGCGTTCGGCGCCGGCAACGTAACGCTTGGCCGTGCCCCCACCACCCCCGCCGGGACTCATAATATACAGAACCGGATATTTCTTTCCTTTCACCAAGCTCTTCGGCAGATACAGAAAGTAACTGAAATCGCCGTCACATGGGATCTCAGCCGTTGTTTTTCCCAACGGATAGGGCAGGTCGTCTGCCGGCGTCCCCGCATCAGGAGCATCCACCACCTGGGTTTCTCCCGATTCATTAGACTGAAAGTGCTCAGCTAGGAAATCCTGATCGTCCTGAATAAGTTTGCTTAATGGCACCGCAACCGTCTTGCCATTCCCTTTCTTAAAGACTGCCTTACCGCCCTCGACTTTGAGGCATTCGGCTTCCAAGCTATGTCCACTCAGAGCAGTCCAGGTTCTCACTTCCGTCGGTTCAGACCATGCCAATGACCCCCAAGCTAACAAAAAACCGACCAGTATCCCGAAATGTCTTTTCATAGTTGTCTCATACACCTTGCCATACGTCATCGACAAGGATAAACGTCTCAGATGATCCACAAGAAGATACCGTCATGACCCCGGGTCAATAACCCTCCGTCAAATTACATTCTTGCGAAGAACCACTATATTTTTTCTTTCGTTGGCGTATAATGACCGCCATAATTCGTTTCATGAGTCATCTCCACCCATATCTGGTCCATCTGCTTCTGGTTTTGACGCTTGGTGCCCTTTCCGTCCATTCGACGAGTGCTGCAACGGGCAGCAGTCTGGAAGGGGAAATCGAATCCTATATCAAGTCGCTTCGCGGGAAGGGCCAAATCCTCGGTCAAGAGCGCACCGCATGGTTGGCATACGATTTAACTTCGGAAAAAAAACTGGCCGGCATTAATGTCAATGAATCTCTCCAAGCCGCAAGCATGGTAAAGGTTTATTTGGCCTTAGCCTTTTTTCACCAGGTAAAAGCCGGCAAGCTCCATTACGGGCCGGCCAGTCGGCGCCACATGGAGTTAATGATCCAAAAAAGCAACAATACATCAACGAACTGGGTCATGCGTCAAACCGGAGGCCCCTCGGCTACCCAATCCCTACTCAAACGTCACTACCCCTCACTTTGCCACCAATTGTATCTCGTTGAATACATCCCGGCAGGTGGACGAACCTATCGCAACCGGGGGTCGGCAGGAGACTATGCCCGCTTCCTCCATGCCTTGTGGAATGACAAGCTCCCACATTCAAAGGAAATCTTACGGCTCATGGGGCTACCAGGGAGAGACCGACTCTACTCAAGCGCCAAACGGGTTCCCACAGGCACAAAAGTTTACAACAAGACCGGCAGCACAGCCATGTGCTGTGGCGATATGGGCATTCTCGTAGCCCGAGGTTCCAATGGTCAATCCTATCCCTACATTCTCATCGGCATCATCGAAAACGGGAATCGTAATCTGTCCTACGGCCCCTGGATCAGGAGCCGGGGCAATGTCATCCGCGAGGTATCAAATATGGTTTATCTCTCCATGAAGAAGCGCTACTCCTTATAGGATACATTGAATAAAATGCGTATTCGAACATGCACGGCTTCTCATCCTCAGCCAGAGGACAACTGGCAAGCCCTCATGTAGGGGGGAAGCTAGGATGTTGAGTCAGATTGCTTCTGAACCACTCACGATCCACAATACACGCTGGTGGCGCCATCTCAGAACGTAGGACAGATTTTCAATCTGTCGGCTGGCTTGGCAAACACAGCCTTATACCATTCTCCCGGTTATTTTATCGGAATGGTCAAATAGTGAAGAGCTTGAGATGGAAGCAAGTCAGCGTAGCTGATGGGAATGAAAAGCGGTGTTTTTTTGGCTTGATTTCGGCGTTTTTCCTCAGTCATGTAGCTCGCTACATTCCTTTGTCACGCCTTGAACTCAAGGCCAAACGAACACCGCCATTCCGACAAACGAACCACTCAAATGGTATTACCCCTTCCCGCCTTGGGTTGCTACAATTGGCCCCCCACTCACGATCTGCATTGCACACAGGTGGCTCCATTTTAGGAAATAGCACAGCTCCTCTATGCTCCATCACTGATTCTTCATATTGTGTGCCACCATGGTAAAAAACGAACGCAGCTCCAATTGAATCGATTCCGGAACCTTTGCCTCATCCATCGCTTCATCCATGAGTTGCAGCCAGCGTTCGGCCTCGGCTTCACCGATGGGAAAGGGGGCATGCCGCATGCGCAATCGTGGGTGGCCTCGTTTCGCCTGGTAGCGAGGGTCGTTGCCAAAGCGAAAGAGAAGGAAATGGAGCAAGCGCTCTTCAGCGGCCTCCATTTCATCCGGTGGATACATCGGCCCGATTAAATCATCGGTTTTGATCCGATCATAAAAAGCGGAAACCATCCGGGTGAATCCGGCTTCACCCAGGATGGTATAAATAACTGCTTCGTCCATAGGAGGGGGTAATGGGTCACAGGCGGACAAACACCTGGACCCGGTCGTTTAAAAATTAAGCGTCTTGCTGACGGGCGCTGGCCTTGAGGCGCAGGGCATTCAAAGCAATGAAACCGGTAGCGTCATCCTGGTTGTAGGCCTCTTCAGCACCACCTTCCATCGTCGCCACATCCTCGCTGTAGAGAGAGAACGGTGAACGGCGGCCTGCCTGGATGCAATTTCCCTTATACAGCTTGAGGCGAACCTCACCGGTAACCGTCTGTTGGGTGGATGTCACAAGTGCCTGAATGGCTTCACGCTCGGGAGCAAACCAGAAACCGTTGTAAACCAGCTGGGAATACTTCGTAATCAGGTCATCGCGCACATACTGGGCTTCGCGATCAACCGTCAGCGTCTCGAGGTCACGGTGAGCCGCAAGGATGATGGTTCCGCCGGGAGTCTCGTAAATGCCACGCGACTTCATGCCAACAAAGCGGTTTTCAACGATATCGATCCGGCCAATTCCGTGTTTACCTCCAAGGAAGTTCAGCACCCGCATCACCCCGTATGGGCTCAGCAGAGTGTATCCGTCTTTTTCACCTTCCACCGAAAAATCACCGAGATCGGAGATCACCGCATCCAGACCGTCATATTTCAGGCCAATGATATTGCCTTTTTCGAACAGAAACTGGACATACTCAGGAGCATCAGGAGCATCTTCCGGAGAAACCGAAAGCACATACATATCGCGGTCGCGCTCACCACTGGCGTCATACCAGGTATCTTCAAGAGCTCCGGCTTCAAAAGAGATGTGAAGCAAGTTGCGGTCCATGCTGTAAGGCTTCTTCATGGATGCCTGCACCGGGATATTGTGTTTTTCGGCATACGCGATCATCTCGGCACGGCCTGGGAACTGAGCACGGAACTCGGCATCCCGCCATGGAGCAATCATCTTGATCTCCGGAGCAAGCGCTGCCACAGAAAGCTCGAAGCGCACCTGGTCATTACCCTTGCCTGTCGCCCCGTGGGCGATGGCATCAGCTCCCTCTTTAATCGCCACATCCACCATTCCCTTGGAAATACAAGGACGTGCGATCGAAGTTCCAAGTAAATAGCGACCTTCATAAAGCGCGTTGGCCTGGAACATCGGGTAAATGTAATTGGCCGCAAAATCCTCCTTGAGGTCACCGATGTAGCACTTGCTGGCACCGGTGCTCAAGGCTTTTTCTTCAAGTCCGTCAAGCTCTTCGCCCTGCCCGACATCGGCACAGTAAGCAATGATTTCCGCGTTGTATTTCTCTTTCAGCCAGAGAAGAAGAACCGAGGTATCGAGACCTCCTGAGTATGCGACAACAATTTTCATGATGATTGAGATTGGGTTGAAATGAGATGGGCACAGCCACTCCCGGCGGTGTGCACCCCCAGAAAGAAGCACGGAGCAGCCAAAGAAGCAAGAGCCAAGCTCCCTGAAACTGTCACCATCGCTCGACCTGCGGGCCCGATCACGCGGATGCATCCACATCAACATTCACCCCAGCCACCGGGCGACCTTCTGGATCGAGCTCCGCGCAACAGCGCAGGCACACAAACACGGCCACCCCGGGCGAGATCCTACTGGCAAGCGCTGACTCAGTCCTGCTTTTCCTCGACGGTGGCGGAGCTTTCCACATCCCTGACATCGCTATCCTCAATCGAAAGCACAGGGGCTGTTTTACGGTTCGGGATGACACGCCGCATCAGCTTCTTCAAGCCTCCTTCGGCCTCTTTCTGGCTGAGTTCAGCATCACGAACGGCCTTCTCCCAGGCAGGGGCAAAACCTGGAGCCTGCTCGCGCATTGCACTTGCCGCCGTTTCCAAAATTTCCAATTGCCGACGCTCGGCTCTGCCCGGTTTTTGTTGGGCGGCATTCAAATTCACCCGGAGGTTTTCATTCTGCTCTTTCAGGCCATTCAGTTCCTTTTCAAGTTGCTCATTTCCCTTTGCATTGATCTTGAGCTGAGTGCTGAGGTGACTCTGCAATTCACGGTTTTCCTCTACCAAGCGCTTGTTATCCGAACGCAGCATCACCACATCCTTGTGCATCAAACGCCAAGTCATCACCATAAAAAACAAGCCCAACACCAACCCCCATGTAAACGGCTGCGACAATACAAAGATGACCTGATCCATGAACGGGAGCTTAACCCACAACGACAAAATGCCAAGCCCACTTTTCCCGGCGGTGCAATTCCTGTATCCCATTGTAATCGCCAAGCCTCACTGCAAGCGCTAGCTTCTCCAACAACGAAAGGAACCGAATGAACCTCAATACGATCAAACGTGGATTCACAAAAACCAATCCCGAGCGTGGACTCCACAGCCTGCCGGGTGCCCGCAGATCAGAACTCAGGCACGAAACCCCCGAAACCATTCGGATCCGGGGGAAATACATCAGCGACTCACATGACTCCACCGGGCGCGTCATCGGTATACTCGCATTTTTCATCTCCTGTATTTGCACCCTGATTCTGATTTTACTCTGCAGCCATTGGCTCCCCTTTGTGACACCCCTTGTCCACTTCGACACACTGCTAGCCATGTATGTCGTTCTGGGCTTTATCCTCCACCTCATGGTGATCATCGCCGACACCATGCGTAATTCCAATGCTCCCTGGGCCAGGAAAAGCATCATCGTTTTCTGGTCAGGCATCGGAGTGCTACTCGCCATCTCCATCCCCATTCTGATTCTTATTGAAATCGTCTAATCGTCAAACCACACGCTAATAAGTTAGAACCGGTCAACTTTTTGATAGCCAAACAGAACCTCCGTGGGCATAGTAAGGTATGACTACTCGCCATTTACTACCCCGCCCCCTGCCATTACTATGCCTCGCAGGAGGTCTCGCAGCACTAGGACTGAGCGCTTGCTCCACTCAGGTCGAACCAGAGCCGGTCGTCCCAATTTCCCTCAACGAAGGGGTTGCCGGCCTCCCCTATCGTGACACCATCAAAGCGCTTCCTGGATCCACGCCAACGGCCAATATGTTTATCAGCTCAGGCCATCTTCCTTCCGGACTGAAGCTGACCTACTACAAGGAAGGCCAGCAATCCACCCTCGACGGGACGCCGGCATCCCGTGGCACATACCACTTCACCATCACCGATCAATGTTACTCTACCCAGCGACGGGGTGACACCTTCCACCGGCACTACAGCCTGACCGTTCAATAGTCCAAGTTCTACAAGCTCTGCTAACGCAGTTTTTTTCTCCAGTAGTCCGGGATCAGCACCGTCGGAACATCCCCAGGAAAGGTTCCTCGTATGTGTTTGAGTTCCTCGGGAGAAGGGACGTCCGTGCGCGTTAGATCCGCGACCACCCACCAACCGTCGCGATTTTTTCGTAAAAAAGTCAACTGTTGAAAATCGCCAATCATGCTATTGGCGTCGGAAAAAGCACTCCCGTCAGGGTTCACAGCATGAGCCTCGAAACAGGCGTAGTTTCCTTGCACCTTCAGGGTCTCAATTTTCCATAAAAACGCTTTTTTGCGGTCCATCCCGTGCATGCTTCGGACATACTTCCGCATGACGTCACAAATTGCCTTACGTTCCGGAGCCCCCTGTTTAGGTGTATAAACTTTCTCCAAAGCCTGAGCACCACATGGCCACATACTGGCCATCAACATCATCAGTAGAATGCATCGTTTCATCATTAAACCCCCTTTTTAGATTGCGAACCAACATACTAACAATCAACGCAATACGTCAATCGTAAAAACCGGCTCGATCCAGAGGAGCGATCAGGGAGACCTCTGCATCATTTGATAATTCTGCCAGGCAAACAATGCCATGAAAACTGCAATGAACCATTGGTTTGAGGCAAAGCCCAACACCGCCAAAATACCGGCAACCACCACACCCGTCAGGTGCACAGCTCGCCCCCGCCGAGGACCTAGCACAGCCGCCAGCATTTGACCGCCGTCCAATGGGTAGATCGGAAGACAATTCAAAAAAGCCCAAGCAAGGCTGATCCAACAAAGGACCTTGATAAAATACGCAATCGGAATGCTGGGAGGAGCCACGATGCCCGCAAGCACCAGAACCAACAGCCCAAATATAATCTGCAAGCCCGGCCCGGCTGCAGTCACAAGAAACGATTGCTTGCGGGATAAAATACCCGCCTGATAGGACGCGTATCCGCCGAATGCAGCCAGGGTGACCTGGGTCTGCAATCCATATTTCCGGATCATCAAGGCGTGCCCCATCTCATGTACCAGAATGGAGATAAATCCAGCCATCATAAAGAGCACCACCATCAACATCCCCTGGGCAGAATCAACCGTGAATGCGCCGCCCAAAAGAGCCATCGTAATCCAGAACCACGGCTCTACCGTGATCGGTATGCCAAAAAGTGTAAATCGAAACATCGAACAGTAAGTAAGTCAAAAATCCGTAACTGCAACGACTATTTGGCACGCAGGAGGTTGGCCGCACTCACGAGGGCTTTCAAACCGGCCATCTCAATCGATGGATCCACACCGCAACCCCAAACCAAGGAGTCATGTTCCTCGGAACGCAACTGAATGTAGGCAGCAGAGTCAGCATCCGATCCCTTGCTTACGGCGTGTGATCGGTAATCGGTCAAGGTAAAGTCCTTCAAACCAGCCTGTTCAAGCGCATGCACAAAGGCATTGATCGGGCCGTTCCCCAAGCCTTCAATTTTCCGCTCCTGTCCCTCCACCGAGATATTGGCATGACAAGCGACCTCACCGGCTTGGCCAGCGTGATGATCCAACTCGTAGTCCAACAAACAAAGTGGCTCTTGCAGGTTAACAAAAAACTGGAAAAAAGCGTCCCGGATTTCCTGAATCGAAAGCTCCTTACCGAGTTCGTCGGCCAGCGCATAAATCCGGCTACCCACCACTGGATGCATGGACTTCGGTAAATCGAAACCATGCTCCCGGTCGAGAATGTATGCCACACCACCTTTACCACTCTGGCTGTTGATCCGGATAATCGCCTCATAGCTACGTCCGGTATCGGAGGGGTCGATCGTCAGATACGGAACGCCCCACGGAACCTCCGGGTTCTCCTTGAGTTCCTTGCGGCGAAGATCAAATCCTTTTTTAATCGCATCCTGATGGCTACCGGAAAAAGCAGTAAAGACAAGCTGTCCCGCGTACGGGTGACGCTCGCTGACCGTCATCCGGGTGACCCGTTCATACACAGCAATCAAAGATGGCAGATCTGAAAAATCGAGCCCGGTTTCAATCCCGTGACTGTTCATGTTCAGGGCGACATTGACAATATCCAGATTGCCGGTGCGCTCACCATTGCCAAACAAGGTGCCTTCCACCCGGTCGGCTCCGGCCATCAGACCCATTTCCGTCGCTGCGGTTCCAGTTCCGCGGTCATTGTGGGTGTGCAACGAAATATCAACGGCATCCCGGCGGTTCAAATTCCGTCCCATCCATTCGATCATATCCGCATGCACATTGGGGGTGGTCCACTGCACGGTGTCCGGCAGGTTGATGATCATTTTCTTCTCCGGCGTCGGCTCCCAGATATCGATCACCGAATTGCAACACTCGAGGGCGAAATCAAGCTCGGTGTCCGAAAACGACTCTGGAGAGTATTGCAACACGATCTCGGTCTCGGGCAGCGTCGGAGCCAGGTCCTTAACCAGCTGGGCACCATCCACCGCCAGTTGCTTGATTTCCTCACGCGAAGCATCGCCAAAGGTAATACGTCGCTGTAGCGGCGAAGTGGAGTTGTAAATATGCACAATCGCCCGCTTGGCACCACGGATGGCATCAAACGACCGACAGATCAGATGCTCGCGAGTCTGCACGAGCAACTGGATTGTAACATCCTCAGGGATCAGATCATCTTCGATCAAGCGACGACAAAAATTAAACTCGGTATCCGCCGCTGAAGGAAAACCAATCTCAATCTGCTTGAACCCAACCCGGCAAAGCAATTGGAAAAATTCAAGTTTCTCCTCGATCGACATCGGTTGTGGCAAAGCCTGGTTTCCGTCGCGTAGGTCCACAGAACACCAGATCGGAGCTTCAACGATGGCTCGGCTCGGCCATTGACGGTCGGGCAGGTCTACCGTGGGAAAAGCACGGTATTTTTTGATGTTCTCAGGTTTCATGACGCGGCTCCCATGAAGTTTTTCAGATCAAATTGCAAGCCACAAACACCCCACAGGCCAAATTCCACTCAACAAATGATGGAAAAGAGCACTTCACCTCTCGATGAAACACGCACCGGACTCGCCCCACTACACACACGCCCCCCCCCCGGCTTGGATCATCCTGGCGGTTCTAATTTGAAAATTGCATGATTGACGGCCCGGCTCAATAAGCTAGATTGACCAATACTCTGATTTTATCGATACCATCAGTCAAAAAACCAAACCTCCTCATAGAATGTTCGCCAAACACAGCCTTGCCCTTCTCCTGATCTGGTCTCCCGTTCATGTCGTATCAGCTGCCATTTCCTTCACTGACCATTTTGATACCAGCCACTACGGCCCCACATTGGACAATGGGGAATCAGCCAACCCATCAATCTACACGTGGCAAGTCATCAACCATGTCAATGCGTCAACCAGCATCCCCATCGGCAACAACGGTGCGGAA
This sequence comes from Oceaniferula marina, assembly GCF_013391475.1. Lineage (NCBI taxonomy): Bacteria > Pseudomonadati > Verrucomicrobiota > Verrucomicrobiia > Verrucomicrobiales > Verrucomicrobiaceae > Oceaniferula > Oceaniferula marina. Next base: position 701,314 of record NZ_JACBAZ010000002.1, on the reverse strand, counting down.
ATCGCATGGCACAGCCAAGGTCACGGACACCCCAGGGCAGCAGAGGCTGATCTGGTTTTCACCGAGGCCTCTCGCCCCCAACTGCAAGGAACCATCCTGCATTATGACCTCGTCGAGCGACACGACTACACCGACTTGTATGTCAAAGTTGAGGGCCATGCCAACCACCAGATCTTCAGCTTCGCTCAAACGGGAACCGTCAAACTTGAATTCACCGACCTCGGAATTGACGAGTATATTAACAACAGCTTCATCCAAACTCGAAGCTACGCAAGCCTGGGGTGGGCGGCGGACGACACCATTGTCTCATTTCAATTTGTTGGCCGCCATCATGACAACTCCCACTTGAATATCAGCGCCTTCGACAACATTCAGTTCTCCGCCGTTCCCGAACCATCCTCCTCGATGATGTTAGCAATCGGAGTCTTCGCTCTCGGCATCCGCAAACGTAAATAGTCGGACCTGAATTTTCCAGAGAAGCTCGATGACAAACAAGATGGCTTGTTCGTTCAACTCACAGCAGGCATGATGAGATCGCCGTATCTTGCTCGATCCATCGCCCATCTTACTTGTAGGCCGCTTTTCCTTTACGCCGCAGCGCTTTTGCCCCTATACGTGGGGTTATGCCATCATCCGACGTTTGCTCCTTACTCCAAGACCTGATCCGCATCCCAAGCGTCAATCCGGACGATACCCCGGGCACTGCCCGGACCGGAGAAGCTGAACTTGCCGACTTCGTTCGCAACTACCTCGAAAATCTGGGATTTACCGTCAAGCTGGAACGCATCCAACCCGGACGACCTAATTTGATCGCCAGGGCCCCGTCGGCAGATGGCCTCGGCAAGCGCCCACGCATCCTTTTTGGCCCCCACCTTGATACCGTCGGGGTGGAAGGCATGACCATCAACCCGTTTTCTGGCGACCTCTACGATGGAAAAATCCATGGCCGTGGAGCATCCGACACCAAAGGTCCGATGGCCGCCATGCTCCAGGCGCTCACCAACTGCCGCGATATGCTCTCCACCATGCCCTACGCCATCGATTTTGTCGGCTTCATGGGTGAAGAATCCAGCCAGTGGGGGTCCAAACAATTTGCCAAACATCATGCCGCCGACTACGAGTTTGCCCTGATCGGTGAACCCACCTCTCTGGATATTGTACACGTCACCAAGGGGTCACTCTGGGCGACACTCACAGCCGAGGGGAAAGCCGCCCACTCATCCCAGCCGGATCAAGGTGAAAATGCCATCCTGCATCTCACCCGTTCACTTCAAACGCTGAACCGCTACCTCGTACCGACACTCGCTAAATCCAGCCACCCCGTGCTCGGCCACTCGACCCTGAACATCGGCGTGATTTCCGGTGGCACGCGAGCCAATGTGGTTCCGGATTGCGCCACGGCCCAAATCGACATCCGCACCACCCCCTGCCTTTATGCACGGGGAGGTGGCTACCAAGCTGTTCGTGAATTCATCAAAGAGCATGAACTGCCGTTGGAGATCAGCCACCATGTGGAAAATCCACCCATGGATGTCCCCGCCGATCACCCATGGATTCAGCGGTTAACCAAGGTGTCAAAAAATGCCGACCATAGCGCCCACCCACGCACCGTTGGTGCCCCATGGTTCTCGGATGCAGCCCACCTGAACAAAGCCGGGCTGCCATCCATCTGTATCGGACCAGGGTCGATTGACCAGGCTCACACCAAAGACGAATTCATTCATGTCAGCGACCTCGTTGACGGCGAGCACTTCTTCACCGAATTCATCCGCTCACTGGGAATCTAAGCTCTGCTGGGACACCGGATTCCCAAGCTGTCCCCTGAAAAGACACCCAGCCACGGACGGCTCTCCACTTGAAAAGTGGTTCCGATTTGCTTTGCTGATGGCACCATGATGTTCATCAGCCAACACCTCACGCCCATCGCAACCTGCTTCGCAATTGCCACAGCATGCCTCGCTCAAACGGTTCAGTCGGCAGAAGCCACCGCTGATCACAGCCCATTCGTGCTGCCCACCCCCATGAAACAGGAAATGGCCGAAGGCCAATTTCTAATCAACAAAGGAACCCTCCGCTTTCAATTCCCCAACGGCAAAAAACAAGTCGGCATCGGCCGTCACATCACCGCCCTCGCCAAACAACTTGGATTTCAACACATCCAAACACCTCAAGGGCAGCCGGTCAAAACCCACTCCAACCTTCAGGGAGGCGGCTACACTCTGGAAATCACCCCACGGATCATCACCATCACGGCGATGGCCGACAATGGTTTTTTCTACGCCCTGCAAACATTACGCCAATTAATCGTTAGAGATCACATCCCCTGCCAAAACATCGCAGACAAACCACGCTACGCCTGGCGTGGTTTACACCTCGATGTTTCGCGCCACTTTTTCGACAAGGCATACATCAAACGCCACCTCGACCTCATGGCCTTGTATAAATATAATGTCTTTCACTGGCACCTCTCAGACAGCGACGGCTGGCGCATTGAAAGCAAAACCTACCCGAAACTTCACGAAGTCGGTGCCTGGCGCCCTCGCGTCGGTAGACCCGGGAACCAAGCCAAAGGGCTGAACCATGACAAAGGCAAACGCTACGGTGGCTACTACACCCATGCGGACATCAAAGAAATCATTGCCTACGCCAAATCCCTGCACATCGAAATCCTACCGGAGGTCGATGTCCCCGGACACTCGAAAGCCATCATCGACAGCTACCCCGAGCTCGGAGCCTCAGGCGATGTGCTCAACGTTGGCAAACCTGAAACCATCACCTTCCTGGAAGGCATCTTTGCAGAAACGGCAGACCTCTTCCCCTTCGGACACCTCCACATCGGCTGCGACGAGGTGGGGTTGGACGCCTGGAAAAGACATCCGGACTGCCAACGGAAAATGCAAGAGCTCGGAACCGACGACCCCCACGTGCTGCACAAGTGGCTCGTCGAGCACCTCCAACAGTTCCTTGCAGCGAAAGACAAAAAAGCCATCGCATGGTGCGAAGTACTCGATGCCAAGGTCGACGCCAAGACCGCCGTGATGTGCTGGCGCGATAACGGTGGCTGGATCAAGGCGCCCAAACTCGGACACGAAATCGTGGTCACTCCCTCAATGCAAGCCTACTTCAACTACCAGGAGGACGTGGCATCCAACGCTCCGGGACACGGCGGATACCGCACCATCATGAGCAAAGTCTATCACTTTGACCCCACAGACGACTCCCTGAGCGAACAAGAAAAGAAACTGGTCCTCGGTGGACAGGGCTGTGTCTGGACTGAGTTCATCCCGCTGCCCAAACACGTCGAGTACATCACCTTCCCCAGAGCAGTCGCCCTCTCCGAAGCCCTCTGGACGCCCAAGGCCAACAAAAACTGGGAAAGCTTCCAAAACAAACTCGAACTGCACCGGGTATTCATGGACAAACACAAGATCCAGTACCGGGTCGGAGCCCCTGTGCCCGAAGCAAGAAAGATCAAAATCGTCGGCAAGACCCGGATCAAATTCAGCAACCCGAACCTCTCCGGAAACATCCACTACACCACCGACGGCAGTGAGCCCACAGCCGACTCACCCCGATACACCAAGGGCATCGAGGTTTCAGATTCCTGCACCGTCCAATCCATCGTCGTTCTCGATAACGGCCGGAAAAGCTATGTCACCTCAGTCGAGTGTGAACGCAAGCAAGCAAAAGCCGGGGTGAAGCTAAACAATCCACAAGCCGGAGTGCATATCCGCAGCTACCAACTGGCCGATCCACAAACCAGCTTTGTCTCTCTGCTCAGGGCCGAGCCAAACACGGTCACGACCACAAGCGACTGGCGCAAGGTTCCGGCGCAAAGCACTCACATCGAATACAACGGCCATCTCAAAGTCGAAGAAGCCGGGGACTATTCCTTTTTTACTCAAAACCATGACCAGAAGCTGATCGTAAGCGGCCAAAACTTCTCAGGCAATGATCGGAACGCGGAGGGCATCGCTCTGGCTCCCGGCCATCACCCGTTCACCATGCTGGTCAAAGGAAACCTACAGGACACCGGCATTCGCTATTCCATCAACGACTCAACGCCCAAAGTGCTCACCAACTTCGTTGCTGACCCGTCGATCAAACGCAACCCATTCAGCCTAATCGATACCAACATGCAAACATCCGGCAATCACAGCCCGGAGCTCGCCATAGACGGCAAACAAGAAACCTTTTTCTGGTCGCGCCATGGCGTCAGCCCCCAACATCAGTTCTCGGTCTTCCTCAGTCAGCCCCAAAAAGCAAGCAGCATCACCGTCACCACAGGCAAGCCCAACGGCGGAGACAAACTGGAAGCCGCCGACCTCGAAGTTCTCTACGAGGGAAAAAACAAATTCACCAAAGTGGCTGACTTCACCGGAGGCGTAGCCACCGCCACCAGTCTGGAGCTCCCGGTCACCGCCGTACGCATCAAGGTCATTCGTCCCCAAGGCAGCTGGCTCGTCATCCGGGAAATCGAAATCAAGTAAAAACCAGGGGCACGATCCGAGGCAAGTGGGGGCGTCCGCCCCCCCCGACGAACACCGCCATTCCGACAAACTAACCACTCAAATGGTATCAGTCGCGCGCGGAAGTCATCGCTTTCAACTCTGGAACAAGCAACGAGGCCCAGAGCTCATAGCCGCCACCACTGAGGTGGATCCCGTCTCCACGGTAGGCTGATTTTTTCAGTGCCCCATCAGGCTCAAGGAACTTTTCACTGAGATTGAGGTAACGCACCTGTGGTTCTTTTCCCAAGGAAGCAATCTGCTTGTGAATCTGGTCACAGGTGAGACGTTGAGGGCTGTCAGACTTCCAAGCCGTTGGCAATGGCCCCAACAACAGAATCCGGCTCTGGGGCAGTTTCTGTTTCAAGCTAGCCACCAATTGCTTGATTCCACCACTGATCTGTGTCGCGCTGTGGCCATGATTGATGTTGTTCACCCCGATCATCACCACCACCACCTTGGGCTTGATCCCGTCAACATTGCCATGCTGAACCCGAAAAATCAGATGTTCGGTCCGGTCACCGGAAATACCAAATGAAGCAGATTTCCAATGCTTTCCAAATTGCTTGTCAAAAGTTCTTCCCCCGCTTGGATCCGACACCCGTTTGCGCGGCCCCGTCCAACTTTGAGAAATGGAATCACCGAGAAAGATCAGCTCCAGATCCGGGTTTGCTTTGGCAATACGGTTGATATTTTCGTGCTGGTCCCACCAGATGCCTCCACCCCACCCTGCCGAACTACCACGGAATTCGGCCGATGGAGAAGCCATTGCGGCGGGGTTCCGGTAAAGTCCATGGGCCTTGAGAGCAAAATCAACGATCGGCGCCGGGTTCTCCAAAGCGTGAGGATGATGCCCCTTACCCGGTTTTTCAATGACCTGTAAACCCGGGTAACCTGCCAGTTGATCCCTTGCAAAAAAACTATTCTCATCAGCAGGGACTACCTTGTCCGCGGTGCCCACCAAGTAGAGCAGGGGCACCTTGGCCTCTGCCAATTGTTTCACGGTGTCTACCGGGTTTTTGTCGTAGGCCCTAGCCGCTGCGTCATCAGCCAAACCATATACCTGCTTGCAACGATTCCAGTCCTTCTCAGACCCCTTGCCTGTGCCGAGCCCTCCCGGCCAGCTGGTGATATCCATCACCGCATTGTCAGCAATCAATCCAGCCACCTTGGCCGGGTTCGCCACCGCCCAGTTGTGAATGATCAATCCCCCGCGGCTCATACCTTCAAGCACAACCTTCGCATGCAAGCCGATCCGTTGCGTCTCCTGATAGAACCGATCCCATCGCTTCACCGCGTCAGGCGCACCAAACAGGTTGGCGACATCGCAATAAACCACATGCCATCCGAGTTCGAGCATCGCGACATCAAACTGTGGCTGGTGCCCCCAGAAACGAGCGCGCCACACCCAAGGAGCCCCCTTCGCCACCCGGCGAGGTTTGACGATTTTACAAGCCACCCCGTCGAGCTTGAAATCGAGCATCTCAAAGCCATGAAACCAGGACGATTTTGTGGCCTTCGGATAAGAAATTTTAGGCGTGGTTTCGCGAGCCGTTGTCAAATATCGATACAAGTGCCGAGCGATGGCCTCCGCGCCAAAGGCATTGGGGTGCACCCCATCCGGAACCCAATCCTTGTGATTCAACAAAATCGGACGCAGGTCGATCATCTCAACGCCCAAATCCTGTGCCACCTTGGCAATGGCCGAGGACACTTCCCGCTTCACCACCTTCTCCGTGATTCCCCAGCGATCTTTGGCAACCACCACCGGCTTGCACAAAATCACCCGGGGCTTTGAGGGAAGAGCCTGATAGGTTTTCACCAAGGCCATGGCATCCGCGGCAAACTCCCCCTTGTGCTTCCAATTCTGCGGTTTGCTGTCGTTGGTTCCCAACTTCAGAATCACAATATCCGGCTGAAATTCCAAAGACTTCCGGTACTGCACTTGTTTCATATACGGTAAATTCCCCTTGGAAAGCATCGTCGCTCCGCTACGACCAAAATTTCGCACCTCATACCCAGCTCCCAACAGATAACCGAGCTGGCGCGGGTAATTGAGCTTTTCTCGTGCGGCCACACCTGCCCCAAAGGTGATCGAATCACCAACACAGGCAACTTTCACCGGTGCCGCAAAGATGGTCACCACCAACATGCAATACAGCACCATGCCGCTCCAACACTTTTTACTCCTATTCTGTTTCATCATATCAATCCCTCGAATTCATTCGACGCTCCATTGGAACGCATCGAGGTGGTCAATCCTATCACAAAAAACCTGTTCCCATAAGAAACATGCGAATTCCTGCCACCGATACCCCAAATTTAGAGTAATTATTTTCCGCACCCAACGCGAAAATCCCACCATGGCCATTGATATCCACTGCCCCCATTGCGGCAACACCTTCTCCATTCCGAACGAATATCTTGGCCGCAAAGGCCAATGTGACCAATGCGATACCAAGTTCATCATGGATGCGCCTCAACATAGGGATGCTACCCAGCTGCCTCCGTCAGCCCCCGCGCCATCTCCAGCTCCAGCTCCCACCCAACCTTCTTCCTCACGACCTAGGTTCAACAGCACGCTGGTTGCAGGGTTCATCCTCATCGCTGCCACAATCGCGGGAACAGGCTACTTGGCCTTGCAACAGGGAGGACAAAACAACACGGCCAAGCCAGCCCAAACCCATCCTTCCGCCGATACAGAAACATCCGCCTCTGAAAACAAGATGGAGAGCCGGAATACCACACCTAACACCATCACATCAGACAATCCCATAACACCCCCCGAAACCGACCATCCAAAACAATCCAACATCAAGCCTAACCAATCAAAAAAATCGCCGAGTCTCCTTCAAGCCCAAACCAACACTTATCATTACTACCCGGTGTTTGCCAGCGACACCCACAAGGGCGAAGCACCTCACTCCCTCTACAAGGGCCCCCGTCTAAGACCTCAAGAGCTTGAAAACATCTCTGAAAGAGCCCTCGTTTCCTCACCTCACTATAACATCCACAAGGCGACCTCCTTCACCGACGCCACCATTTTGCCAATCGACCCCAGCCAGGGGCGCTACCTGCATCTCAACTTACTCAACAACTTCTCTACCGACCCCAAAAAGACGGGCCATTGCCACATCCACGAAATCTATTTAGCGGATGAACAAGGACACCTCATCGCCAGTGATCGTTTCCAACTCATCAACTCCGATAAGCTCAATACACATTACGGAGGCGAAGGCCCGGCTCACATCATCGACCGCAACAACAACACCAACTGGCACTCATCCCTGGAGCAAACCTTCCCCTACGCCTTCGGTATCGACTGCCAGCAAAGCATTACGCCACGCTACCTCGTCTTCCTCCACCGCGGAGGGCGAAACCGCGACTACTTTGTCAAAGAGCTCGAACTTCAACTCTCTGGTGCGTCGCAACCCGCCCCGGACAAATGGAAACGTTACAATACAAGCAAGCATCATTTCCAACCTTCGTCGATCCGCAACCATACCCCGGCCCATGCCGACGCCGCCGGTTTGATCAGCATCCCACACTACCAATCTGTTAGTCAACGTGGCCGATTGATCTTCCCCGTCTACAACCACAGCGAGCAACGCTACGCCATTATGCTCAGAAGCAAAGACGGCAGCAGGCAGATCAACGGCCAATTCCAAGCACCTCAATATCTAGAAACCATCCACGACGGTGTGATCTCAACACAGCTCACACTCACACCCGGAGTCCATCAGCTCAGCATCATTGCCAAAAAAGAAACCCTCGACAACATCCTCGCCGTTGACCTGGTTCCCAGCAGCCACGCCGATCACTACAGCCCCGACCCCGCCCAGGACCCTGTCACCATCTACACCCCGGACTACGACGAACTCCACCCCGACATCCTAAAAAAGATGCTCACTCTCGCCGATGGCCATTACGACATCCGGACCCGCATCCCGGATGCCATCAAATCCGGACGCAACGGCTACCTGATCATTACCAGTGAAAAGAAAAAGCAATCCCTCAGCCAGCTCGATGCCTTTATTCGGCACAAACGCTCCCGCGGCTTTGACATGCATGTCATCACCGAAAAAGATTTCGGTGGAGGAACCGGGCGCAAAGCAGCTTACAACATCCGCAACTGGTTGGTTGAAAACCACAAGCAATACAACACACTTTATGTTCTAATGTTAGGAAACCCTCACCCGATTGAAGGGGACACCCCCTACAAAAAGGTCGCCATGTGGGGAGCCTTGTGGAAGGAGATCAGTGAAATTGGAGTTGAAGAATTCCGCAAACGCCACCCGGAAAAAGACGAGTGGGACGGATATGCTCCCACCGATTTTTTCTACGCTGATCTCACCAGCAACTGGGATAAAAACAACAACGGCGTCCTGGCCGATGACGGAGATTATGGCGAAGGCGGTATCGACGGCCAAGCGGAAGTCTATGTCGGTAGGATTCCCTTCTACGGTATCGATGCCAAACACGGCAACGCACGGGATGTCGATGACATCCTGCGCCGCGTGATTCGCTACGAAAACGATGCCGGCGACCTGTTCTGGCGCCGCGACATGTTCTACGCCGGAGAAGGCACCTTCGACCGCACCCAGAATATGATGCAGAACTTCCTCCAGCATTCCGGCGCCACCATGCTCCGCCACGCCCACCACGAAGATTCGATCTTCGAAGCCGATGTCGACCACTACCGCCAACACGCATCGATCGAAACCCAGAATCAGGGGAAATTTGGATTCATCTACTACCAGGAACACGCATCGCCCTACGGGATCGGAGCCATGTCATCCAACGGCACGGAACAACTCGTCGAGAAGTACCCAGCGGTCTTTTGCCTCGGCGGCTGTGATGTCGCCAGCCCCGAACACCCGTATAACCTTTGTTATGCCTTACTCCGTAAAAATGGAGTCGCCGTCTTCGGGGGCACCCGCTCAGTCACAGGCTGCAATGGTAATCGCTGGAATAAGCACAACGACTACTACAGCCGACTTCACTTCGGTATGAGCACCGGCGAAACCCTGTGGACGATGCGAAGTGACCAAGCCAAAGACAACCACATCGGAGGCACCAACTTCATGATCAACTTACTGGGGGATCCTTCCGTGGTGATCATGCCCCAACTCCGGGGGCCCGAACTTTCGGTATCACCCGCCTTCCAATACAACCTGTCTCTGGTTCAAGGAGCAAAAAAACTTCTCGAGATTCGATACGAAATTCAAAACAACACGCCGCAAACTCAAAAATACAATCTCCATGCCGACAGCGGACTTCAGCTATCCTCCCAACAGATCACACTTGAACCCAAACAATACAAGGCATTTACAGCTCGCATCCAGTCACCCGAAAAGCTCCTGACCGGAGACAACCTTTTCACCCTAACCATCAAATCGAACAAGCTCGAAACCAAACGAACCATACGTGTCAAAGTCGCCCCACGTGAACTTGTATTCTATCAAAATTTTAATTCCCCCATCAAATGGGAAGGAGTCGAAACACAACCAGCCACCGAAGAAAAAATCACCAAAGGCAAATTTGGATCTGCCGCCAAATTTGAACAATATGGCATTCGCATCAACAGCAAGCGCTTTGCCAACCGCAAAGACTACACCATTTGCTATCACCAGAATATCCTGAAAGCAGGTCGCCACGATGTGATCCAAACCGGCAACATCTCCATCCTGCTAGACGGAGACACCTTGAAAGTCTGGAAGCACCCCGGGGGGTGGAACTACCTCGGCAACCCCGGAGCCAAAATCTACAACGGCCCCAAGGTCAAATTCGGTCAGTGGCAGTTTATCGCCGTCACCTACAGCCACGCCAGTAAAACCCTGAACATCCAAGTAGATCGAAAAAGTGAAACCCATCAACTGGATATTGATGATCTCGCCAACTTCACCTCCAACCGCATCATGGTCACCCCGCGCAACAACCGCTTTGCCATCGATGATCTGCATGTCTTCAATTTCGCCACAAGCGGATCCGAGCGCAGCCTGATTGCCAAACAAGAATTTGCCACTCCTACCCTGCCATTGGAAAATGCAAAAGTACATCCCAAGCAAATCACCTTGACCTGGAGCAACCACAGCACCCGCACCCGCGAAGTCGAAGTGGCAACCGATCCAGCTTTCCGCAATGTTGTCTTCAAGCGGGCAGCAAGACATGGCACCAAGGTAGGGTCACTCAAGGACCATACCCGCTATTTCTGGAGGGTTCGCCACACCCACGCCACTCCGATCACGCCAGCTACCATGGTGCGGAGCTTCACCACCGACAGCAACGTGAAACCCATCGATTTTGCCACCCGGGAAATCAAACTGCGCGACGCCAAGGTGGGCGTCTCGGGATACAACCAACGACTGCTCGGGTTCATCACCGGACTCGACCATGAAACCGCCCGCAAGCTCACTTTCACCAAAGTAGCAGGACCCGGCTGGTTGCGCATCTATCCGGATGGCTTGCTCTTCACCAATTACGGAGCCACTGACCGCAACCTCGGAAACAACACCTTTCAGGTGCTGATCACCGCTCCTGATGGAACCTCGCACAGCGCCAAGTTCAATATCAAGGTCGTTCGTTAAGCTCCGACCCGTCGTCCTTGTATCCCCTCCAAAGTTGGGCAGCTTTTCAAGCTGTCTGCAGGCTTGAAGCTCACATTAGCCATGACAGAATAACACCTCAGGTTGCCGACAGGATACAATCCTGTCCTACATTCAGGACCCACGCATTCGACAACCGATTCCTCGGGCGCCCGTCCCGCTACTTTGATCAACAATCTGGATGCTCACTTGAACCATTCCTCCCTTGCCATACCACCCTCCACTCCGCATGTTATCAAACATGACCAAGCACCTCACTCATCTCATCACGGCGTGCATCGATCTGGGTTCTACCCGCGTGGGTGTTCCTGCAAAAGTGAGGCTCATAAAAAACACCTGAATCGCAAACAAAAACCAATCTTTCCATATGTCAGAAACCGAAGCCCTTCCATTCTCCCGCCTAACGAAACCTGAGATGCATAAGGCGGCCAACGCCTTCTATCAATCGGTTCGGACCCGACGCACCGTCCGGGATTTTTCCGATCAGCCGATCCCCGCCGAAGTCATCGAAACATGCCTGCTTGCTGCCGGCACCGCTCCCAATGGTGCCAATCTTCAGCCTTGGCATTTTGTGGTTGTGCAAGATCCAGAGATCAAACGCCAAATCCGTGAAGCCGCCGAAGCCGAAGAACGTGAGTTCTATAACGGCCGGGCACCCGAGGAATGGCTCGATGCGCTGTCGCATCTGGGAACCGACGCCAACAAACCCTTCCTCGAAACCGCCCCCGCTCTGATTGCCATCTTCCAACAATCCAAAACCACCAACCACCACGGTGAGCCCTCGAAAACTTACTACCCGAAGGAGTCCACAGGTATTGCCACCGGCATCCTGATCACAGCCCTGCATCAGGCTGGTCTTGCCACCCTGACCCACACACCGAGCCCGATGAACTTCCTCAACGAAATTCTAGGCCGCCCAAACACCGATAAACCATTCCTCCTATTGGTGTGCGGGTACCCGACAGAAAACTGTCAGGTTCCGATCATCGATAAAAAACCACTCCGTGAGATTGCGAGTTTTTTGTAAGGCTCGTCATTTTCAACCCATCACTTCCCCTGGATCGTAAAGCGATAGCGCATTGGTTTCACCGTCAAGAGATACGGTGGTAGTGCTTTAGCGCCCCAGGTGTTCACACCGGCGACGCCCATTTGCTGGTGATCGATGTTCAGATAAACGGCATCTGATGGTGGTAGCTGGTAGCTATATTTATAGGCTTCAAGTGTCTGATGCAGGTGGCGCCGTGCCGAAAGATTGAGCGGAGCATCCGCACTGGCTGTGACCAGTAAGCCGCGCCCTTTACCATTACTCACAAAGGCTTTACGCACCCCCGAGATATTGCCATTTTCCTGAGGCCGTGAGTAGTCGGTGAACATACCGTCCACCGTGTTCTCATAGAGACCAATCAATTCGTAATTCCGATCCGAGTAGGTCTCTCGAGGTCCGTGGCCATACCATTTTAAATGCGTCAACTCCTTGGCGAGCTCAGCCCGCACACCAAAGCGAAGCAAATACTCAGCACGTTTCTTTTTGCCACTCTTTCCTTGTTGCTCAGGCGCTTGTGATGGATCAAAGACAAATTCCGTTGTCACCCGCCCATCGGCAAACACATCAAACAACAATTGCACCGGAACTTTTTTCTCACCGACTGTCGCCGTCACCTCCACCCGGTGCTGTGACGCCGATACCTTACGGTGAGTCATTTTCGGCTGATCCAGTTGATTCACCTGCTTCCACTGAACGTCATTGTGCAATCTGGCACCCCGATCGTTATCCGTTGTTCCACGCCAGAAGTCTGGGACGAAAGGGCTGCGAAGCAACTCATCACCACCGATCTGGTAACTTGTCAACGACCCTACTTTTTTATCAAAGTTCAAGGCAAACCCCTGACCAGAGAAACGCAGTGAGTCCCCGGAATCACTGACTTGCAAGGCCCCTTTACCCGCTGCGGTTTCAGCCTTCTGATAGGCTAATTGGAACTGATCCCACGCAACGACATGTCCGGCTTTCGCCCATGCCGTATCATCGGCGAGTTCGTAAGTCACTTGCACGCGGTACTCCACTCCAGGCTTACGAGTGAACGGCTTCAACGGAAGCTTGAATTGCTTTTCCTGCTGGGCTTCGATCGTGAGCCCCTTCATGTCACCACGCTGAATCACCTCGCCATCCGCAGTCAGCGACCACTTCCCGAGAATCTCATCATCGAGTGCTTTGAAAAAGTTCCGGTTCCGAACCTTCACTTCGGCATGGGCTGGGTCCACTACCTGGGTATCAAACGGCTGCTGAACATACTGGAAGGCGTAAGCTCCAGGGTGAGGCGCACCATCGGAGGCCACTACGCCATTCATACAAAAATTCCCCGGGTTCAGATGGCCACGACGGTTCTCCCAGTAGCCGCCGTAAGCGTAAAAGTGCCCCTCGGCCGGGCGTTTCGCCAGAACTTCAACTGGTTTACGCAGATCGAACATCACGATCGACTTCTGCTTGGCTACAGCATCGGGCTGATGTGCTCCGCTCAGCAGATTGGCAGCAAGTAGGGTCGGAGCATTGGCTTCGATCCTCTGAGGAACCAGTGCGGTTCCGACACCTGCACCAAAGGCGACGTAGCCACGCCACTTGGCCTGCAGTTTGTTCACCAACGGCAGCTTGGTAAGCAACTTTCCATCACAATAAAATGCCACCTGTTTCCCATCCTGGGACACCGTCACCGTATGCTCGCCGCCATCGAAAAAGCTGTCAGGAAGCGGGGCGATCAGTTTGTTGCGATCCTTGCCAAAGGTCTGAAACACCAAGGCATTGTTCTCCATAAACAAAGAGCCCGTCGAGCTGTCCTTACCGAAGAGTGGATAGAACGCCAGGTCGTCGTCACTCTTCGGTGCAGTGCGTAGTTTCAGCTGAACGGTCCACGGCGCCGAAAATGCCGGCTCACTGCCGTGACAGAAGTAGAGGATCCCGCGCAGGCCCTTGCTGTCCGGTTGCGACCCTTCAATCAATAGGTCTTTTGCATCCACACCTGGAATTTGCACCCAGGCCCGTTCTGGCGTAGGCAACTTCAGCCCCTGATCTTTCCAGTCCCAGACAAATCCGCCCTGCACCGTGTTATCCTGCCAGTGCACATCCCAGTATTCCTTCAAGTTACCCGAGCTGTTCCCCATGGCATGTGCATACTCACTTTGAATCATCGGCTTCGCCTTGGCGTTACGCGCATAGCCAGCCACCCCTGCCGGAGGGCGGTAAAATGCCGAGTTGAAATCGGTGAAGTCATTGGTGCCGTGACGTTGGTAACCCACCGGCCGATCGTCATTCTCCTTCGTCCAAGTGTAGTTGTCATTGTGGGCACCACCACTGCCGGACTCATTCCCCAGGGACCAGGAAATGACGGAGGTAAAATTCTTGTCACGCTCAATCATGCGCTGCATCCGGTGGTGATGCGACTTGGCAAACAAAGGCATTTTCGGAATCCCCTGATCACCGTGCGACTCCACATTCGCCTCATCATTGACATACAAACCATATTCATCACAAAGCGCATACAACTCCGGGCTGGCCGGATAGTGACAGGTCCGCACCGCATTAAAATTGAGCCGTTTCATGCTAATGATATCCTCGAGCACTTCTTCCGGCGGGCAGTAGTGGCCGAAGTCCGGCGAGTGCTCATGCCGATTCACCCCGGCAATCACCACGGGCTTGCCGTTGACGAGCAGCCTGTTGTTTTTGATCTCCGACCACCGGAAACCAAAACGCCACGGCACAACCTCGATCACTTTACCCGAAGTATCCACATGGGTCATGATCAGCTTGTAAAGATACGGGTCCTCCGCACTCCACAATCGAGGGGTTTGAAGCGACTTCTTAATCCTTGCCGCACCATTCTGGATCGGAGCATCCACCACGAGGACTTGTCCACCCGCTGCATCCAACAATTTCACCTGAACCTTCCCACCTTCCGCTTCTTCAAAGTCAAAAGCAAGGTCGAGCGTCGCATCCCGGTATTGAGCATCGAGCGGTGTGCGCAGGGTGAAATCACGCAAGCGTTGCCCGGCAGGTTGAGAAATAAGCTCCACATCCCGGAAAATCCCACTCAAGCGCCAGTAATCCTGATCTTCTAACCAGGCACCAGATGAAAAGCGAATCACCTCCACCGCCAAATCGTTTTCACCCGCCTGAAGGTAAGGCGTCAAATCAAACTCAGCCGGTGTCCGTCCCCCTTCGCTGTATCCCACTTCCTTACCATTCACCCACAAGGTGAAGGCTGAATCCACACCAGCAAAATGGATCGTGGTGCGGCGCCCTTTCCAAGCCTTGGGAATGGTGAACTTGCGTTTATAGCTCCCAACCGGGTTAAAGCTCTGGTCAATGTGCGGAGGTTTGCTGTTGAATGGAAACGTGCTGTTGTTATAAATCGGAATCCCAAAACCTGCCATCTGCCAGTTCAAGGGAACCGCGATTTCATCCCAGTTCTCCACATCAAAATCCTGAGCATAAAAGCGCTGTGGCCGAAATTCAGGCGTCGTGCTGTACTTGAACTTCCATTTCCCATTCAAACTTTTGCGCATCGGTTTACCCTCGGCCTTCATCGCCGACGCTACATCGGGATAGGCGATGTAATGCGCCCGCGGAGCCAAACGATTGACTTCAACCACGGAGACATCCTGCCAATACGGTAGGTCTCCCTGCATGCTTGCCTCTCCAGTAGGAGCTGCCTGCTTTTTCCTCACCACCAATTTCCCCTTGCCATGAAACGTCGGGTTTACCCAATCGACCTGATCGTGCGTGGTTCCATCCCCCCCATCATCGACCGCCAACTGAATCACCTCCGCATCCTCCGGAAGCTCCACATCAAAGGCATAACTTGCCTTGCCCTTTTTACCAGCCGATGCCGTTAGCTTGCCGGACTTCGCCAGGTTTTTCAAATAGCTACTGTCTGGTCCGGCTTCCACCCGCAGGACCACCGATCCTCCTTTGCTCCGGATGCCGTCGTGAATTCCGCCGGTCACCGTAAATCGCGTCGCCCCGCTGGGGATGGCATAGAGCACCTCACTCACCGCATGCACACCGAGACCCTTTTTGTAAATTTTCCCCTCCAGTGACAACGGCTTCCCGAGCACGGAACGGTTTGTCTCGATTTTCTTCCATCCGGTTGTGCCTTCGAGTCGTGATAATTCGGTTAGCGAAAGACTTTCTGCCTGAACCGATCCTACAAAAGCGCAGGCTAACATCGAAGCTGCAATGGTGTGTGTGTTCATCTGTTTTGTGTGTGTTGCTAGTGAGCAAATAGACATACGCGGGCAAAGCCAGCGACTTTTTTACTTTTCCCCATCAATTTTCCTTTTCTCAAACAGCTAAAACCAAACAAACTTGATACCTTTTTCATCCGTTCGATCAAACCACCCATGCGATGACAAAAATCCATGTGCTTTACCATGGCCAGCCTGCCAGATCTATTGTTGAATCCGCAGTATCAACCATGACACCTCTGACCTATTTTACGCTGGTTCTGGCCCTGGGCATTGCCGCCCAATGGCTGGCCTGGCGATTCAAACTGCCGTCGATTCTCCTCCTGCTCGCCTTTGGATTCGGCCTTGGACACTTCACTGGCCAAACCATTGACAGCTACTTGGCAAGCAGTGATGTCCTGCTCTCGGCGGTCGGCCTCTGTGTCGCCGTCATCCTCTTCGAGGGAGGGCTCACCTTGAAATTTTCCGACCTCAAAGAGAGCGGCACCCCGGTGCTCAGGCTTTGCACGCTCGGCGTGGTGTTCAGTTTCATCCTGACCTACGGTGCCGTTTACTACCTGCTGGGGTATGATTGGCAGGTGGCTGCTTTGTTGGGGGCCATTCTGGTGGTCACCGGCCCCACCGTGATCGCACCGCTACTGCGTCATATCAAACCCTCGCGCAAGGTGGGCAATGTCGTCAAATGGGAAGGCATCGTCGTCGACCCGATTGGTGCCATCCTTGCCGTGTTGGTCTATCAGGCCGCACTGGCTGGTGATGTCGACGCTGCCATGGATCAAATTCTTCACGCTCTGGGCATGACCCTGCTGGTGGGCGTCATCCTGGCCTTTCTCCTCGCCAAAATCATCGAACTTCTACTGAAACATCACCTGATCCCGGACTACCTACACTCTGTCTTTCTACTCGCGGTCACCGCCACTGCCTTTGCTGCTTCCAATGCCATCCAGTCGGAATCCGGGCTGCTAACCTGCACCGTTCTCGGCATTGCGCTCGCCAACCAAAAATCCGTCTCGGTCAAACACATCCTGGAGTTCAAGGAGAACCTGCGGGTTCTGATTATTTCAATCCTGTTTATTGTGCTCTCCGGTCGGGTACATCTCGATGCCCTCGGTCAAGCCTTGGTCCCCGGCCTGATTCTTCTGGCCGCGCTGATCATTGTCGTCCGCCCTTTTTCCGTCTTTGTTGCCAATGCCTTTTCCAAGCGGCTCACGCTGAAAGAGCAATTCTTTCTCTCGGCCATGGCCCCACGAGGCATCGTGGCCGCAGCCGTGACCGCCATTTTTGCCCTCGAGTTCGAACATGCGATTGCTGCGGGTAAACTCAACCCCGCCATCGGTGAAGTCACTCAGTTGATGGTGCCGATTGTCTTTATCGTCATCGTTGGCACCGTGGCTATCTACGGCCTACTCGGAGCTCCACTGGCCCGGCGACTCAAGCTCGCCTCCAAAAACCCACGTGGCATCCTCTTTGCCGGCGCCGGCCGCTGGGTGCAGCTCACAGCCAAGGCCCTGCATGATGACGGCCACGATGTGCTCCTGCTCGATACGAACTACGACAACATCGCCCGCGCTAAACTTGAGGGCATCCCGGCGATGCGCGCCAACATCCTCTCCGAATACGTCGAGGACGAACTCGAGCTCAACGGTCTGGGCCAACTGATCTCAACCACGCCCAACGACGAAGTCAACTCGCTCGCATCGCAGGATTTCATCCACATCTTCGACAGCCGCAACGTCTGGCAGGTCGCCCCAAGCGACGACGGCGCCCACCACCGCAATGCCACCGCCAAACACAAACGTGGCCGCATTTGTTTCCCCGGCCGCCCCAAGTTCAAGGAGCTCGAAACCCTGGCCTACCAAGGAGGCGTGGTCAAAGAAACCACCCTAACCGACAAATTCAGCTTCGACGACTTCAACCAACTCTACGGCGACGGACACATCCTCCTGTTCTACGTTACCGAAGAAAAAGGCTTGCGTATCGCCAACGACGAGATGAAAGAACCCGGCCCCGGAACCACCCTCTACGCCATGGTCCGCCCCGAGGATGCCTGAGGGGGAGGATCGATAGTAGTTATTAGTTATTAGTTATTAGTTATTAGTTATCGGTTATCGGTTATCGGTTCCTAATGTGGCAAATACCATCCACCTGCACCATCACCTCTCATTCCTATGTATCAAAATCTTGAAGCCACCCTGCACGACCTGTTCTGGTCTGCCCATGGAGCCGATGCCGAGCTCCCGATAATTAAAGCGTTTCTCAACCACTACCCCGGAACCGTGCTCGAACTCGGCTGTGGATCCGGACGGTTGATGCGACCACTGCGCGATGACGGCTATCTGGTGGAAGGGCTCGACAACGCACCGGAAATGCTCGAACTCTGCCGCCAACTTCCGGAGGGAGAAGACCTCATCCTCCACCAGGCCGGCATGGAGGATTTTGATACCGGCAGCAAGTATGGCGCCATCATCATCCCGGCATTCAGTCTGCAGCTTGTGCCCTTCGAACAGATCCCCGCAGTCTTCGAAAACATCCTGCGCCACCTGCAGCCCGACGGCGGACTCTACCTCAGCACCTTCATTCCCTGGGCTGAAATCACCGGTGAGGTCGATGAAGGTGAGTGGTATCTCGACCAAGAGAGCCCGATGCCTGACGGACGCATCGCCCGATGCCATACCCAATTTTCCATCGAGCGACTCAACCAAGTCCTCATCCGTGAACACCGCTACGAGATTGCCAACGAACGTGGCGAGGTGATGGAATCCAGTGACAGCCAGCAGAACCTCACCTGGCTCTGGCCCCGGGAGCTGACGATGCTCCTCCACCATGCCGGTTTTTCCGTGGAAAAAATCATCAGCGACTTCGACGCCGATGCGGATTTCGATGCCAACGGCCAGATCCTCACCCTGATCGCCACACCTCGCGAAGATCAGGAATCGGATGATTGAGCTCAAGCCTCCCCTGCAATCGCGGGCTCAATGAGCCCCGGAGATCTCTCGCCCCGAGCTCCCCTGCGGGCACTGTCGCCCATTTTCCAATCCCGAGCTTGCCAGCCAAGGGAAAGCCACTACATTGCCAACCCAAGCTACTGATTATGTCTGCTGTTTTCACACCCATTCTCGTCATCTTCCTGGTCATCCTGATCTTTAACGTCATCATTTTTGTGCATGAACTGGGCCATTTTTGGGCAGCCCGTTGGCGAGGCCTTGAGGTGGAACGCTTCCAAATCTGGTTCGGTAAGCCGATCTGGAAAAAAGAACACAATGGGGTGCAGTATGGTCTCGGCTGGCTTCCCTTCGGCGGTTTTGTCGCCCTGCCCCAGATGGCGCCAATGGAGGCGATCGAAGGTGGCAATAAGAATGAAAAACCGCTCCCCCCGGTCAAACCCATCGATAAGATCATTGTCGCCTTTGCCGGTCCTCTGTTCTCCTTTTTACTCGCTTTCGCCACCGCCGTGGTCGTCTGGCAAGTAGGCAAACCGGACACCCGTATCACCTCCACAACGATCGGCTATGTCGCCAAGGACTCACCAGCGATGAAAGCCGGCCTTCTACCCGGAGACAAAATCCTGGAAATCAACGGCGTCGCTATCGACCACTTCGCCGGCAATATGGACACCAGCATCCTCGGTAACGTCGTCACCAGCGAAGGGGACCAGATCAAGTTCCTCATCCAACGTCCAGGAGAAGATCAGGCACGCACCATTTCCTCTGGCTTTGAAATCGAAAAAACATCCTGGTGGCAGCGATCCGGCATGCGCAAGGTCGGAATCGCCTACAAAGAGCAGGTCAAAGCCGGCAAGATCCTGGACAACAGCCCGGCTGACGAAGCCGGAGTCAAAGAAGGTGATATCATCCTCAGCATCAACGGTACGCCAGCAACTGCACGAGCCCAGATCCTCAATGCCGGACAATCCGGACAGCCGACCACGATCGAAATCAAACGCGGTGACGAAACCAAATCCCTCACGCTCACCGGTCGCAAACCTCTGGCTCCTCACGACGAACACGCCAGCTTCGGCATGGCCCTCCCTTTCGACGAATCATTACTCGAAAGCACCACCAAGTACCCCGGCCCATGGCAACAAATCGTCGATAGCGCCAGCGTGATGAAAAAGACCCTCCAGCTGGTCACCTCAAGTACCTCCAGCATCGGCGTCGACCAACTCGCCGGCCCGATTGGAATTGGTAAAGGATACTACCAAATGCTGACCTCTGAAGACGGCTGGAAACTGGCCCTCGCATTCACCGTTCTCTTCAATATCAATTTGGCCATCCTCAACATGCTGCCTTTCCCGGTTCTCGACGGCGGCCACATCACCCTTTCCTTCCTCGAAATGATTGCCCGGCGCCCGATCAAAGCCCGGGTACTGGAATTCATACAGATGGCCTTCGTGCTGATGATCTTCAGCCTGTTCATCTACATCACCTCCAAGGATGTCGGATCCTTCTTTGGCGGCGACCCGGAGAAAAAGGAAATCAAATTTGCTCCGAGCAAATAATGCCGGCTGGTCGGATGGCCCCCAATCCGACGAACTCTGATTTTTACCATTCCGTCCACTGGAGGATTGAGGCTAATCAATCCTACTAACCACCGGAGGATTGAGGCCAATCCTCCCGACCATGGGGGTAAACACTTGGCCGTGAACCAGCCTCGACCCACCGTCAGCTTATTCCAGACCGACCTGCCTGACCGCTTCATACAGCACAATCCCAACGGAGGTCGCCAGATTCAGGCTTCGGGTCGATCCCTTCAGCATCGGAATCGTCAGACAGGAGTCCGGATGCTCGGCGAGCAAGCTCTCGGGCAGTCCCCGGGTCTCGCAACCAAACACCAGACAGTCGCCGTCTTGGAAAGACATACCCCAGTGCGCTGCATCCGTTTTAGTCGTCAAAAAAAACATCCGACTCCCCTGCGCTAGCATCGATGCCTGAAACGATGGCCAGTCTTCCCAGACCTGTAGGTCCACGTCCTTCCAGTAATCCAGCCCGACCCGTTTCACCTGACGGTCATCCAGCGAAAACCCGAGCGGTTTGATCAAGTGCAAGCGGGCCCCGGTCGCCAGACATAACCTTCCAGCCGCTCCGGTATTGTGGGGAATCTCCGGGTTCATCAAGACAACGTTCAGCATGGGTCTTCCATCCCAGACCTCCCCCCGCTTGGCAAACCCAAAATCATTTCAGCCTATGCACTTGAGGCTCGCCCCAGCATCGCCATTCCCTGAATACTTGAAACTGAAAACGGCAAATTTCAGGATCCATGCCACATTGTCATCTCTTGAACCTTGACTCTTCCCGCCTGCTTCATAAATCTTTCACCCGCAAACCATGGAAACTCGCAACGACACGCCGCGCCACATTGCCATCATCATGGATGGCAACGGCCGCTGGGCCAACGCCCGGGGGCTCCCCCGTGCCGACGGCCACCGCGCTGGTGCCGAGTCCGTTCGCGAAGCCGTGGAAACCTGCCGCCAGATCGGTGTCGAGTATCTCACCCTCTTTGCCTTTTCATCCGAAAACTGGAATCGGCCGAAAAAAGAGATCGACTCCCTGATGAAACTGCTCGAACGCTTCCTGCGCGAGAAATTGCCGGAAATGCTCAAGCAAAACGTTCGCCTGCATGCCATCGGGCGCCTTCATCTCCTGCCCGAAAAGTGCCGACGGGAAATTGACAACGCCATCGAACGCACCCGGAACAACACCGGCCTGAACCTCGTGCTTGCCCTCTCCTACGGCTCCCGCGAAGAAATCACCGACGCCGCACGCGCAATCGCAAGCAAGGCCGCCAATGGTGAGATTTCTCCCGAGGAAATCGACAACGAACTTTTTGCTTCCCACCTTTGCACCGCCGGTATCCCGGACCCCGATTTACTGATTCGGACTTCTGGAGAATCCCGCATTTCCAACTTCCTCCTCTGGCAGATTTCCTACTCGGAAATTGTCATCAGTAAGAAAAATTGGCCCGACTTCCGCAATGCGGAGCTCAGGGCTGCCGTCGAAGAATACGCCCGACGCCATCGCCGCTTCGGAACCGTCTGATCCGGCACCCCACATCCATGTCCACCGAATCACAAACCATCCTACTCGTCGACCCCGACCTCGATCATCTGGAATGGGCAACGAAGCGTCTCTCGGCTGATGGCTTACGGATCCTCCGGACCGACCATGCCGAAAAAGCCATCAAGGTCTGTGACACCACCACTGTGGACCTCATCATTGCCGATATCGATCTGCAACCATTCGACGGGCTCACCCTGCTCACCCGTATCCGGGCTGCGCACCCGGGCACGCTGGTCATCCTCACCGCAGGATTTCCCAGCACCGCACAAATCATCGAATCCACCCAGCTTGGAGCCCAGGACATCCTGAAAAAAGAATCCCTGACCTTCGAACTCCGACCCGTCGTCGAAACCGCCCTGCAAGTGATCGAACAACGACGCAGCGCAGGGGAAAGCAGTAAATCCGCAGGACCCAGCCCGGACAGCCGAGTAAAAATCATCGGCAACTCCCGCGCCCTGCAAAATGTCTTTAAAATCGTCGGCCGGGTCGCCCGCACCGATGCCCCGGTTCTGGTCTCCGGAGAAAGCGGCACCGGCAAGGAGCTGGTCGCCAACGCCATCCACGAATACTCACCCCGCTCAAAAAACATCTTCATTGCCATCAACTGTGGCGCCATCCCTGAAAACCTGCTGGAAAGCGAACTTTTCGGGCACGAAAAAGGGGCCTTCACCGGCGCCATCAACCGCCGGGCCGGCCTGTTTGAACAATGTGACGGTGGCACCCTCTTCCTCGATGAAATCGGTGACATGCCGTCCCCCGTGCAGGTCAAGTTACTACGCGTCCTCCAAGACGGAACATTCAGCCGGGTTGGTGGGCATGAACCCCAGAAGTCCGACGTCCGTATCGTCGCCGCCACCAATAAAAACCTGGCCGAGGAAGTTGCCCATGAACGTTTCCGTGAGGATCTGTTCTATCGCCTCAATGTGGTGGAAATCCACCTCCCCCCCCTACGAGCCCGCGCGGAAGACATCCCACTGCTCGCCGAACACTTCCTGCGCTTAACCATCCGCCGCAATGGCATCCCGCCACTCACCCTGAGCCGTGAAGCTCTCAATCATCTGCAAAACCACCGCTGGCCGGGCAACGTGCGCGAACTCGAAAATACCATCGCCCGAGCCTGCGCCCTCGCCAGCAACGACATGCTACTGCCCGACGACATTCCGTTCACCAAAACCTTCATCGACAAAGAAACGGAAACTCGTAAAACCAAAGAAGCACTCCAGCATCTGCTACGCCAGGTCCCCGAAGGCCAGGACCCCGGTAAGTGGATCAGCAAAAAGGTTGACGCTCTCCAGTCTGAAGCACCAGACTAGGCCATGAACCATCTCATCGAGCACCCGGTCATCAACGACCGCCTCGCACGCCTCCGGCAACGGGACTGCCCAAGCTCCGAATTCCGCCGTTACGTTCGGGAAATTGCCCAACTGATGGTGCCAGCCGTCACCGCCACGCTCGAAACCCAAACCATCGAGGTCACCACTCCGATGACCACCACCCAGGGTGAGCACCTCTCCCACCCGGTGATTTTGGTTCCCATCCTGCGCGCCGGACTCGGCATGCTCGAGGGGTTTCTCCAACTGCTGCCCGAAGCATCGGTCGCCCATATCGGCATGAGCCGTAATGAGGAAACGCTTCAACCGGAAAGCTACTACTTCAACGCTCCCGAGCAGCTACCCGATGCCGATGTCCTGATCATCGACCCCATGCTTGCCACGGGAGGCACCGCTGCTGCGGCCATCAGTGAGTTGAAACGCCACGGTGCCAAACGCCTGCGCCTCGCCTGCCTGGTTGCCGCCCCGGAAGGGATTCAACACCTCAACCACAGCCACCCGGATGTCCCGATTTTTTATCCGGCACTGGACGAAGGTCTGAATGAAAGCGGCTACATCCTCCCCGGACTCGGCGATGCCGGCGACCGGATTTTCGGCACCGTCTAAGCGAACGCACACAATCCCACTCCACCATGTCTCCCATTCGTTTTTGTTTCGCTCTGGTTCCTCTCGCACTGCTGTTCTGCCAGTGCAAACCCACACCACCAACAGTCAAAGCCCCCGAGCTCCAACGCCACAACTACCAACAGGCGATGATGGGCACCAAGTTGGTCATCACACTCTACACCGACGCCGACAACGACGGAAAAAAAGCCGCCACCGAGGCCTTTCAAATGGCATCCGACGTCAACAAAGCCTGCTCCGACTACGATGCCACCAGTGAGCTCATGAAACTCAACGCGGCCCCCGCTCACAAAGCCGCCCGCCTCAGCCCCATACTCTTCGAAGTGCTGCAATCATCGATTGAAATCGCCCGATCCACCAACGGAGCCTACGACCCCACACTCGGCCACCACTCCTACAACTGGCGTATGGCCCGCAAAAAAGGAACGCTCCCCACCAAAGAGGCCATCACCACCGCCAAAGAAGCCAGCGGATGGCAATACCTTCAGCTCGACACGGACACCCACAGTGTCACCAAAACAAAAGAGAGAATGCGCATCGACCTCGGAGGCATCGCCAAGGGCTACGCCGCCACCAAGATGTTAGAAGTTTTAAAAAAACACGGGATCACCCGGGCATCCATCACAGCAGGTGGCGAGGTCCGTCTCGGCGATCCTCCACCTGGGACATCTGGCTGGCAAGTCAGCCTGAAAACTCTTGATGCGCAACACCAACTCAGTCCCCGAACCCTGACGCTCGCCGATTGCGCGATCTCCACCTCAGGCGACCTACATCAGTCGATCAACATCGACGGCCAGCGCTACTCCCACATCTGTGACCCTCAAACCGGACTCGGCCTGACTCGGCGCGTCTCCGCCACCGTCATCCATCCGGACTCCTCAACCGCAGACGCCCTGGCCACCGCCCTTTGCGTCCAACCGGATCTCAAGCTCGCCGACGTCGCCCTTCTCGTCATCAGCGAGGACGACCATCAACAGCTGCAATCACGTAAATCCGCAGCTTGGAATCAAATAATCGAGTCACGATAACCCAGCACCAAGTGCAGGGCCCTCATCTCCACTGGAAATTTCAGCAATTGGGAAGTATCTTCTCCAGCTGTGATCTCACCGGTCGACATCATGATCAAGCGCCAGCTTCAGGATCGAGGAATCCATGATCCCTTGGTCCTCGAAGCCATGCGCACCACTCCCCGGGAATCCTTCCTCCCCAAGGAGCTCACCGGTCAAGCCTACGAAGACCGCCCACTTCCCATCGGCCACGGCCAAACAATCTCCCAGCCATACATCGTTGCGCTGATGCTTCAGTTAGCCCAAATCACCCCGGAGTCCAGGGTTCTGGATGTGGGCACCGGTTGCGGCTACATGGCGGCCGTGGTTGCCGGGATCAGCCCGCACGTTTGCACCATCGAAACCATTCCGGAACTCACCCAAGCCGCCATGCAACATTTTCAAACGCTCGGAATATCACACATTGATGCTCGCACGGGTGATGCCAAACTCGGATGGCCGGAGGACAAAAGCTTCGATGCCATTCTCGTTTCCTGCGCCAGCCATCAAGCTCCGGAGGCTCTGCTTCGACAACTCAAGCCGAATGGCCATCTCATCATCCCGATCTCAGGCACCCACCCCTATCAAACACTAACAGACTACCAACGAAAACCCGACGGATCCCTAAGCCACAGCAACCACATCCCGGTTCGTTTTGTCCCCATGGTTTGAAGCGAGCTCCTCAATCCTCTCCTGCACGAGGGTGGGCGGCATCGTAAGCTTCACGCATACGCTCCTTGCTCACATGGGTGTAAATCTGGGTGGTTGAAAGTGACGCATGCCCGAGCAAGGTCTGCACGCTGCGCAAATCCGCACCATGGTCCAAGAGATGGGTAGCAAAGGTATGGCGCAATTTATGGGGCGTTACCTCAAAGCCAATATCGGATGCTGCCAAGTATTTTTTCAGCAACATCTGCACCGACCGCGCTGAGATCCGTTTCATACTTTTGTTTCGAAATAAAGCCGCATCGTTCACCCCCGCAGCATGCCGGTATTGCTGGATCGCCTTCATCGCATGTGTCCCGACCGGGACCAACCTCTCCTTATTGCCTTTACCCACAACCCGGAGGGTTTCCGAAATAAAATCAACATCGGATACATCAAGAGCCACGAGCTCGGACACCCGCAAACCACTGGAATAAAACAATTCCATCACCGCCGTGTCACGCTGAGCTTGCCAGGGTTTTGCTCTCGGCCCGGGATCTAACTTCATGGGCATCTCCAGCAGCTGCTCCATCTGCGACAGGTTCAACACCACCGGCAGCTTCCGTTCCTGCTTCGGCAACTGAACCTCGGCCAACGGACTAACACCCAGCCCCCGACGATGCACCATGTACTTATAAAACGAGCGCAACGCGGCAAAACGAAGACGGATCGTGGCACGGGAAAGCTCCTGCTTCATCAACTCAAACAAATACAAACGGAACTCATCCGCCGTGGCTTCGCGCCACGAAACAAAGGCATCACCCCGCCAATCCTGGTATGTATTCAAGGCGTGACTGTAGTTGCGTAATGTCCGCTCAGACGCATTTCTCTCGACCCGCATAAATTCCAAAAAACCTGCTACCTCGTCACTCACGACCGAGAGTATAACACAGAAGGACAAGCGCAACAACGTAGGAACCCGAGCTGTAATACCAAGTAGTAAAACAGACGGGACGATAGCCGAGATGAATGAGTTCTTTGGTAAGGCGCGACGAAGGAATGGTGCGGGCACCATGACTAAGGAGAAACAAAGCCAAAGGAGTCATTCATCCGGAACTCTCATCGATCACTCAGTGCTTTTCAACATACCTCAACAACGATCAATCGTCTCGTCTGTTTTGCGGAGTGGTTATAAGATCACCGTATTGCCCAACCACATTATCATCGACCTGACACCTGCCATACCCTAGGATGTTGATATGAAAAGACCCTTTCACTTTTTCTGGTCCGACCTCAGCTTAGTCAAGCGGATCATCATCGGCCTGCTGGCCGGGATTCTACTCGGGGTGACCCTTCCCGATACCCTGGCACCCGTCGCGGTGCTGGGAACCCTCTTTGTCGGAGCGCTCAAGGCGGTGGCTCCGATCCTGGTGTTTTTTCTGGTAATGTCTGCCATTTCCCAACATGAGGAACATCATCAATCCAACATGAAAGGTGTCGTGATGCTCTACCTCGGTGGCACGTTCCTCGCCGGACTGGTGGCAGTCGCAGGTAGTTTTTTGTTTCCCGTCACCATCACCTTGTCCACAGGAAGCCAGGACATCACTCCGCCCGAAAGCATTGTCGAGATCCTCAGAAACCTACTGATGAATCTGGTCGACAACCCCGTCAATGCTCTGGCCAATGCTAACTACATCGGAATATTGATGTGGGCCGTGTTGATAGGGATTGCTCTTCGCAAGGCTCCAGCCACGACCAAAACCGTGGTCAATGATTTTGCGAATGCCCTTTCCAAAATTGTACATTGGGTCATCAACCTCGCCCCGTTTGGCATCATGGGCTTGGTCTTTGCCGTGGTCGCCGAACAAGGCCTCGAATCACTGAGGGAATACGGCCAACTGCTCGGACTCCTGCTCGGCTGCATGGCATTCATGGCTCTGGTCGTCAACCCCCTGATCGCCTGGCTGATGATTCGCAAAAACCCCTACCCACTGGTATTCAAATGCCTGCGCCAAAGTGGGATCACTGCCTTTTTCACCCGCAGCTCGGCCGCCAATATCCCAATCAACATGGAACTCTGCGAAGAGCTGAAACTCGACAAAGATATGTATTCGGTCTCGATCCCACTCGGTGCCACCATCAATATGGCTGGGGCTGCGATCACCATCTCGGTCCTCACGCTCGCAGCCGTTAACACCCTCGGTATCGAGATCACCTTCGGTTCCGCCCTGATCCTCAGCCTGCTCGCCGCCGTCAGTGCCTGTGGAGCCTCGGGAGTCGCCGGAGGATCCCTGCTACTCATCCCCATGGCCGCCAGCCAGTTTGGCATCCCCAACGAGGTGGCGATGCAGGTTGTCGCTGTCGGTTTTGTGATTGGCGTCGTGCAAGACTCTGTGGAAACAGCCCTGAACTCCTCAACCGATGCTCTGTTTACGGCTGTCGCCGAGTTTTCCCTGTGGCGCAAGCAGGGAAAAGACATCTCCATTTCCTAACGGCAGAAGTCACGCCCCCGGGCCATCCGGCCTTGCCAAATCCGGCGACTGTGCGACAAGTCGGGCATGACCATCACCGCACGCACGCTCCCCTTCGCGGTGTTGACCTGTGCCCTGCTCTGGGGAAGTGCCTTCCCCGGGATCAAAGCCATTTATGCCGAATGGGAGCGGGTTGGTGTGGAACCCACGCTGGCCAACCGTATGCTCCTTGCAGGTATTCGCTTTATGGCAGGGGGGATGATTCTCCTGCTTCTCGCCAAGCAACCATGGAAGGAATGGAAACAGACCGATAAAGCCAGCTTGTTCTGGTTCGCCGCCACCCAAACGGGAATCCAGTACTTACTTTTCTACTCCGCGCTCGCCATCTCCAGTGCAGTGATGGGCGGACTTCTGGTCGCCACCGGCAGCTTCTGGTGGCTGCTGCTCGCTCCGATCATCCTCAAAACCCCTTGGCCCAGCAAATCACAGTGGCTCTTGATCGCTCTGGGTGCCTGCGGTGTTCTCTTCGCCGTTTACCGTCCTGGAGCCGGCAGCGGCAACCCGGCCCTCGGAGCCCTGCTCTTCTGCTGCTCCACCCTCAGTGGATCCATCGGCGTGATCATCCTGCAACGTATCCTCCCCAGTATGGGGGCCAGAGCCGCTACCGGCTTCGGCCTCTCCATCGGAGGGGCCATGCTCGCTTGTTGCGGTTTCGCCGCCTGGCCGGAACTCGCCTCTCTCTTTCCACCCAAAGTCATCTGGCTCACCGTCTATCTGGCCCTCGTCTCCGCCACAGGCTTCGGGCTTTGGAACCACCTGACCCAGCTATTCCCAGTCAACCTGCTCGCCGGCTACCGCTTTCTCATCCCGGTCTGTGCCGTCAGCTTGTCCTCGCTTCTGGTCGCCGGAGAATCCCCGGGCATCGGTATCTATATCGGAGGCTCGGTTGTCATCGCGGCCGTTGTCGGCCTGCAACGACTACAGATCAACCAAGCCAAAGGGCCAAAACCAAGCAAAACCAATTAAAGAATCATTAAACGCAAATTACTTGCATTAGCTACTTTCTTGCGTTAAGAAGCTGTTCATGCAGCAACGACATCATCGACTCGTCACGCTCTTCAGTTTTCTCTGTCTGGCTACAGCATCTGCGCAGACCAAGGTGGTAGCCTTACACCCGCTGATGGCGGATTTGGCGAAACAGGTCGGGGGAGAGCACGTGGAAGTGGTCTCACTGATGCGTGCCGGTGACGACCCGCATCACTTCACTCCCAGCCCGACGATGCTGAATCAGGCCCGGGGAGCTTCCCTGTATCTGGCAAGTGGTATGGGACTGGAAACCTATCTCGACAAGCTACGGGACACCCTCGGCAACTCGGCAACGATTCTCGAAGTTGGCAATACGCTCCCGGCAAGAACCAACAGCGGTGACGCCCACCAGCACGACCATGAGCATGGCGAGCATTGCAACCATGGCCCGACCGATCCACACTGGTGGCACCGGGTATCCAACATGCAACGGGCTGCCGATCATCTGGCACGGACATTGAGCAAATTGGACCCGGCGCACGCGCAGGATTTTCAAGCCAACGCCAAAGCTTACCGTAAAGAGCTGGCCCAGCTCCACTCATGGATCCGGCGCGAGCTGATCCGGATCCCCAAAGAGAAACGGAAGCTGGCAACCGCCCACGATTCTTTTGGCTATTTCTGTGATGAATACGGTATGCAGTCACTTGCTGTGCAAGGCATCAATAAAAGCAGCGCTCCCACGGCCAAGGAACTCGCGGAAATCATCAACACCATCCGGACAAAAAACATCCCTGCGGTTTTTCCCGAACAGCGATCAAATCCCAAGGCCTTGAAGACTCTCAGCAAGGAAACCGGCATCCGCATCGGAGGAACCCTGATCGCCGATGGAAGCGAGTCCTATACCAAAATGATGCGGCACAACGTCAACACCATCACCAAGGCCCTCGTGGAATAAACACGGCCCCCACCCACCATCTCTTATGCGCCGGGCTCCTCTCATCGATTTCATCTGCGTCCTCATCCTGCTCGGTTTGATGGGACTGGGAATCACCCTGCTTACCCACAAAGAAGAAACAAGCATTCCCACCAGTAAACACGCATCACCAAACCCAAGCCATCACACATCGGTTGAGGCCAAAATCCTCTTTTCCCACAGACCGACACACATCCGCATCCAGCGTGCCGATCAAGACAAGCCATTACTCGATTGCCAGCCAGCCAGCAATGAAATCGATCTGAGCCTCACACTCCCAGCCAAACAAAGCACGGAATTCCTCATCGACATCCAATGGCTCGAGGCGAGTGAAAACAACAAGTATTTTACCCAGATTACCCTCACTCAAGCCGGCAAGGAGGAACAGAAGATTCACTTCACTGACCAGTTTGCCGACTTTGCCGACACCTTCGAAATCGACACCCGATAACATCCACGAAGCCTCACTGATTCCGACACCATGAGCGATTGCCAACACAGCACCAAGGGCGACTGTCCTCACCAGCACCATCACCACCACGAACTGGTGATTGAGGGGCTCTGTGTCAGCTATCACAAAACCCCGGCACTGCGAGAAATCGAACTCGCCACATCCTGCGGCAACAGCGTGGCCTTGGTCGGGCCAAACGGAGCAGGAAAAAGCACCTTGCTCAAAGCCATTGCCGGACTGCAACGCAAAGACAAGGGCTCGATCCTCTGGCGTAATGAACCCATCCAACGCTGGAGCCGCGAGTTTGCCTACCTCCCCCAAAGCGAAGAGGTCAACTGGGATTTCCCCATCACTGTGCGCGGCATGGTGGAAATGGGCCGCTATCCTCACCTTGGACCATGGAAACGTTACAGCGCTCACGATGACGAGGTCGTCGAACGAGCCCTCGCTCTGATGCGACTGGAACCCTTGCAGGATCGCCAAATCAGAGAGCTTTCCGGCGGCCAACAACAACGAGCCTTCCTCGCACGCTCCATCGCCCAGGAAGCTCATGTGCTGCTTCTCGACGAGCCATTCACCGGACTTGATCGGGACCACTCGGCCCAACTCTCAGACTTACTGCGCAACATCACCCATGAAGGTCGCCTGGTTATTGCCTCGCATCATGACCTCAACACCGCAGCTGACATTTTTGATCACACGCTACTGATCAACCAAGAGGTCATCGCTTACGGCCCGACAGCCACCACGCTGAGTGAAGCCAATCTGAACCTTGCCTTCACCAACTAATCAACGACTCAACCCGATATCTGTGACCGATTTTTTCCAAACTCTCGACACCCTCTTCTTCCAGCGCGCTTTGCTGGCAGCTGCGGTGATCGGTTTTACCAATGGATTTTTCAGCGGCTTTGTTCTACTCCAACGCAGCGCCCTATCCATCGGAGCGCTCTCACACACCATGCTTCCGGGGATTGCGACGGTTGTGCTGATCACCGGGGTATTGAGCCAGTTAGGGGCTTTTGTTGGAGCTTTGTTCGCTGCCCTCATTGTTGGTCTGGGGTCTGTTGCGGTTGCCCGAGGTAGCCGTATCCCCCAAGGCACAGCCCTCGCCATTTTTTTTACCACCGCCTTTGCTGCCGGCATCATTATCCAACGCCACACAGGAACCGCGGCAGAACTGGAAAACTGGCTATTTGGCAACATTCTGGCGGTCAGCAATAGCGACCTCTGGACTTTTCTGATCATTGCCACCGTGACCCTGACACTCTCCACTCTCTTTATGCGCCCGCTCTTGATCACCTTGTTTGAGCCCCACGTCGCCGCAGCCCAAGGGGTGAAGGTTAGATCCATGCAATACCTACTCTTCGGCCTGCTGATTTTAGCCTTGGTCGCCAGCTTCCAAGCTCTGGGCAGTGTCTTGTCCATCGGACTCCTGGTAGCCCCGGCTGCCATCGTCTCCCTGTTCACGAACAAAACCTCCTGGCTCTTCTGGGGAGGCGGCATCATCGGCAGTCTCGGATCCGTCATCGCCATCCTTCTATCCGCAGCAGCGGAAACCCCAACCGGCCCTAGCATCGTCATCGTGTTAGGTTGCATCTTCATTCTCGCCTGCATCTTCAGCCCTCGCTACGGACTCCGACGCAGGAAAGCTATTTCCCTCCGCCCCACTCGACACCATCAATCGTAATAACCCACCTTTATTTCATACCATGAAACACATTCCTTACTTCATCTGCACAACGCTCAGCGCCACCACACTATCCGCCGAAACCGACGACGCTCACAACACTCTGGATTGCCACCAAAGTGGCTGTGCCCATGATCACAAGCCATCCGGACTGAGTCTGGACCCCTTCCTCTTTCTCAACACAACCATGGGATACTCAGGTATCGAAGGAGGTGGGCTGGAGCAAGGAGCCCACGACCCGATTCATTCAGGGTTCAGCATCCCCGGACTCTCCATCGGACTCGACCTACGATACAACGAACATATCGCCGGATACGCCGAAGGTATTATCACCTGGAACAATGAAGACGGATGGGACGCCGAACTCGAGGAGATCTACGCCCAGGCACTCAACCTGCCCGGTGACATCGACATCAAAGCCGGACGCTTTCTCGCTGCCTACGGCACCCAGAACGGCCTGCATAGCCACGCCTGGGATTTTGCCGATGCCAACCTTTCCAACATTCGATTCCTCGGTGATGATGGACTGATCTCCGAAGGAGCTGAGCTCGAATGGGTGCTACCCACATCATGGAACAACCGACTGATCTTTTCCTACGGTAAAGCGCTCGAACATGATCACGCCCACGATAACGAGCATGATGATGACCACGATGATGATCATGATGATGATCATGATGACGATCACGGGGGGCACAGTGAAGAAGCCGAGATGGCGCTCTGGAACGATGCCGTTTTCACCGCCCGCTACGAAGCTTCCTTCTGGCCCGCTGACAGCCGTCATTTTCTCTACGGCACCAGCTACGCTCAAGGGAAAAATGATTTTGACCGATGGACCCGCGTCTATGGAGCGGACATCACTTATTCATGGATCAAAGACGAAGTCGACGGGGAACGCCTTGTCTGGCGCAATGAATTGATGTGGCGCGATGTCGAAACCGATGAAGGAGACTTCGATGAGTTTGGCTTTAACTCAAGTGCCATCTACAGCCCTAACAGCGACTGGGACATTGGCCTTCGCTACGATTATCTGGAAGGGGTTGAAGACCCCGAACTGGTCGAACGCCACCGGATTTCTCCATCCCTCACCCGACACTTCGAAGCTGGCCCCATTGACGTCCTTGCACGGCTCCAGTATAACTATGACTACAGTGAAGAGCGTCATAGCGACCACAGCATCTGGCTCCAGTTCGGCTTTGAGTGGGGACCTGGTGATAATCATGTGCACTAAGAGCCATCGAACCCACCGATAAAAAATGAAGCTTGAGGCCATCGCCCACGTCCGCACCTGTTACGGTGAAAAATTCGGTGTCCCGAGACAATCGGGCATCGTGGACGAGGCATGGGGCGAACTGATCTTCACCCCGGAATTTCGCGATCCGGACGCCCTTCGCGGCCTCGAAGATTTTTCCCACCTCTGGCTGGTGTTCCTCTTCCATCAAGCGATACGCACAGACTGGAAACCGACTGTGCGCCCGCCTCGGCTCGGTGGCAACAAGCGGGTTGGTGTTTTTGCCTCCCGCTCCCCCTTCCGCCCCAACCCGATCGGGCTATCGGTCGTTCGACTCGAAAGTATCGATACCACCCACCCCGAGGGCCCGATGATCAAACTACGCGGCGTCGACCTCGTGGATGGAACCCCCATCATCGACATCAAACCCTACATTCCCTACGCTGATGCCCTGCCCGAGGCCGCAGCTGGGTTTGCTCCACATGCCCCGGAGAAGCTCAGCGTCCATTGGATCAATAATGCCGATCAGGGGCTGAGTGATACAAGCCGTGCGGTTATCGAAGCCACCATCGCCATCGACCCCCGCCCCGCCTACCAAGATGATGCATCAAGAACCTATGGATGCCTGATTGATGGATATAACATCCAATGGAAAGTGCGGGACAAACAAATCCACATCCTTTCGTGCCAAGGCTAAGGAATCCTCAATACGAGGTATCAACCCGTTTCATGCCTTGTTGCCATGATAACGCAACGTGGGACAGCTTTTCAAGCTATCGACAAGCTGGAGGAACAAAACATGATTTTGGTTCTCTTTTGGGATGCGCCCCTCCTGCACAGGGCTCCTACATTAGGGAGATTATCATGGTGATGCCTGCGGCGCTGACAGGATTGTCAGGATTTTTTCAAGTTTTTACAGGATTCTTAGAGGTGCCCTTTCATTGACAAAGATCAAGATTTGCCCAAAATCTATCGATTACTTCTTAAAAATTCCTGTAAATCCTCTTCAATCATGTGAATCCTGTCAGCGCCGCAGGCTGTTAGCCCCTAGTGCATTCGCCCTGCCATCCTGCAATCACTTTTAAACTTGTCATCCCCCACACCCTGTCTAAAATCCCAGCTATTCGGATCATGGCTGTTATCCGCAGCCCCTACCCACCCCAAACACAAGATCATGATGAAAACCACAAGTATCGCCGTGTTCATGGCATTGAGCTGTGCCGCTTCACAGGCCGCCCAAATCGCGATTAACTTCGGAACCCAACGGCAAGGGCAACCCGCCAACACAGACGGCTACGTCAGTGCGATCGGCACCGTCACCTCATGGGATTATCAAAGTGTCAACGACTGGTCTGGCGATGGCACAAGTTTTGCAGCCGACGGAGCAACGATCAACATCCGCCACGATGCCGGAGGAACTTACATCAATAGTAGCACAGCATCTGACCAGAGTGTCTTCCGCGGATACCTCGACGATAATGGAAACGACTCTCAAAACGATATTCACCTGACGGGCATCAGCAACTGGTTGACGACTGTGGGAGCGACAAGCTACCGCATGGTTATTCTCCGATCGACAGATAATGCCACTGGCTTCAACCCACTCACCGTCACTACGGGGGACGTCACCGGAGAAAGCGGTTGGCTCTCCTCAAGCACGCCGAGTGGAGGAAATACCAGTGACACCTCATTTGCGGGAGTCGCACTAGGAAGCCAAGGTGCCCACACCTACGAAAGTGACGTATTCACTGGCGACCAGGATGGTATCGCCCTGACCTTCACCAGAAATGGCACGCTCCGCGGTTCCGTTGCCGGCATCATCATCGAATCCGTGCCAGAACCCTCATCCATCAGCCTACTTGGGCTCGGAGGACTCAGCCTGCTTCTTCGCCGACGCAGGTAAGCTCAGAACCCCATTGCTGGCAGCAAACAACCAGCCAAATACAAATCACAGCGGGCAAGGGAAACCTTGTCCGCTCTTTTGTGTCCAGCACCCCCATTAGGTTCATTTTTTTTTGAACTAAATATCTTTACTTACAGCAGATGTTCTGGCATGGTCAGCACGAAGCGTCATT
Source organism: Oceaniferula marina (assembly GCF_013391475.1). NCBI lineage: Bacteria > Pseudomonadati > Verrucomicrobiota > Verrucomicrobiia > Verrucomicrobiales > Verrucomicrobiaceae > Oceaniferula > Oceaniferula marina. The sequence goes on along the minus strand of NZ_JACBAZ010000002.1, from coordinate 665,350 downwards.
TTACGTTTTTAAGCGCAATATCACTTCAAAAAAACACAACACGAACAAATGAACACCCAACTCTTTGGAACCGACGGAATCCGGGGGATCGCCAACCAATGGCCGATCACACCGGAAGTAGCCCTCAGAATCGGACGCGCCGTCGCACGCGTCCTCGACACCAATGGCCACCGCCGCCACAAGGTGGTGATTGGAAAAGACACCCGACTCTCGGGATACATGCTTGAAACAGCGATCACCAGCGGACTGGTTTCCGAGGGCTCGACCGTCCTGCTTACTGGCCCCGCTCCCACCCCCGCGGTGGCCCACCTAACCCGCTCGATGAGCTGTGATGCCGGCATCATGCTCACCGCCTCCCACAACCCCTACCAAGACAATGGCATCAAGATTTTCGGCCCGGACGGATACAAACTCAGCGACGCCTTGGAACTGGAAATCGAAAAACTCATCCTCGGCGAAGAACTCCCCCATCCGGAAAACGATCTCGGCAAAGCGATCCGGATCGATGACGCCATGGGCCGCTACATTGAATTCACCAAAAATGCGGTCGGTGCCAACTCCCTGCGCGGGTTGAAAATCGTCATCGATTGCGCCAATGGTGCCGGCTACTACGTCGGCCCTCTGATTTTTGAAGAACTCGGAGCGGAAGTCATCAAACTATCGACCCGTCCGGACGGTCAGAACATCAACGAAAACTGCGGTGCCCTACATCCTGAAAATGCGGCAGCGGCCGTCAAACAGCACGGTGCCCATGTTGGCATCTGTTTCGATGGAGATGCCGACCGCGTGATCTTCTGTGATGAAACCGGATCCGTGGTCGATGGCGACCGCGTGCTTTGCCTCTGTGCCAAGGCCCTCCATGCCCAGGGCAAACTCAGAGGGAACACGCTGGTGGCGACGGTCATGAGCAACCTCGGCCTGCGTGATGCACTCAGCCAAGATGGCATCACTCTGGAAACAACCGGGGTCGGCGACCGACTTGTGTTAGAACGCATGCGCGAAAAAGGATACAATCTCGGTGGGGAAAATTCCGGCCATATCATCTACTCCGATCACGCCACCACCGGCGATGGCATCATGAGTGCACTGATGTTGCTGGCGATGATGCGCGAAAGCGGAAGCGCCTTATCCGAGTTAGCCGATTGTATGGACATCTATCCTCAGGTTCTGTTGGGGCTCGACGTTCAGGAAAAGCCACCGATCGAAAGTATTCCGGAGGTTCACAAAGCCATTCAAGAAGCTGAGACACGCTTCGCCGACAAAGGCCGCGTGCTGGTCCGCTACTCGGGAACCGAACGCAAAATTCGCGTGCTCACCGAGTGCTCAGACGCCGAACTTGCCAAGACTCAGGCTGAACTCATCGCCAATGCCATTCAAAACACCATCGGAGCCTAACACATACAAGCTATGGAACTCACATTCATACCTGCCAAGGGAGAGCAACTCTGGCCACTACACCAGAACACCCCATGCAGCCAACAGCTCATTGCCGGCACCACCTTGCGCAACCAACAAACGCAACAAGCGTCATCGGTTTCCCATATCGAGCATGCCAGCCAAATCGAAAACGCATGGATCAGTCGAGCCGACTGGGAGGCCTTTGCCCGGCAACTCAGCACCTCCACAGCCTGCTTCGTTCTCAAATCGGCGGATGGAGACATCCTCGCGTGGGCCGGAGACCCCAGTGGGCCGGCGGTCACTGCATCTGACGATTCATTCCTCATCCTCTTCCCCTGGCAGTTCATTCAGGTCAACGAGCAGATTGTTTCAAAGTTAGATCAGAATAATCACTCCGGCGATATCAGCCCGGCAGCTCATATCGATGGCATCGTGCATCTCGGTAAAGGCTCAAGGATTCTCCCGGGCGTTGTCATTGAAGGCAATTGTGTAATCGGAGAAAACTGCAAAATCGGCCCGAATTGCTACCTGCGTGGTTCCACCACCATCGGCGACCAATGCCACATCGGTCAAGCGGTCGAAATCAAAAACTCGATCGTCGGACACGGAAGCTCGATCGGACATCTCAGCTACGTTGGTGACTCAGTCATTGGCAATCACGTAAACTTCGGAGCTGGAACCATCACCTCAAACCTTCGTCACGACGGACTCAACCACCGAAGCACCGTGAAGGGGTCTCTGATCGATACCGGCAGACGCAAGTTTGGAGCCATCGTCGGTGACGGAACTCATACCGGGATCCACACTGCGATCTACCCCGGCCGAAAACTCGGCCCGAACTCCAGCACCCGTCCTAACGAAACCGTGCAGCGCGACCTTGAGTCGTAAATACAAACCCTCATCACTTATTAACGAACAACCCAATTTACCATGTGTGGAATCGTAGGATACACCGGCAAACGCGCCGCCATGCCCGTCCTGATCAGCGGCCTGAAAAAACTCGAATATCGCGGCTATGACTCCGCAGGAGTCGCTCTGGCAAGCAATGAAGAGATCTTTATCCGTAAACAAAGCGGAAAGGTCTCCGGGCTCAGCGAACTGATCGAACAAGACGAACAACTCAGCAGACTCAACCAAGCCAAGTCCGGCATCGCCCACACCCGCTGGGCAACGCATGGACCGCCAACAACCGACAATGCCCACCCTCACCAAGGGCCAAAGCGAAAAATTGCTCTCGTTCATAATGGCATCATCGAAAACCATAACGCCCTGCGCGATCGCTTGAAAGCGGAAGGCAACAGCTTCAGCTCCCAAACCGACTCCGAAGTGCTCGCCCACCTGATCGAACACCATTACAATGGTGAGGATCTACTCGGAGCGGTTACCGCGGCCTTAAAAGAAGTAGAGGGAACCTTCGGCATCACCTGCATGGCCGTCGATCGCCCCGGGGTTCTGATTGTCGCCCGAAGGGGCTCACCCATCGTCATCGGTCTGGGAAAAGATGAAACCATCATCGCATCGGATGCTTCCGCCATCATCACCCATACCCGCCAGGCCATCTATCTTGACGACGATGATATCGCCCGAATTGAAGGAAGTCAGGTAGATATCCGCAGCCTCGGTGCCGGCACTGTAACCCGCACGCCGGCAGAAATCGACTGGTCACCTGATGCCGCCGAAAAAGGTGGCTACGAGCACTACATGCTCAAGGAAGTCTTCGAACAACCCGAAGCCATCCGCAACACCATCCGTGGGCGGATCGATACCACCCGTGGAACCGCCATCCTTTCCGGCCTCAACCTCAGCCCCAGAGAGTTGGTCGACATCCGACGCCTTCTGGTGGTTGGCTGTGGCACCTCGATGAATGCCGGTCTCATCGGAGAATATGCCGTCGAGGACTTTGCCGGCATCCCGGCTGAGGTCGAACAAGCCGCCGAATTCCGCTACCGCAACCCAATCGTCGGCAGCCGGGACATGGTGCTCGCCATCAGCCAGTCAGGCGAAACGGCTGACACCCTGGCCGCAGTGCGCGAAGCCGTCGACAAAGGCTCCCTGGTCGCTGCTCTCGTCAACGTGGTCGGATCCACCATCGCCCGTGAAACGGGACGTGGAATTTACCTGCATGCCGGACCGGAAATCAGTGTGGCGTCAACCAAGGCCTTTACCAGCCAAGTCTCCGTCTTACTCATGGTGGCACTCAAACTTGCCCGCGCCCACCGGCTTTCCCGTGAGAACGGCATCCAAATCGCCCGAGCGATCGAAGCCATCCCCTCACTCGTTGAAGCCGTCTTGGCAAACAACGATGAAATTGCCAAGGTTGCAGCCGAATACGCCCACTACGATAATGCCTTCTACATCGGTCGTGGATACATGTACCCGGTCGCACTTGAGGGCGCCCTCAAGCTCAAAGAGATCTCCTACATTCACGCCGAAGGGTATCACTCTGCGGAACTCAAACATGGGCCAATAGCTCTGTTAGAAGAATCCATGCCTGTTATTGCGCTACTCAATAATGGCCCGGGGCAGGACAAGTCCTTGGGCAATGTTGCCGAATGCAAAGCCCGAAGCGCTCCAGTGTTGGGCGTGATTACCAAGGGCAATGAAGAAGCGCGCAAGGCATGTGACCATGTCATCGAAATCCCGGAATGCCCACATTACACCGCCGTCATTCCAGCGGCAGTTGCCCTTCAACTCTTCGCCTATCACGTCGCCCGGATCCGTGGCTGTGCCATCGACCAACCACGCAACCTCGCCAAGAGTGTGACGGTGGAATAAACCAGCCTTCAACAACGCAAGCATTGTGCTAGTAACTTTTTTCTTGTCTCAGCAGGAAAAATTATCATAGTCAGGATTACTCAGTATCCTTTCTCCCGAGGATACAACTTGTCCCCGACTGGATTCATTCCATGGGGTTCACCCCAAACACACCCTTCCATGACACTCAGAACGATTACCAGTATTCTCGCTTTAAGTTCCGCCATCTCTGGAGCTGCTACCATCGGCATCGAAACCTTTGATACAGACGGAGCTATCAATAATCAAAACGGAGGAACCCATTGGGACTGGAACAACCTGACCCAAATGCATACCGCCACGACATCTGACTGGGATAGCACATCGGGAAGCCCTGCAGTCAGTGGCGGAATACTAACAACCAATAACAGCAGCGCTAAACGTGAATTCAACGGACCCGATGAAGGATCAGGGACGGGGGATGGTGATACAACCGAACGCTCAGGAGGCTTCCGAGGGAGTGGGGCTGTCTATTTTGCCAGTGACATGACCCGGTCAGCCAGTGCTTCATGGAGCGGCATGAGCTCTTATGACTTCGGAGCCGAACGTATATTCTTTGGCGTCCACGGTGGCGGAGCGGCCACTGATACCATCGGTATTCAAGACTCGATCAGTGGAACCAACGTCACCGGTTCGATCAGCCTCACTGACGGTGTCAGCTACCGCATTGCGGCGGTCGTTGATTTCGATAATGACTTGCTCGGATTATGGGTGGATCCGGATGGGGCCGATTCTTGGGACGGCACCGGAGGAACTGCGGATGTCACCATGGCATTCACCCGCACCAACTGGAGCACCGCGGTTCGCTTGGGCAGTGGAGGATCCGCCACTTGGGACAACCTGATTGTCGCGACCAGCCTTTCTGAAGTTGCAATCCCAGAACCATCATCCTCTAGCCTACTGGCTCTCTGCGGCATGTCTCTGATCATACGCCGACGCAGGTAAGTCGCCCCCCTACGACTGGGCATTTTCGAACGCGTCAGATCACGGTCTATCGCGTTTTATGTATTTCTCTCTTTGTGACCACACGTATGCCACAATTTGCTTTGTGCTACTGATGCATATCGCATAAGGTCGTGCGCTGTCGCACAATTCGGTGCTTTTCTTCTTCCTTGCTCATGCCCGCAGAATTCACCAACCAAAGTAAGGATGAACCTGAACCCTTTGACCAGCTGGTCATCGATCACCAAGCTGCACTCTACGCCTTCATCCGCTCGATGATCTTCAACCCGCAGGATGCCCGCGACACCCTGCAGGATGTCAACATCATCCTCTATCGCAAGCAGGAGGCCTTTATACCTGGGACCAATTTCAAAGCCTGGGCCTTTACCGTCGCCCGGTTTGAATGTCTCAATTACCTCAGCCGGCATAAAAAAACACAATGGACCACTCTCGATACCGGCTTGCTTGAATCGCTGGCTGATATGGCGGAAGAGGAAACCCATGACATCCAACCTTGGCTGGCAGCCCTCAAACAATGTGTCCAGATTCTACCCGAAAACGCACAACAACTCATCGACAAGCGCTATCGCCAACAAATCCCGATGGAACATACCGCCGTCACTGAAAACCTCAGCATCCCGGCACTCAAACAAAAACTCTACCGCGTCCGGAACCGCCTGAGAAAATGTATTCTCACACGTCTCGAGGAACAAAAGAATTCAACGAATTCTCCATAAACCCCGTTACCCTGCGCCCGATCACAAGTATAAACATTAACCACATCACCCATCATGAATCATAATTGGCCAGAATGGATCGACCGCATCGGGCGTGATGACGTCTCCGAGGACGAGTTGCGTGCCTTTCAAGAAGCGCTCAACGAGTCGCCGGAACATATGAAGGAATACATGCAGGCTCTGATGACGGAAACCAGCCTTGAGCTGGAAGACCCGCTGCCAGCACCACTCACCCCCCGCCAAAGCAGCTCTGGGTCACCATCAACGGACAATATCACACCACATGCCTCCAAGAAAACAACGTGGATGCTCCCTGCTGCGGCTTGTTTGGCCACGGCCCTCACGCTGGCCTATTTTCTCACACGGGGCAATCACACGGATCCAAGCACCATCACGGAGTCGAGTAGTGTCGCCACCATCACCGACACCAACATCCTGGCTGATGAAGCAGGGCTGCGCATCGGGGCTCTTGTCAATCAAGGTGAACTAACGATCCCAAAAGGTGCTGAAATCGGACTTGCCATGCGAGGCGGTGCACGGCTCGATATCAATGGCCCGGCCAACTTACGCATCGACGGCCCGGATCAGGTATTCCTCCACAAGGGGCGAGTTAAAACCTATGCCCCTGAATATGCCCACGGCTTCGTCATCAATACCAATGAAGGCAAGGTTGTCGACCTCGGCACCCGATTTGTCACATCCACGGGAACCCATTTGGGGACTGAGATCCACGTCATCGAAGGCCTGGTCAAGGCCAAGGCATCCAACGATCAAAAAACATCCTTCATCGCTGGCCAACAAGCTGCCATCCTCAAAAACGGCCAAATGAAAGGCACGGAATATCTCGCCCACCGCCTCAAGATCCCTCTGGACCCCAATCTGATAGACTCGGATAAGGACGGAGTTCCTGACGTCATCGAAAAGCATTATGGAACCGATCCTCGTGACCCCGCATCTACCCCGGCCCTACTCCGTATTGCCGAAAGCTTTGAACACTATAAAGAAGGGCCCATTCACAATACCCCCTATCGTGGAAAGGGGAAGGTTTCCCAATGGCAAGGGAGAGGACACTTTCTCAACCAAGGTCTGAGCTACAAAAAAAGTGGGCACACACTAGCCAGCGTTGGCGGGTGTATCCAATCGACCGGCGTCACTGGTGCAGGAGCTGTCATCATCCCCGATCATGATGAATTACCAAAAGATGGCACCATCTACATCAGTTTTCTGATGCAACAGCCGGCCAATGACCTATCCAACTCATTTTCTGGTTTTTTGCTCTACCAAAATGAGTTCCGTGAGCAATTATTCTGCGGAGAACTCAGCCCCGTCAACTCTTACGGTTCCCGATACGCAACCAGCAAAGACCAAGACATTTTCTCCATCCCTACCGACGACCAAACCCACCTCTTTGTCATCCGGCTCAATCAAACAAAAAAGCTCACCGATGTCTTTTTTGACCCCGACCTGAATCAGCCCGACACCAAACAACGCCCTCAAATCCGCTATCAAAATGTTCCAGATTTTGATCGACTCATGGTGCGTTCCGGAAGTTCCTCAGCCAACTTCCCGGTCAAATTCGATGAAATCCGGGTTGGGTTGACCTGGGAGTCCGTGCTTCCTCTGGCACCATGATTTGTTCGAAAAAATCTCATCTCCCCCCCGTTACCTTTTTTCAATCGGCATGTATATGGGTTGATCACCATGGGTTTTATGCCTGGTGATGATATCGAAAAACGAACAATCCACGTATATATGAAAAAAACCACAACGCTAGCCGCGCTTGCATCCTTGACGCAAGCAGCCATCGGGGCCGTCTCATCCACCGGATTAGAACTCTACTACACCTTTGAGTCCGATACCGTCACCTCCACCACCGTCACCGACCAATGGACTGGCGACGGCAACGAGGACAATGTCAGCAGGAATCCCCTCTCGACAGTAAGTGGCAAATTTGGCAGCGCTCTCGATACCTCGACCAGTGCCGGAACACCTCGCTCAGCCAGTGATCCGTCCATCATCAACAGCACCTTTCTCCCCGGAACCGGAGACTATTCACTCACCTTCTGGACCAAACAAGACGCAACCACCGGTAACCGTTTATGGAATGCCGGTGGACGGAATGCAGGAGGAAACTCGGGCGGGCTTCAAATTTATCTGCTTGGCAGCGGCGGCATTGAAGTCCGAGCCCAACAACCCGACGGAACCACCTCACTCAGTTCCAGCACCGGGGCTGCCGGGACATGGGATGGAAGCTCTTGGAACCACATTGCACTGGTTCGAACAGGCACCGATCTTTCGCTCTGGGTCAATGGGGCCGTCGCCGTCAACGACACTCTCAGCCCTTCATTCAACATCGCCGTTCAGGATGGTGTCTGGTGGAGAGAAGCCAACTTCGGCACCGATGATGCCGTATCCAACGCAGCGCATGATGACGCCGCCATCTTCCGCAGAGCTCTCAGCAATGCCGAAATCGGCGAGATCTACAACGGAGGAACCGGTCTTTCCATCGCAGACGCCATGTCGGTTCCCGAGCCAAGCGCTGTGACTCTCCTCGGGCTGGGTGGTCTCGCACTGATCCTCCGCCGTCGGAAATAACCGACCAATCTCCACGCCTTTCATTCTCCGGCTATGGAAACATGGCCGGAGAATTTTTTGTCCTTGGCTTCTCAGCCTAACACCAAGTAGTAAACAGACGGGGCGATGGCCGAGATGAATGCGTTCTTTGGTAAGGCACGACGAAGGAATGGTGCGGGCACCATGACTAAGGAGAAACAAAGCCAAAGGAGTCATTCATCCGGAACTCTCATGGATCACGCAGTGCTTTTCCAAATACCTCAACAACGATCAATCGTCTCGTCTGTTTTGCGGAGTGGTATTAGCTCCGCCAATGGTTTTTCTTGCCTAAACCACGGCATTGCCAAAAATGATGGCACGTTATGGAAACCAACAGATCATCGCCTCCGGTCAGACTGCGCTCGCTTGATGCCCTCCGGGGATTTGACATGTTATGGATCATCGGTCTGGATACCTTGTTTCGAGCCTTGGCCCACACCACGAATCATCCGGCCCTCGTCTGGTGGGGGAAGCAGATGCATCATGTATCCTGGGACGGCTTGCGTGCCTACGATCTGATTTTCCCTATCTTTGTCTTCGTCTCAGGGGTGGCCATTCCCTACGCCCTCAAAAATAAACAAGATCGTGGAATCAGTAGAAAAAAACTAACAATTCAAACCTTCAAACGCGTAGCCATCCTCATTCTGTTAGGGTTACTTTACAACGGCCTACTCGATTTCAAAGGGGATCAAACCCGCTTTGCCAGCGTACTCGGAACCATCGGCATTGCCTATGGAACAGCCGCCCTCGTCTTTTTGTTCACCCGTTCATTTCGTGCACGTTGTCTATGGACAGGGGGAATTCTGCTAGCCGTTGCAGCTCTTCAGCTGCTTGTGCCCGTGCCAGGTCATGGAGCCGGTCAGTTCACACCGGACGGCATCATCAACGCCTGGATCGACCAACAATGGCTTCCTGGCCACCTGTATGGAGGAAGTTTCGATCCGGAAGGGTGGCTTTGTGCCTTCTCCGCCGGTTTTCTCGCCTTGCTTGGCTGTCTGTGCGGCGAACAGCTCCGCAATAGGGCCGTGCCTCAATTCAAAAGTGTCATTCAACTACTGCTGGGAGGAGGACTGCTGATTTCACTAGGAGCTCTTTGTTGGCACCTGGGTTATCCACCGATCAAGGCAGCTTGGACCAGCTCCTTCAATTTACTAGCCGGAGGCATTGCCATGATTCTACTGGGGATCTTCCACCTCGGCATCGATTTCAAACCACGCCCTGATTGGAGTCTTCCTCTGCAGATTGTCGGAATGAACCCGCTGACGATTTACCTGATCTGTCGCATCGTTCCGATGGCATCAGTGTCCGGGTTCTTTTTCGGCGGAGTCGGGAGGCTCTCATCAACGTGGGAGCCGGTGGTTCTGGCACTGGGCATATTGGTTGTCGAATTCATCCTGCTTGTATTTCTCTATCGGAAGCGGATTTTCCTCCGCATCTAATACCATTTGATCAGTTAAATTGGCTGAATGGCACTGAAGGTTTTCGATTTTAACTAGGCGCAAGGAAGGCGCATAGCGGGCTATGCAACCGACGCGCAACAACGATAAAATCTAAAAGATTCAGTGCCCCCTTGCCGTTCAGCTTGCTGACTGACTCATCATCTTAAATTTAAACCATTCTGCCAATTTAACTGGGAGAATGGTATAATGCCACTCGAAAGAAAACGACACAAGTCGTTAACATTCAGTCAGAAGTGATGCCACTCCGCAAAACAGACGAGACGATTGATCGTTATTGAGATACTTGGAAAAGCACTGCGTGATCCATGAGAGTTCCGGATGTTTTACTACTTGGTATGACTCATTCCCGCTGATTTACCGAACTCAACTCGAGTCGCAACGAAAAAAAAGTTGCACTTTTTATGTAACCTTTTGCCATTTGCTGACATATATAAGTGTTATTTCATTTTCAATAACGTGTTTTCCACCTCTTGGGTCTTCGGACCCGAGGGGTGGTTTTTTTAAGGGTCAGCTGAAGGGCTGATGATGGAGCACGAGAACTACAGAGCTTGCCCAATCATAACTCGCGGCAGGGGCACTATACCACTCCGCAAAACACACGAGACGATTGGAACCTCGTTATGCTGTGAGGAAAAGCACTTCGTGGTCAACGAGTATCCCTGAGTTCATGGCACCCCCTTGCGATCCATCTATCCACTCCCAAGCTCATTTAAGCTCTCGCAAAAGCAGTGGAAGTGTCGCCCTCAATCAGTAGGTGAAATCTTCCTTGAACATCGTCCGGATTTCTCTGGAGCTCAGCTTGCGGTTCCAAATGTAAAGCTGGTCAATCACCGTCGGAGCCGCAAAATTAAACTGCTGCCGGCTGTCACAACCGATGTAGAGATACTTTTCCTCATCCAGAGACTTGATGGCATCCGTGCTGGAAGCTCCCACCATTTCACCATTGGTATAGACCGTCACCTTTTTGTTCTTCTGGGAAAACACCATCGTCACCATGCTCCAGTTACGACGAGCTTTCTCTCTGGCTGCGGCATTTTCCGGGGTCCACTGCCACATTTCCTTATCATCCTTTCCTGCGACCTTGGTCGACTCACCATCGCTCCATGGCTTGTCACTAATGAATGCCGGTTCCTGCTGGTTGAGGTTTTTCACCCAAAAGGAAATACTAAAACCGGACGAGGTATCATCGGATAAAACATCGGCCATCGGCAAGCGATAGTAATGTTCCTTATCGAGCACCAAACCTTTTTGATAGAGTCCTTTTTCAAATTTTGGTGCTGACTTCAATGCCTCCACTTTGATTTTCCGGTCATTCTTTGCCAGCAAACTGTCATCAAAGTTCAATGCCGCAATCAAGCCCTTCGCCAAGGTCGAGCGCTGGTCATCCTTGTCGTCGACTTTTCCATCATCAAGGGAATCGCCACTGACATTGTTCTCTTCTACTTTTTCTTTGGCGTCAGCCGTCGCCGGATCGTCATCCCCGGAGAACACCATGGCACCAACGACGATGAGAATAATCACCAGCACCGCACCCCCTATAATCAGAGGCTCCTGAAGAAGTTGCTTGAGAGCATTTCCTTGTTTGGCCGAACTTGCACCGGCTGATGCTGTCACGGCTTGGGTTGTGGTCGTAAACCCAACAGCCTGGGTTCCGGTCTGTGGATTCACCGCCTGGGCTGCGGTCAATGGGTTCACCGTTTGCTGTACCGTGGTCGTCTGCCCAAGCGGGGTGTTCACTTGCTGCTGGGTAGTCGTGGTAGGGATCACCGGAACCGGAGCCGTCTGTTGCGGCGCCGGAAGGTGATGCAAAGCATCCGCGTAGGTGGCAAAACGATCCTTCGCATCAATGGTCGTCATCCGGTAAAGCCAGTCGGACATCGCCTTGGGAATGTCCTGACGACTCAAATGGATGGGTGCGAGCGGATAATTTTTATGGAGTTCAGCCATTTCATCCACCCGGTTGGCCGCGAAAGGATGGTTGTCGGACAAACTCATGTACAGCAGTTGTCCAATCGAGAAAATTTCAGCGGATTCGCTTGGCCCCTCACCATCCGCCTGCTCCAAAGAAACTAAACAGGGTGAGCCAAAATACTCCTGACTTCCATTGATTTGGTTGTGTAACTCGGGCAAGCCGAAGTTGGAAATGTAGTAACGTTTTTCCCCCCCTGGGCGAGTGGCATAACAAATCTGATCCAGATCCAGAGCCCCGTGGAAAAAGTCCTTGGGTAAACCCGCCGTGTGGATATCCAGTAATTGCTGGGCCAGTTCCCAAAATTCATACTCACTCAGTGGCCCCTCTTTCAGCCGGGAGGTAAGGTTAGGCTCATCCACAAGCTGTCGAATCAAATAGGGGCCCTCTTCATCCACGCCGCGGTCATAAATGATCTGCAAGCCCATGTGACTCAGGGTCGTCAGGGCACCCGAGTATTTATTAAACGTTTTTTCCCAGTCCTTGGGTGCATCCTCACCCGGTTTTTTAAATCGATGAATTTCCGCTTTGCGGTTAATCAAGGTGTCGGTTGCTTCATACCGAACCCCGTAAGGTAACTCGGCCGTGCGCTGTATGATTTGATATCGATCGTCCATCGTAGGTGTTCTGGATCTGCCCGGATCAAGTCCGGTGGTTTTCAGGGGGTGACGTTTGCTAGAAAATGAAGGAAATTAGGCATTCGTCAATAAAATTGAGCCTTATGCCGGGCTGAATGCCATTCGAATCTCTTATTCTTTGAGCCTCTATTTGGATGTTGGTTCCACAGTCACATCCGGAGCGATCTGGTCAGAACGGGTCACCCCGGGAGGAAGTTCGAGAATTCTGATATTCCTGAAATGAATTTCCGCACCTTCGGACTCAAGGCACAGGTAGCCCTTTTTCTGGCTTGCCTGACTTACCCCATTTACGAATTTACCATTCACAGATAGCTTGATCACCCCATCCACGCAAACCACCTGATATACATTCCACTGTCCCCTCGGCTTGCACCGGTTCTCAATCGACTGGCTCCGAATCCCCCTTGGATTATCGGGTTTGGTCACTAATCCGTTGGTCCCCCACACTTCACCGTGCACGTATGCCATCGGACGTGGATTCCCTTGTTTATCCGGATGGAGCTTCGGCCAATCGAGCTCCAGCATCTGCACTTCCACCCCCTTGGGCAAGCGCTGTCCCTTCGCCGGAGATCCATCACTCCAGACGAAGACCCCCGAGTTTCCACCGGGTTCCATGTGCCGCCACTCAATATGCAGAATAAAATTCTCATACTGTTTTTCACTACGCATCACCCCGATAGGCTTTCCTTCGCAAACTAACAGCCCATCTTTTACGTTCCAAGTATCAGGCGAGGTATTGACGTCCACCCAACCGCTGAGATCCTTACCATTGAACAAGGGTTTCCAAGTAGGCAGCTCTTCACCAGCGCCGGCAATGGGCGCAAGGCCCAGCCAACACACACTCAGCCGGATCAGTATCCGTTTACTCATTTTCATCACCATCAATACCCTGAGTCTCCCGCAATCCTTACACGCCATGCCAATCGATCGGCTCGTCCCATAAAAAACCCACTGGCAGAACACCAGTGGGTTTGAAAAAATAAGCAGGCAAAAAACTACAAAGTGATCGTCTCACCGGTGCGGAATGACTTGTCTGCAGCCACCACGATCTTCATCGAGTTGACGGCGTCCCCGACATGATCACTGAGATCAACGTCATTCTGGATCGCATTCAGGAAAAACTCCTGCTCGCGCTGGCACAGCGCATCGTGATCGGGTTCATCCCCGGTTTCCGTCCACTCGTCCTTGCGAACAAACTGATTATTCTCATCAAGGTCCGAGAAGTGACGACGCAGGGTATTGGTCTTGGTATGGGCATCCACATCCGCGGAGGCACCTTCACCAGCGGCCTCTTTGGCCTCAATGGTCACACAGCCTTTGGGTCCGACCACATCCTTCACGAAAAAGGCAGTCTCACTCATCATCGGGCCCCAACCGGCTTCATACCAACCGACCGATCCGTCTTCAAAGGTGACCTGCAAATGGCCGTAGTTGATTTTTCCTTCGGGTAGTTCATCACTCAAACGCGCTCCGAGTCCAGACACACGCACGGGTTTGGAGCGGGTCATTTGACACATCACATCGACGTAGTGCACTCCGCAATCGACGATAGGTGAGATGGAAGACATCAGGTTCTTATGCGTCTCCCAGTTGCCCCCGAACGATTGCTGGTTCAGGTTCATGCGCATCACCAGCGGCTTCCCAAGCTCATGGGACATCTCGATAAACTTCTGCCAACTTGGATGATGCCTGAGGATGTAACCAATCACCAGTTTACGGTTGTTGGCCTTAGCGGCAGCGGCAATGCTCTCAGCCTCTTCCACGGTTTCTGCGAGTGGTTTTTCGACAAACACGTGGCATCCAGCCTCAAGAGCTGCAATCGCAAAGGCAGCGTGCGTATCCGGGTAGGTTGAGATAGAAACCGCATCGGGTTTGGTTTCTTTCAATGCCTCGTAAAAGTCCTCGAACAATGGATAATCCACACCGAGTTCCGCATTAAGTTTATCTCCCGAACCATCGTTACGGGTACAGATACCTACAATTTCGAATTCGGGGATATTGTGATAAGCAAGTGCGTGGGATCGGCCCATGTGGCCGGCACCGGCACAGAGAATTTTTGTTGTCATATAATAATAATTGGTCTGATTCTGATTCGATTATTTGAATGCTCGCCTAGATTTTCCAAGGACCACGCATCGGCTGATTGATGTACTTGTCGGCTTCCGGATCGTTGACGAACTTCAGCTTCTTCGAATCAAAGTGCAAAGGACGACCAAGACGCAAGGCAATTTTGCCCAGATTGATCAAGGTGCAAGAGCGGAATCCATTGTGCTCGTTGAGGGCAAACGGCTTGCGTTCGCGAACCGACTGATGGAAATCCGTAATCATTGGCGGAGGTCCAGGCAGTTCCTTGAGTTTCTCATTCAGACCATCCACATCGGAACGGAAGTGACGGTAGATGTTTCCTTTGGGTCCGGAAATAATCGGATCCTTCGGTTTATTCTCTGCATCGAGAATGATCTTGGTGCCATCCGCATAAGTCATCTCAATCCGGCGCCACGGAAGCACGGCGTCGATATCCTGCTTCTGGGTGTCCACTTCGATATGAACCGGACTTTCATTATCCTTACCCAGAACAAACTGACAAGGGTCGAGGTAGTGCTGACCCATGTCGCCGAGGCCGCCACCATCGTAGTCCCAGTATCCACGGAAAGAACCATGAACCCGGTGAGGGTGGTATGGCTTCATCGGTGCAGGCCCAAGCCAGAAATTGTAGTCAAGGTTTTCCGGGATCGGCTGCTCTGTAAGATCCGTACGGCCTGACCATTGACCAAGTTTCCAGTTCCCCACAAAGGAGGTTCCGAGGTTAAAGGTATATGGACCGTCACCAAGCAGCTTGTGATGAACCACCTTCCAGGCTTCCGATGCCGGGCGGCTGAGTCCGTAGTAGCGTGACTTGAAGCGGAACCAAGTATTCAGACGGAAAATCCGCTCCTGCTCCTCTACGGCGGCGATCATCGCCTGACCTTCACCAATCGTGCGAGACATCGGTTTTTCACACCATACATCCTTACCGGCCTTGGCTGCGGCAATCGCTTGCAAGGCGTGCCAATGAGGCGGAGTCGCCACATGCACAATATCGATATCCTTACGTGCGATCAGGTCACGAAAATCCGCATAGCCTTTGACGTCCTTGGTTCCCATCTTTTTGGCCTCCGCCATCCGGTCCCGGAGACGGTGGCTATCCACGTCACAAAGCGCGAGCAAGGTGCCCGGCATCCGCAAATGGGAGCGGGAGATGCCACCACAACCGATAATCCCCTTGGTCAGTTGATTACTCGGAGCTTTCGGCCCACCCAGGGCAATGTGGCTGGGAACAATTTGAACCGTGGCAAGGGCGGCAAGGCCCTTGAGCACGGATCGACGACTATGTAAATTCTGCTGATTGGTCGGACTTGGCTGAATCATGCAGCAAACTACGTGATCCAAACTCCCAATATTTCGAAAAAATACCTACATCGCACTTTCTTCATCGGGAGTGGCGGCCTTCGCTACTTCTTCCGCACTGGTATCCGGCTTCAATTTATCCCAGAACAAGAGGAAAAACAGCACCATCACTCCAAACGCAAAGACTGCCGGAGCATACCAAAACTTGGTGAAATCAACTTTACCATCAACCGTGCACGCCGCCGTCCACCGCCCAAACAACTGGGCGCCAATACCCAAGCCCAAACCTTGGGTGAGCATCACGACCAAGGACTGGGCCTGACTGCGGATCGCAGCAGGAGCCTTTTTGTCTGTGTAGATCATCCCTGTAACAAAGAAGAAATCATAACAAATACCGTGTAATAAAATACCGATAAAGATAGGCAGCGTCAGCAGTGGCCCCTCCTGACCAAAGGCAAATCCCCACAAGCCATAACGAACCACCCAGGCACTCATGCCAATGGTAAGCATCCACTTCACACCAAGACGGGCAAAACAGAATGGCATAATCAGCATGAAGAAGATCTCCGACATCTGACC